>NZ_JBVHMR010000054.1:0-38229 GCF_055558375.1 Streptomyces sp. NPDC025793 | reverse complement strand
ACCCCTGTCAGCTACCTCGCCGGACTCCACTTACGCGGGGCGGTCATCTGGCTCCGCAGCCTCACATGAAGATCTCAACTCGGCACACTCCCTAGGACAACCCGGAGCACCCCCAGCGCCGCAGATGATCCGACAGATCCAGTAACGACGGGTCATAGTTGCCCCGTCGACACCTTGCATGCGCCGCCCAGGCGCCCCTCCCAGGGAACGCGGGTGCGAGACACCCATCGGCCTTCTTGATGTCCGGTGCCGCCACCCGTTCGACGATCTCCTCGGTGTCCTGTGCCTCTGTGAGCATCTCCGCTTCCTCGGCTCCCGGGGCAACTGCAGCCTGTGGGGGCCAAAGGGCTGATGGAGAAATCTCATCCGCGTGCTCGAAGCCACACTAAAGGCACCCGCCGACAGGCTCCCCGCGCCCGGCTCATGGCCGATCCAGCGGCTGCGTACGACCTGGCTCGTCGAACTGCTGAATGCAGGCATTCCGCTGAAGGTGATCCTCAAAGCGTCGGGACTCGGGACCCTGCACAGCCTCTCGCGCCACCTCGTCTTCCTCCACGACGTGCCCGAAGCGGGGGCATCCGATCTGGTGCGGGGGGCGGCGGCGTGAGCAGGAAGAACCCGGAGGACAAACCCTGCCGACGTACCGGCCTCGCCCTACGCCCTGCACCGCAGGCCCCCGGCCGTACCCTCAGCGACCGCGTTGTGAGGCAGATCTTCGACCTCGTGCGCCACAGCGGAGCACTGGAACGCCTCCCCTCCAACGAGCACCGGCCAGGCCCGAAGGGCTTTGCGTTCCGCACAGTGCTGATCGGCCTGTTCCTGTCGCAGTACATGGGCAAGAGCGCGAACATCAACGACGCGTGGGAGACGCTCTTCTTCGCCTTGTCTCCAGGGTCCAAAGCCCTCCTTGACGTCCCCGACCTCGACCTGCACATCCCCGAGGGTGCAACCCGAGAAGAGATCGACCGCGTCGCGCACCACCAGTACGCGACGTCGAAGCGCGTCTACCGGTCCTGGGCCTCGATGACCCGGCGCCTCGACCCCGCACCGCACGACCGCCGCAAGCCCGCAACCGCGACCAGCCGCGTTCGCCGGCTCACCCGGGGCGGCGGCCGCAAGAACGACCGGACCGACGCCGCCGCGGCGGCGACCGCCTACCTGCACGGCGAGGGACGCGAGGTGGAGGCCGAAGACCACACGACGGCCCTGGCCCTGCTCGACGAACGACGCGTCAACCTCGCCCGGGCCCGCGTCCGAACCGTCAACCAACTGCACGCCGTGCTGCGGGATCTGCTGCCCGGCGGGGCTCCGGCCCAGCTGTCAGCAGATCTGGCAAGCGCGCTGCTGCGCACCGTGCGTGCGACCCGTCGGCGACGTCGAGCAGGTCCGCAAGGCACTTGCTCGCGATCCGATCGTGGAGATCCGGGCACTGGACGAGCGACTGACCGAGAACGCTGCCCGCATGGAGGAACTCGTCGAGACAGCGGGCAGCACACTGATGGACGCGCCGGGCATCGGGCCGGTGTTGGCGGCGAGGCTCGTGGGCCGGGTCGGGCGACCCAGCCGCTTCGCCACCGCTGCAGCGTTCGCCAAGTACACCGGAGTCGCTCCCGTGGCGATCGCAAGCGCGGACCGGTCCCGCCACCGGCTCTCACGATCCGGTGATCGCCAGCTCAACTCGGTCCTCCACACCGTCGCAGTCGTCCAGATCAGGATGCCGGACTCCCTTGGACATGCCTCCCACCAGAGGAAACCCTCGGAAGGAAAGACCCCCGAGGAAGCCAAAAGGTGCCTGAAACGCCGTCTTGCCGACCATGTGCGGCGCGTCATGATCGCCGATGAGCGCAGCGTCAAACACCAGCTACCTCAGGCAACTTGACACGACACAGGGGCACCCCGAGTTTCGCGGAGTCCGGTGATCTTGTTTCAGGCGGACTGCGGGGTTTGCTCCTGGCTCCGCCAGAAGGCTTCCTCGTACTCGGCGGGCGGTACGTAGTCGAGTGCGGAGCGGAGGCGTTCTTCGTTGTACCAGGTGATCCACTGGAAGATCGCCCGCTCGACCTGGTCGACGTCCTTCCAGGGGCCCTGCATCTCGATCAGCTCGGCCTTGAAGGTGCCGTTCAGGGCCTCGGCCATCGCGTTGTCAGTGCAGACTGGCATCCTCGTCCGGCCTCCGAAGCCGTTGTCGTACCGATCGGGGATGGCGGTCCGTGCGTGGGTACGGAGAAAACCCTGGGGAGCAGACGCCGGCGTGGTGCTACGGTCGGGCGCCATGAGCTGGCTTCCCGATGACTTCGTCCACCCTCTCCTGGTGCCGCTGCCGGGAGTAGATCATCATTTGCGGCCGATCCGGGAGGCGGACACACCTCTCGACTATCCGGCCGTGATGGGCTCGCGCGAGCGGTTGTGGAGCATCTTCGGCCCGGCCTGGGGGTGGCCCGCGGCCACCATGACCTACGAGGCCGACCAGGCCGACCTGTTGCGCCACGAGAAGGAGATCGCCGCACACCAGTCCTTCAACTACGCACTGTTCGACGCGGCGGAGGCGGCTCTGTCGGGCTGCGTCTACATCGACCCGCCGGAGAAGGCCGGCGCGGACGGCGAGATCTCCTGGTGGGTGGTGGACGAGCTGGTGGGCAGCAAGGTCGAGCAGGCTCTGGACGCGTTGGTGCCGCAGTGGATCGCCGCCGATTGGCCGTTTGAGCAGCCGCGCTTCATCGGTCGCGAGATCTCCTGGTCGGACTGGCTCGCCCTGCCGGCGCACCCCGACGCTTGAGAATCTGCGTTGTATCGCTCAGGGGAGTTGCTGATCGAACGGGAGCCGGAGTTCCTGGGCAGCGTCACCGCCCCCTCACGGTCACGGCAGGCGGGGCTGACCGCCGCAAGGTCGGAGCCCCGGACTTGGTGTCCGAGACCTGTACGCGGTCGGCCTGGTTTGGGCCTGAACACCGGGCGGTGACATCCGCCCGGTACACGTTGAAGGCCGCGCTCCTCGTTCTCCAGCCGTGTTCTGCGGGTGGCCGGAGCCGCGGGAGCGATGCTCGGGACTTGTGGATCGGTCCTCGGGGCGTGACGCGAAGGGCGCCCAGGCTCGCTGGCGCGCGATCACTGCGCCGCACCTTGTCGCCTTGGTCCGCGCCGGGGCCCGCTTCGAGAACGGCCACCTGGTCGAACACCCCGAGGCCCCCGCGGCTTGAGCAGCCTTACCGAGTGGATCTCAGGCATCTCTGCCATCTCTGCGCCGTATGTGCAGATGACCCTCGCGGGGAAAGGAGGGCGGCGCTGCGGACAGGACTGTGTCGAGGCCGTACCGGCTCTTGTGTGCCACGCGGCATGAGGCCGCGTTGTCCACCTGGTGCAGGAGTTCCAGATGCTCCAGCGCGTCGGCCCCCAGGACGTCGAAGGCCCAGCCGGTGAGAGCCTCCAAAGCGCGCGGCGCCACACCCCGTCCGCGGGCATGCGCCGCGGTCCAGTAGCCCACCTCGGCCGACGGTTTGCCGGAGGCTACCTCCTTGAGGACCGCATGGCCCACCAACTGCCCGTGGGGCGAATCGGGTCGCGCTTCAAGAACCGCGAACCCGAACCGGTCCTGCGCTGCCCAGCCTCGCTCCTGGCCCCGCACCCACCGCATCGCATCGCCCTCGTTCTCTACGCGCGAGCTGGTCCAGTGGCGCAGTGCGGGGTCCCGGAACACGTCGACGAGGGCAGCAACGTCCTCCATGCACCAGGGACGAAGGACGAGGGCGGGAGCGGACGACGTCGCGCCCGCGTGCAGGACGACGATGTCGTTCACCTGCCGATCGTATGCGGCAGTGCTCCGCCCCCACGCCGACGATCCCGGCCCATCAGCGTTCCATTCGCACGCGCACGGCCTCGATGGACCAGTTGAACGCCGGCACCAGGCTCTCCGGAGCGGGCCAGCCGTTGATCACTGCGAGCAGCTGGAGGTACCGATCCCGGCGTGGGTCGCTCACACTCTCCAGCCGGGCCAGCAGCAGGCGGCGCAGCTCGGCGTCGTCGGGGCGGCCGAGGACGTGTGCATAGTGAGCCGCAAGCGCCGCAACGATCGGATCGGCTTGGTGCGAAGCCGGGGTGATGCCCGCCGCCAGGGCGGGGCCGACCTGGTCACGGACGACCGCACCGAGGTCGCGGCGCGGGCCCGTGGTGTCGCCTTGTGCCTGTTCGGCCGCGTGGTCCTCGGCCATCCGCCGCACGCCGGCGCGGAAATCCGGGTCTGCGGCCAGTTCGGCCCACTCCACCCATGCCCGGACCTCCTCCGCCTCGGGGTTGTCGGGTATCTCGGGAGTCATCGAGCGCCTGATCCCCGCCAACGCGGAGTCGGTGTCGAGACTGCCGAAGGCGGCATCGAGGAAGTCCCCGATCAGACGTCGGCGTTCGTCCTCGGAGAGCTGGGCCAGCTTGTGCATGTGATCCGTCTCTTCAGCAGTGAGCCCGCGCTCGGCCACCGCCGTCAGCACCGCATGCCGCAGGCGCAGGACGCGGATCTGCACGGCCAGGGCGTCGGCGTGCGTTGCGGCGACATCGGGAAGCGAGAGTTCCCGGTCCACGACCCTGCGGATCGTGGGCAGGTCCACCCCCAGGTTCCGCAGGGTCCGCACAAGGTCCAGGCGCGCGACCGCGTGGATGTCGTAGAGGCGGTAGCCGGCCGGGCTGCGGTCCGTCGGCGCCACGATCCCGCGATCGGAGTAGAACCGAATGGTCTTGACCGTCAGGCCGGTCCGCCGGGCCAGTTCGCCGATCGAGTAGAGCGTGTCGCCGTCCATGCCCCCACCTTGACGTCTCCCCCTACGGGAGACTCAAGCCCATCCACCTGCCGATCGCTCCACAAGTTTTGGACAGACCCCTTCGCGGCTGGAGGCGGGTATCTGGCGCATGGCAGCGGTGAGCACGGTGAGGTGGTCGGCCACGGTGTTGGAAACCGCGATACCTGGCCTGAGCTGCATGGACAACGACTCCTGGGTGTTGGTGCAGCAGGCCGGTGGGTGAAATCACCAGGTCTTCTCGAAGGTGACCGCCGATCCGGTCTTCTTCGAGGAGGGCAGGATGATCGCGGGGTCGATGTCGATGACGATCCACTCGGTCAGCCGCTTGCCGGCCACGGTCGGCCAGGGGAGGCCGCCGGGACGCAGGTGCAGCAGCGACCAGGCATGGCGGCGGACCTGGGCGCGGGCCCTGGCCATGTGGTTCAGGGCGGGCTGGTCCAGCGCGGCCAGCGTCCGTGCGCGCTGGGGTCCGAGGCCGCGGCCCCCAGCACGGCGGTGTGGTGGGCCTGGAGCTGTTCGGCCTCGGACAGGTTCTTCGCCCCGAGCACGATCGCGCCCGCCAGTCCGAGCAGCGCATCCGCGCGGTCTCGCCAGGTCGCACTGCCGCCCGCCGGACACAGCGGCCGCAGCGCGTCGGGCAACGCGGCCCGGTCGGCGACCTGGTGCAACCACCGCCCCCGCATGCCCGACCAGGCCCTTCCCATCGGTGGCCACGGACAGCCGCCGGCTGCACCCAGTACGCTCACTCACCAGAAAGGTGCCTTGATCTCTGCTGCAGATACGGACTAGACACTCGTGTCCTTGCAGGTCAACGGCGCCTTTTCGCTATCCCGGCATCAGATCGTCCTTGTGGGCTGGATATCCGAGGTCAGAGCGTGACGAGGAGTGCGGTGGGCCGCCAAAACTCCGAGTTCGGAACGCGGAGGGTGTCCCCTTCGGCGAGGGCGAGCTTCGGGAAGCGGCGCAACAGCATGCTGAGCGCGACTCCGGTTTGGACGCGCGCCGACGCCGCACCGAGACAGAAGTGCGAGCCGTGCGAGTATCCCAGGTGCGCGGGCCGACCGGGCGGGCGGCGGAAGTCGAGCCGATCCGGATCCTCGAAGACGCGCGGATCGCGATTCGCGCTGGCCAGCACCGCGCAGATGCGGTCGCCGCGCGGAATCGACATGCCGGCGATCTCGACATCCTCGCGAGCGTAGCGCGGTAGGGTCAGCACCTGCGGTCCGTGCATGCGGGTCAGCTCCTCGACCGCACCGGGCATCAGTGATTCGTCGGCGCGTAGCTCGGCGAGCTGGTCGGGGTGTCGGAGAAGGATTTCGACGGAATTGGCGATGAGGTAGGCCGGGCCCTGCCCGGCCAGAACGAGATGCCAGACCAGGGTGATCAGCTCTGCGTCGGTCAGTCGGTCCTGGTCTTCGGCGTCTGTGCCGAGCAGTTCGGCGAGCAGGCCGAGGGCCCGCTCCCGGCGACTGCGGGCAACCGCCTCCGTCGCGGCACGCGCGATGCCAGGGACGGCCTGCATGAATTCGGGGCCGTGACCGACAGCGACGGCCGCGGCGTGGGCCCGCCAGGTGTCGTAGTCCTCCGGCACGACGCCGACCAGTTCGCAGGCCACGTGGACTGCCAGCGGTCGAGCGAAGTGTGCAAGTAGGTCTACAGGTTCACCGTCGGCCTGCCCTGCGAGGCCATCGAGCAACGACTCCACAATGCGTTGCAGGGCAGGCCGGAACTCGGCGGTTCGGCGTGCAGTGAAGGGCGGCGAGACGAGGCGGCGGAGACGAGCATGTTTGGGGCCGTCCACCTGCTGTATGTTCTCCTGCTGCTGCAACTCCGGTACGTCCGGACGCACGTAGCTGTTCGCGTTCATCTCGAAGCGCACGTCGGTGAGCATCGCCTTGGCGTCCTCGTATCGGGTCAACGCCCATATCGGGCCGAGGCCGGGCTTCAGCAGGCGTGCGAGGGGGCTCTGCTCCCGCGCTCGTCCGTACACAGTGAACGGGTCGGACAGTACGGCCGGATCGGAGAGGTCGATTTCAGGAATGGCGCCCACACTAGCTCCAAAGTCGGATGATGAAACCAGATACTGTCCCCAGATGCCTTACGGGGTGTAGGCATGGTCGGGACCCTTCCGGGTCTTCGATGTCTCCATCAGTCCCGGGATGGATCAGGTCGCCCCGTCGAAGCGCACCTGGATGTAGTTGTGGCCGCAGACAGCGCTGATGTTCGGCGGACGCCACTGCTGGCCTTGCTTGCCGCGCGGGCAGGTGGCCTGCTGTTCTTGCCAACTGATGGTGAAGGCCTCCTTGCCGTGGCACGGTCGTCGTGGATCTGATCGGTGAGCTCGCCGTCTTGGGCCGGCGCAATGGTGGTGGCAACGTGGATCACCACCTCTGGCGCATCAGGCTCACACGTCTCGGTGAAGTAAGTGCGATACCCCGGCCACGCCCCGCTTGACGCAGTAGTGCGCGTCCCGTCAGCGCAACTGCCCCTTGCTGTACCGGAAGTACTGGTGGGTCCACACCTGCCGCAGGATCTCCACCTGCGGCAGGGCCCGCAGACGGGGCGGGGCGTCGACGGTCCGCACGGCGGTGAGGATCCTCCGTCCGTCGGCCGGCGGCCCCTGCCTCTTGGGGGCTCGCGTGCCTTGTTGACCCAGTTCTGCAACGTGCCCGTGGCTCCCGCCTGCCCTCACACCGGACACCACAGCAGCAGCCTGAGGGAACTGCTGCACCGTGACCCCAGCCGAACAGCCACGCCTTCGGGTCATCCCATCACGCGCGCTCCAAGGCCCTGTCCAGTCTGGGCAGCGTCCCGGACTCGTACAGCTCACGGCAGGTATTGCGACGTATCTTGCCGCTGGTGGTCCTCGGCAGCGCACCGCGACGTATGAGCACCACGTCCGCAGCTTCGAGCCGGTGGTCGCGCGCGACCGCCCCCCGAACCGCCTCCGACAGCTCGTCGATTCCCGCGGACCGCAGCGCCTTGCCGTCGACCTCCACCACTAGGACCAGGGACTCCTGCTCACCGGTGTCCACTACGAAGGCAGCGGTCGAGGTTGGATGCAGGAGTGGATGGCTCTGTTCCGCCGAATACTCCAGATCCTGCGGATAGCGGTCGCGGCTCTTGATAATGATCATGTCCTTCATTCGGCCGGTGACATACACCTCACCGTCCCGTACGAATCCGGTGTCACCGGTGCGGAGGAACGGGCCGGCCTCCTCCTCATCCCGGATACGTGCCCGGAAGCTCCGCTCGCTCTCCTCTCCACGGCCTATGTACCCAGCAGCCACACACGGACCGGACACCCAGATCTCGCCGAGCCGGTCCGGACCGACGGCTCGCAACGTGTGCGGGTCCACGATCCGGATCCGGGTCTCGCCGACGGGGACCCCGCAGCTCATCACCGGGACTCCGGCACTGGTCGGCTCGCTGCCCCCAGCGGGATCGCCCGGAAGGAGGACCACATGTCCCTGTCCAAGCTCGTCGGCGTCCAGCCAGAGCTGGGCGGGCTCTGTGTCCGCTCGGCTGCCGCATGCCTTCAGGGTGTTCTCGGCCAGCCCGTAGGCCGGGGAGACGGCACACGGGTCCAGGCCGTAAGGGGCGAACTTCCCGATGAATTCGTGCATCGTGTGCGGACGCACCGGCTCCGCCCCGCTGATCGCCGCACGCCAGCGCGAAAGATCGATCGGCTCCCGGGGACCGTCGCGCAAGCAGAGGTCGTAGGCGAAGTTCGGCGCTGACGAATGGGTGCCGCCAAATCGGGACAGCGCCTCCAGCCAGCGGGCGGGACGCCGGATGAAAGCCTCCGGGTCCATCAGGTAGGCAGGGCACCCCGCCCACAGCGGCACCACCACACCGAGCATCACTCCCATGTCGTGGAACAGGGGAAGCCAGGTCACCACGGTGCCATCGTCCCCGAACGGCCACAGCGCGTCGGTCTCCGCGGTGTTGGCCCAGTAGTTGGCATGCGTGACCATGACGCCCTTGGGCGATCCGGTGGCACCAGAGGTGTACTGGAGCAACGCCACGTCGGACAGCCCCACTTCGGGCAGCCGCACGAGCGTCGCAGGCGGAGCCAGATCATCGGTCGCGATCAGATCAAGGCCGGCCAGTTCGGGCAGTTCGCCGAAGTCTGAGTACACCTGGTCGCGGACCGACCGAGTGGTGAGCACCATGGTGGTGCCGGCGTCGTCGGCAATTGCACGCAACTGCTGTACTGCCAGTCGTCGCATCGGAACCTGCACAGGCGCTCCAGCTATCCCGGCCGCGGCGCAGGCCAGGAAGCTGCGGATGAACTCCAGGCCGGTGGGATACATGAGCACCGCGCTGCGGGCTGCGCCGGGCCGTCCGGCCAGCGCCTGCGCCCTGCCCTGCACCGCAGCGTGCAGTTCCCCGTAGGTGGTCTGCTCGCCGGGCTCCTCGCCATTGATGAGGTGAACGTACGCGACCTGGTCGGACGCTGTTTTCGCGCGGTGGGCCAGAAGAGCGGGAAGCGTCAGAGGGCTTCGTTCGGACACGGATCCAGTTCTCACTGCCATCCCATCGTCGGTGGTGGACACGCTTGGAGCGTGGCTGTTCAGCAGGGGTGACGGTCCGGATGACCGGAGGTACGGCCCTGGAGCGAACCGGGCCGTGCCGCTGGCTCGCCACCGTTCGGACGGGTCCGCGTCCCCCGGGTTGCGATGGGCTTGCGCGGGCTCGCGGTCAGCGAACCGGTGCCACCACCGCAGAAGCCGAGGCTCGCCGGAGTGAGTACGGGATGCTCCGTCCGGCGCACTCGGACCAGAGCCGTGTCCTGGTCTCGTCCCTCCGCCGTCGTGCCTGACTCCTTCGACTTTCACGTGCTCGCTGCGGGCCATGAGGCTTCTCCGCGCGTCACCAACGCCACTCGCGCTTGTTGAACAGGTGCTCGGCGGCGATCCCGCGGTCCTTGCACCAGAGGAGGAACTCGTCGATCTGTTGGAGTTGGTAGCTGTCGTCCGCATACGAGGTAGCCATGATGTGCCCCTGCCAGCTCTCCTCGCCCATCGCGTAAACATAGGCCTCACCCGCCCCCAGTGCGCCGATGATGGCGCCGGCCTGTGCCGCGTTCGACCCCGACAGTTTGCGCGAATCGCTCATCTTCTTGGTCACCGGCTTGGTCAGCAGACCCTTGTAGAGCCAGGTGAGCGGAGCCCCGTCGCACTCCAAGCCGAGGAACGCCATGTCCGCGGAACCCAGATGCCCGCGGATGTAGCGGTACAGGTCCGGATCGATGCCGGAGGAGTCGGCACCCACGAAGACCGACTTGCCGGCCAGTTCCACCCAGAACGTTGACTTGCCGCGGATGTCGAGGTCGGCGTGCTCGCCCAGGAACGGTGTCGCGGTGACCTTCCCGCCGGGGAAGGCGACCTCGTCGAAATCGTCGACCTCAGTCACCGGGAAGCCGAGGTGCCTGAGATACTGCGCCATCGACGGGTCAGGAAGGTTTCCCCGGGACGAGCGCGGAACCACCACCGACCCCACTCGGCCGCGCAATTGGAGCAGGGTCTCCAGGACGATGTGATCCTGATGGCCGTGGGTGATCAGGACCAGGTCGATGTGGTCCGGGAGGTCGTCGAGGGTGAAGCGGTCGCCGAACCGGTTGTCAGTGCTGATGAACGGGTCGGTGACGATCGCGGCCTCGGCCGTCTGGAACACAAGGCAGGCGTGGCCGAAATAGCGGATCCGGCCGCCTCCGTCGATGTGCCGGTCCGCCGAGAGGCTCGGGCTCGCGTCCAGCAGCCGGTCGAGGACGCCTGCCTGCCCGTCGTCGAGGTCGAGCGCGTCACGCAGCCGGGCTGCCGTCGTCGGCCTGATCCGTGCGCCGACCAGTTCCGTGAGGCCCGGATGGCGGAACGGCAGTGCCAGGTCGAGCGTGGTGGCTGACGGCAGGCGCGGAGTGCTCAGGATGAACGGCCGCTCCTCACCGTCGTCCAGGGAGAGCTGGACCGACTGCCGCTGCTCGATATAGGCGGCGCTCTGGTACACCAGCGGCTCGAGGAAGTGAAGCGAAGGCTGGTTGCTGGTGTCGTAGCAGATCTCCACGAGTCCCCTGATGGCCGAGGGGAGCCTCGGGTACAGGGGGGAGAGATCAGATCCGGTCGCGTTCTGACGGATCAGGTTCTCGGCCTCGGCAACTGCCGCGGCGAACTCCAGCATCGGAGCCCGGTCCCTCTGGATGGACGCAACCAGTGCGGCGATCTCCGCCGCACGCGACCGCGGAACCCCGACGTAGTAGCCGCCACGAAACTTCGGGTTGGTGCTCGCCGAGACGTGAACCTGTGGGGACTGCAGATACGACTCCAGCATCGGCAGCTGCACGTTCGCCAGGTTCATCGAGGCCTGCACTGGCGCCACAGTGTGCAGCCACGCGTAGAACCGGTCGACCAGCGGCTCCAGGATCACGTTGGACCTGAGATACCGGGTCTCGGTGTTGTCGGCCATCTGTCTCCTCGGTCCGTAATGGCGGGAGCCCGCCAAGCCGGCGGCGCCCATCAGGTTGTCGAGCTGAGTCGGCGGTGTGGCTAAGCGACGCCGTCCATGGCCGCGATCAGGCTTGTGGGCCGCATGTCGGTCCACGACCTCTCGACGTAGTCCAGGCACTCTTGGCGCTCGGCCGCGCCGAACACCCGCTTCCAGCCCTCCGGCACGGCCGCGAACACCGGCCACAGCGAGTGCTGGTTCTCCTCGTTCACCAGGACCACGTACTCGCCTTCCGGGTCCTCGAACGGATTCGACATGTGTGAGTTCCTTACGCTGTAGGTGGGTTGGTTTCGGTCACTCGCAGGATCAGAAGACCCGGGGATGCTGGGTGTGGCTCGGTGGTTCCAGCCCAGTGGGGGCTTGAAAGGGTCGGCCGCTCGGCATCGGGTCCTCTACATGTCCGCCATGGTCGCCGCCCGCTGGGCCCTCATACGCGACGGCCGCACCTTCGAACTCACAGCGCCGGAGCCTCCCGTCACGCTGGGCTGACACGCTCACAGCGAGCCACCAACCCGGGCTGACAACTCCATGGGGAATCCTTTCCCCTCAAGCCGCCGAGCCGTGAAGAACCACGGGCAGCGAACTCAAGCCGTGCAGGATGTCCGAGTAGATCCAGCGCTCCGGCCCGACCTGCTCGATGCTGCCGACCATCCGGCGCAGGCCGTCCAGGACCGCCTGGACCTCCATGCGTCCGAGATAGTGCCCTATGCAGAAGTGCTTGCCGAAGCCGAAGGACAGGTGCTCGTTCGGCGATCGGTTGAGATCGAACCGGTCCGGGTCCTCGAAGACCTCGGCATCCCGGTTGGCTGAGGAGATCCACACGCTGACGACATCCCCGCTCCTGATCAGCTGGCCGCCCACGGTGACGTCGCCCGTCGCGGTGCGACCGGCGTGCAGGGCGGGCACCGTCCAGCGCAGTACTTCCTCCGCCGCGGTCTCCAGTTGCGCGCCGCCGCTCTTGAGCAGGGACCAGGCGTCCGGATGTTCCAGCAGGGCCAGCAGCCCCATGCTGATCGCGTGATGCGGGGCCTCGTCGCCGCCGATCATCATGCCGTAGCAGTTGGCCATGACCTCGGCGTTGCTGAGGTACTTGCCGTCGACACGGCTGTTCGCCAGCAGGCTCACCACGTCCTCGCCGTCGCCACCGCGCCGCTCGTCGGCCAGGTCCGCGAAGTAGAGCAGAATCTCGCCCTGCGCGGTCCGGCCGTCCTCCGGGGGCGTGTCGGAGGCGTGCTTACTCCAGGATCGAGTAGTGAGATCCAGGAGGTACTTGCGGTCGGACTCCGGTACGGCGAGAAGGTCGCAGATCATCCCAAGAGGGACATCGCCCGCCACGTCGCGGACGAAGTCGCAGTTCGCGTCGTCCATCGCGTTCGCCAGCAACGCGTCCACCCTGCGGCACAGTTCCTGCCGCATCTCTTCCAACCGCCGCGGGGAGAGCGCCTTCATCACGATGCTGCGGAGCAAGTTGTGCCGAAGCCCGTCGGTGACGGCCATCATCGTCCCGCCGGCCGGGTCGCCGCCGTTGAGCAGCATGGCCAGATCGTTGCCGCGCTCCGTCGTGAAGTGACCCTTGTCCCGATAGACGGCGGTCGCGTCGGCATGCCGGGTGATCACCCAGAATCCGGGCCTTCCCTCGCGCGCCGACTGCCAGTGGACGGGCCTCGTGGCGCGCAGATGGCGCCATACCTCGCTCAGGTCGCGCTCCGCGTGCAAGCGGGGGTCGGCGAGATCGATGTCATCGATCTCTTCGGGCGGCACCATGGGTCGCGCGGTCATCGTGCGCTGCCTCTCCTGTCGGTGTCGGCCGGCCTCGCTGATCCGGCTCCTCGTCCACGTGACGGGCCGACCGGTTCCGCGACCGCGGCCAGCGCCTCGACGGTCGGATTGTTGACGATCTCCATGGGCGAGAGCGCGAAGCCCGCCCGGCGTGCCCGCTGGATCACCGAGACGGCAAGCAGGCTGTCGCCGCCCAGCTCGAAGAAGTTGCCCGTCACACCCACGTCGGCGCGCTCGAGTACCTGGCCGAAGATCTCGCACAATGCGAGCTCGGCGGGGGTGCGGGCAGGACGCGCGGTCGCGGCTTGAGCCGGGACCGGCACCGGGAGGGCGCGCCGATCAAGCTTGCCGCTTGGTGTCGTGGGAAGGGCGTTGATGATGCCGTAGGCGGCGGGCACCATGAAGTGAGGGAGGGAGCGACTGGCGTGTTCACGCAGCTCGCCCGATGACGGTTGCTCCGAGCCAGCGGGAATCACGTAGGCGGCCAGCTGCCTGGTTCCTCGTTCGTCCTCCTGAACTGCGGCTACCGCCTGTGCGACGAGTGGGTGGTCGGCCAGCACCGCCTCCACTTCGCCGAGTTCGATCCTGAACCCCCGCAGCTTGACTTGATCGTCGACCCGACCGTGGAAGGAGAGGCTCCCGTCACTTCGCCAGGAGGCCAGGTCGCCGGTCCGGTACATGCGGTCACCGTTGCCCGTGAACGGATCGGCGACGAAGCGTTCGGCGGAGAGCGCCGGGCTGCCCAGATAGCCGCGGGCGAGGCCGCCGCCGGCAACGTAGAGATCTCCAGGCATTCCCACGGGCAGCGGCTGAAGGTGCCGGTCCAGCACGTACACGCGGGCACCCGCGACAGGCCTGCCGATCGGCGGGGTCGCCGAGCCGGACAGGGGCTCGCTCATGGTGACGCACACTGTCGCCTCTGTCGGGCCATAGGCGTTGATCATTCGGCACCGCGAAGCCCACCGGGCGACGAGATCGCCGGTGCACGGCTCACCAGCCACCAGAAGTGTGCGCAGTTCGGGCACTGCCTCGGGGACTATGCTCGCGGCGGCCACAGGCGGGAGCACCGCGTGGCTGACCCGGCTCTCGGCGAGCATCTCGGCCAACGCCTCCCCAGCCAGGGCCGTCCCGGATGGCGGGATGACGAGGGTGGCTCCGGCGGCGAAGGCCGCAAGCAACTCGAAGACGAACGCGTCAAAACTCGGCGAGGAAAACTGCAGTATCCGGTCGCCGGCGCCGAGCACCATCCGGTCGGCCGCGGCCGACGCCAGATCCAGTAGTCCGGAATGCGTCACAGCCACGCCTTTCGGCCGGCCCGTGGTGCCCGAGGTGTAGATGACGTAAGCCAGTTCGGTCGCCGCGCGGTCGGCCCGGGCACCGGACGGATCCGGATTCGCGTCCGACAGGTCCCGAATGCTGGCGGCCAACTCGGCGTCGTCCAGCACCAGTTGCGGCGGCCACGATCGCGCCGGCAGACCTTCGGCGGCCTCCTCGGTGGTGCAAAGCAGCGCCGGTGCGGCGTCGTCGAGCATGAAGGACAGGCGATCGAGCGGATAGCCGTGGTCCAGCGGCAGGAATGCGGCTCCCGTCTTGGCCACAGCGAAGACGGCCGTGATCAAGGTGATGGATCGTGGCAGGGCCAACGCCACCAGCTGCCCCGGTCCTACCCCGCTGTCCATGAGCAGACGAGCGAGCCGGTTCGCGCGGCTGTCCAGCTCGCGGTAGGAGATCGCCTCGCTCCCCTGGACCAGTGCGATGCGGTCCGGACTCCGTTTCACCGGCCGCTCCAGCAGCCGGCTCAAGGTAAGGGGAGGCCGACGGTCGCCGGAACCGCTCCACTCGGTCAGGATCCGGCGCAGCTCGGCGGCGTCGAGCAGCTGCACGCTCTCGACGGGTTGGCCCGGGCTCCTCTCCACCGCTTCAAGTGTCCGGACCAGCAAGGCCAGCAGCCGGTCAGCGTCCTCGCGGGCGAATTCGTCGGGCCGGTACTCCACGCTCAACCGGATCCGGTCGCCAGGCGGACACATGGAGAAATCCAGGGTGCAGCCGATGTCTCCGGCGCCGAGGTGCGACGGCAGCCGGCTCAGCGCCAACTCCCAGGCTTCGTGCACAACCGATTCGAGTGTCTCGTCGAGCCCTTTCGCCCGGGCTGACAAGGCGGCGGTCAGCTCCTGCGAAAGGTTCGCGATACTGAGATCCTGGTGTTGATCCGTCATACCAATGCGCCCTCCGAGCGCGCACGAGTTTCGGCGCGCAGTCGTACCCGGTCTGGTTTGGCCGTGCCGATCAGCGGCGAACTAATCCGTAGCCCGATATCGACCGATGTGGTGCGGCGAGAGAACGGCGCCGATGTGCTGCCTGATCGACCCGCTCACCGCCCTGCGTAATTTCTTCATCGGACGGCAATGAACGCTGCCCACCGGCGGCTGAACACCTCAACAGTTGACCTAAATTGTCATCACGACCGCCACTTGCCTGTTCAGGTCGCCGCCGCACCGCCGCCTCGACGAGGGACCATCCGACGCCTCGGCCTGCGAACCGTCGTACAGCGGGATGCTCCGGCCGGATACGGCTGAGGCCTCATCGCTGACGAGGAAGCCCACCAGGTCCGCGACCTGCGATCCGTAGCGCACCCCCGCCCACTCCCGAGTCGAACCGGAGGGGTCGGACGTGATGAGGTTCGACGTGATGCCGAACGGGCTCAGCTCCAGGGCGAGCGTCCGGACGAGCCCCTCCAAGCCAGCCCGTAGTACTGCGTCCTCGTGCGGCTGTGCCCGACTGGAACGGTCAACGTCGAGGACGGTGATGACCCGGCCCCAGCCATTCTTGATCAGGGAATCGATCGATGCCCGGCTGGCCAGGAAGGCCCTGCGGAGCGGACGCTCGACGATCTCTTTCCAGTCCTGGTCGAGCAGTCCTCCCGGGCCGCGGTACGAGCCGGAATCTATGACGCTCAGCAGCACGGAAGGGGTGCCGAGTGAAGCGCGCACTCGGACCAGCGCGGATTCGACGGAAGCGAGATCGTCGAGGTCTGCGAAGACGGTCACGGACCGTCGGCCCGCCTCCGCGATCGCGGCCGCTGCCGCTGTGCAGGACGAGCCGACCGGGACGAGCATCGCCACGTCCATTCCCGCCTCCGCAAGGCATACAGCCCCAGCGGCATCAGCGCCGACCGCCGACGAAAGTCGGCGTCGCTCATCCATTGCTCTTCCTCCGTTGGTGCATACCGACTTGAAAGAAGTTAGCAACGCCAACTAAAGCTGTACTTAAACGTACTCAGACACGGAGCGCACGTATGCGGCGGACGCGGCGGACGTCGGGTTGACCTGCGAGACGCTGCGCAGCTGGGTGCGCCAGGCCGATGCGCTGGCGGGCCGCGACCGCAGTCGTGGCGAGGCGTCCGCGGAGAGCCGGGATGAGGAACTGGCGCGGCCGCGGGCGGAGAACGGCCGGCTGCGCGAGGCCGAGAAGGAGTGGGAACTCGTCGAGTGGGAGATCCTGCGCCGGGTGGCCCAGTATTTCGCCAAGGAGATGAGCACATGACCCGCCGCTGGGACTTCATCTCCGACAACCGCGCCGACTGCGGGGTACAGCGGATATGCCGGGTCCTTCAGGTGTCCCGCTCGGGTGTCTACCGGTGGCTTGCCGGGGCCGGTGCCCGCGAAGAACGGCGGGCCGCCGAGAACGGGCTCGTCGCGGAGATCCGCGAGATCCACGCCGAGCACAAGGGAACGTATGGAGTCCGCCACGTGCATGCGCAGCTGCGCGGGTTCGGACACACCGTCAACCGCAAGCGGGTCGAGCGGTTGGTATGCATCAACGGGATCGAGGGCCGATAGCTGCGCCGCAGGAAGCGCACCACGGCGCCCGACCGGCTCGCCCCGCCGGCCCCGGACCTCCTCCAGCGCGACTTCCCTTGCCGGGCAGCTGGACGAGGAGTGGTGCGGTGACCTCACATACGCGCAGGTTGGCGGCGGGTGGCTGTATCTCGCTTGCGTGATCGACATCTGCTCGCGCCGGGTGCTCGGCCACTCGATGGCCCCGCACATGCGCGCCGAGCTCGTCATCGACGCCCTGAAGATGGCTGTGGCCACCCGCGGCGGCAGCGTGGACGGGGTGATCTTCCACGCGGACAGGGGCGCGCAGTACACGTCCGCCGCGTTCGCCCAGGTCTGCGACGACTACGGGATCCGCAGGAGCATGGGCCGGGTCGGCTCGAGCTATGACAACGCCCTCGCCGAGAGATTCTGGCAGGGACTCAAGAGGGAGACGATGCACCAGCGGCTGTTCTCGACGATGCGTCAGGCGAGGCTGGAGATCTTCCAGTGGCTCACCTACTACAACGCCCGCAGACGCCGCAACGCCCTCGACCACCTCTCACCAGCCGAGTTCGAACAGCAGCACCTGCGAGCAGATAGACTCACAATTGCAGCATGAGCCCCTGTGTCCACACTCCGGGCGACGCCTCAGCCCGTCCTCGGTCAGGTGCGTGACGTAGGGATGTCTTGTGCCCGCAGAAGCCATGTGCGGTTGACTCCGTGTGGCCATTTCACAGGCCGTTGTCGGTATTGACGTTGGCGAGGTTGCGCATCGTCGGTGTTGCGTTCCGATGCCGGCATTGTGACGCATGCCACTCCGCGATGCTGCGCCCTTGCCCCGGCTTCGGCTTGGCTGGGGGCGCTGTATAGGCTCGGCTGAGGGAGGTTCATTTGCGGGAAAAGTGGAGCGGTCTGCCGCACTGGGCGCGGTGGGTTCTTGCGGTGTACTTGATCGGCTTCGGCGAGGGGTCCGGCATGCACCTGTTCTGGGTGCTGATGAACGGAATCCATACCTTTGCGCATTTCCCGGTGCTCTCCCAGGTGTACCTGAACGCCCTGGTTCTCCTCGATCCGCTGGTCGTCGTGCTGGCGGCGCGGGTGCACCGCAGCGGCATCCTGCTCGCAGTGGTGGTGATGACGCTGGATGTGACCACGAACTGGATCGCCAACTGGCCGTGGGTGAGGGCTGACCCAACACGGCTGCTGCAACCGGTAGGGCTACTGCCCATCACGCTGTTCGGACTGTTCGTTCTCCTGTCCGCAGTGCCTCTCCTGCGCGTCACCAAGGACCCGGTGGAGCCACTCAACTGCATGATCCGAACGTGACAGTTCGGGGTTGCGGGAGCTGGGTCACGTGGTTCGCACCACGGATGACGCCGCATAGGCGGATGATCTCCTCGTGCTGGGCGGCGAGCCGGGCGAGGGCCTGAGCACGGAAGTCGGTGAGCTCGTCGATGGCGCCCGCGGAGCGGTCAAGGGGCTGTGTGATGTTGTGAACAGCCAGTTGCCTTCAGGAGGTCGTTGCTCCAGATCATCGAGGCACGGAGGTGGAGGCCGACGAGGTAACTCTCGGGTGCCTTGTCGTGTCGGGTCGCGATGCCCCGCCAGGCCTTCAGCTTGCTGAACAGGCGCTCGACGGCGTTCCGTTCTTTGTAGAGCTCGGCATCGTGGCGTGTGAGGGTGGCTACCTCGGCTGGTGAGTTGCCTGCGTGCCACGATCGCCTTCCTACCGGATTCCCCGTCGCGAGGGACCCGGATCGGCACGATTGATCACGACATCGCACAGGCCCTCGGAGGCTTCAACCACCGGTTCCTCTCGTACACCTCTCCGTCTTGCTTGCCGGACCCGCACCGTCCGGCAGTGCTGATACGTCCCGGCTTCGTCGAGGCCGCTTGCCATCCTCCCCAGCACCTCCCGGGTCGTACTGCCCCCAGCTTCAGCGCCGTGCTGCGACACGGAGGCGAAGGTCTCTCACGTCCACTCGATCAATCAGCGCCTCACGGCGCACGCGCCACGGGTGCCAGCGGTCGCTGACCCGCATCGCGTTGGGCAGGGCGCGGCGGATAGCCTCGGCATAGGTGGCCGAGCCGTCCCGGCATACGACCTCGATGCCGGGATGCTTGCACAGGCAGGCTTCCGGGGGATCGGCGTCCCGGCCGGGCAGAACCTCGATGCGCCGGCCGGTGACGGCATCGGCACTGATCGTGGCGTCGCGGTGACGGCACCGCAGCGCGAAATCGTCCACGCCGATCACACGCGGGACCGGCGCCTCGGGTACCGGCAGACGCCACAGCCACCTCAGCACGGTACTGCGGGAGACCGGCATGGCCGGCAGGTTGACCAGACGGGCGGCCGCCCGGCCGCATATCTCCCGCGCCACCTCGGCTATGTGCCCGGCCAGCCGCACCGTCCTGCGCTGATGACGCTCCAGCAGCCCGGGAACCCGCTCACGGAAGGTCTGCCGCGCACAGCCCAGCACCGGACAGACCAGCACCTACAGCCGGACGACGACCTGCCGGCCGTCGACCGGCACGTCCGCCACCGTCCGGCCGTGACACCCGTGCACCTTCATCGTCGGCATCCCGCACACCGGACACGGCACCGCGACACCCCGGGTACGGGCCGTAACCACGACCGCGTCCCCGCCGTCCGCAACCCCCTCGACCACCACCCCCCGACAGCCCGGAAAACACCGTCCCGACAAGCGAGTTGACATCCATCACGAGAGCATGATCGCGGATGGCTACCCGCCGTTACCACCGACTACGGGTCAGACCCAGCAAGCTGACGGACCCTCATGAACGATCGAGGTCAGTGAGTCTTGCGCTGCGCAGCCGCGCGGACAAGTCGTCCAGTACCTCTGCTTCGGAGTCGACCAAGTAGAAGTGCCCCCCGGGAAACACCTTGATGCTTGATTCACCGATCGACGCGTCCGACCACGCATACGCCTCGGAGACAGTAACGTCCGGGTCGCTGTCTCCCACATAGATCGAGAGCGGGCTCTTGATGGTCCGGCCGGGCTTAGGAGAGTGGTTCTTGATCATGCGCAGGTCCGCGCGGAGCGCCGGAAGCAGCAGCGGGCGAAGGTCCTCGTCGTCGTACGCCGCCGAGTTGACGCTTCCCAAAGACTTGGCGAAGTCGATGACCGATTCGTCGTTGTCATCAGGCAGATCGCGCCCCTCAGTGCCGGGGCCACTCCGGCCGGAAACAACGACCATGGCTGGGCCCCGGCCATGCTTCTCCTCCAGCAGCAAAGCAACTTCGAAGGCAAGGGCTGCACCCATACTGTGCCCGAACAACACCAAGCCGCTGTCGAGCAACGGGGCCAGCTCCGCGGCGATTTGATCGGCCATCTCGTCCATGTCCTCGACGAACGGTTCCGTGATCCGGTCCTCCCTGCCCGGATAGCGGATCGTCAACAGTTCGACATCGACAGGCAGCCGACGGCGCCAGCTACTGAAGGCGCTGGCGGAACCTCCAGCGTGCGGGAAACAGACCAGACGCTGCTTGGGCCCGGCGACCGTGCCGAACCGCCGCAGCCATATCGCGGTGTCAGACGCATTCACAGACATTCAGGTGTACTCCAGCAATGAGTTGCGTGGTGAGATCTCGATCACCTTACATTGATCGCGACGTCGGGGAAGTCGGCGCTGATCACTGCAGAAATATGAGCTGTTTTCATCCATCGATATCCACCCACGAAAAGCGACCGTTGAGGGCATGCTTGACATGAGCTTGATGCACTCATCGTTTCGCAGTTCCGGCCGGCTCCTCACTTTTCGGCTCGTCGCCTTCCAGAACAGCTGTCCGGTTCGGGAGTACACGCCGACGCTGCTCGGGTCGGGTTGCCAGGTACAACGAGCCGACGATAAGAATGCCGACGCTCAGATAAACCAGATCTCGGTAGGGCAGCACGTCAATCAGCATGACGCCGACGAAGATTCCGACGCCTTGCATCCCGGTCATGATGAAGCTCGCTGCTCCGGTCACCCGGCCCAGCAGCTCATTCGCGGTGTACAGCTGAAAGGCCGTCATGGAACTGACCACGACCGGCGCCAGGCACAGCCCGACGGTCGCAGCAGCGGTGATCACCACCGCACTGTTCGGGACTGCGACGAAGCCAGCGGCGACTGCGCACAATCCCAAGCCAACCGCCGCGGTACGCCCAGGTCCGGCACGTTTGATGAGCGCCGGCGCGAGCAAGCCTCCGATCAGCCCGGTCAGGCTCATGACGGTGACCAAAGTGCCCACCCAGGTCGCGGGATGGCCCAGCCCGACGGTCACCACAGCGATGCCGAGCGTCTCATAGAAGCCCATCGCGAAGAAGGCGAGTGCCAAGGCGAGGGATAGGTGACGCAGCAGCGGCGCGGTCAGCAAGTATCGGAAACCGACCACGACCTGCTGGCTCCAGCCCTCCCGGTTCGTCCCCCGGGCCGGCTTCGGGTCGTCGATCCGCACCAGCGACCAGCACAGCACCGACACACCGAAGGTGGCCGCGTCGACAACGGCCAGGGTGTGCCCGCCCCAGGCAGCCAAGACACCGAGCCCGATCCCGGGGGTGATCAGCCGAGCGGCCTGATTCAGCGCCTGGCTGAGCCCGATGGCCGTACTCACGAGTTCCGCGGGTATGAGCTCCTCTCGCAAGGCGGCGAAGGCACCGGAAGTGATCGCGGAGCTGATCCCGTAGAGGAACATCACCAGGTAGATCAGCCAGACCTGGCCCGGGCCGTCCACAGTGACGAGGGACAAGATCAACAGCGCGGTGGCCGCCTCGGTGAACATCAGCAGCCGTCTGCGTCGGAACAGGTCGACCAGCACTCCGGTGACGGGCGAGAGCATGGTCCCCAGAGTCAGGCAGAGGATGACGACGCCGGCCTGCGCCGTCGACCCGGTCAGCTCCTTGACCCAGATGGAAGCGGCGAGCCAGAAGGCATTGTCGCCGATCATGGTCACCGTATTGCCCAGGATGCAGATACGCAGGTTACGGATGCGGAATAGTTCGCGCATGAAGTTTCAATCCTTTGGGTGGTCCGGCTCTGGCCCTTCCGGGGTTCCGGTGCGCTGGATCACGCGATCGACCGCATCGGGGTCTGCGGCCTGATCGACAGGACGTCGAAACTCCGCGACAGGATCGCCTGCTGAAGACTGCGCAGACGGTGGCTCGGGGCGAGCCCGGACTGCTCGCTCAGCGAGTTGCGGATCGACAAGTAGACCCGCAACGCCTCGCTGGGGCGTCCAGCGTTATAGAGAGCGACCATCAAGTATTCATGGACTCGTTCACGGGAGGGGTACTCCCCCGCCAACGCATAGAGTTCTCCCACCAGTTCGGCATGCCGCCCGAGGTTCAGGTCGAGTTCTATCGACTTCTCGTAGGAAGTGACGTACAGCTCGTCAAGGCGCCGCGCCTCCGCCATCAATCGCGGCGTGCAACGGACGTCAGCGAGGGCCCTCCCGCGCCACAGTTTCAACGCCTGGCGCAGCAGCGCCGAGGCGCCTTCCATATCCCCCCGGGCCTCAAGTCGGCCAGCCTCGTCCCTCTCTTGCTCGAACTGTTGCAGATCGCTGTCGTGGCCAGCCAGGCTAAAGACATATCCCGGGGGGCGGGTGAGAATGGAGGACTGCTCGGAGCGTGAACCACCCTCGCCCAGGATCTTACGGATATTGGAGATATAAACCTGAAGTGCCGTTGTCGCGGTCCGGGGCGGGAACCCATCCCAGAGTTCTTCGATCAATTGATGGGTGGACAGCATGCGGTTAGGCCGCGCCAGAAAATTCGCCAGCAGGATCCTCAACTTCAGGGCGCCTGGTGCGCATGACCGACCATCACTGTCGACCAGCGACAACTGCCCCAGGATTCCGAACTTCATACCTCTGCTCCCCGTGTGGATAGTGCATGCGTACTTGGACGTGCTGGCTGTCCGGCCTTGGCGGGGACCCATCGCCGAGGCCGGACCCGTGGAATCCCAGGAAGGGAAGTCTGCCTAACCGCTGTCTCCGCGCAGTCAGGCTCCCCTCAGCGCAGCCGCGATGATGGGCACGATGTGCGAGAGCGAGTCCGGGCTCATCATCGCTTCGTGCTCGTACGGCACGGAATGCTTCACGATGCCACCGCCGGCGTGCGGGAGCCACTTGTCCGCCGCCGTGGTATCACCGGTCCTGGCCGGGTCCGCAGCGATGTACAGCACCCGCGAGGAAGAACGGCGGTGCTTGAAGTCACCCAGGATCCGTTCGTTGTTCTCTGCGGTGTCGACTAGCGCGTTGATCAGTGCTTCGTCTCGGTCTCGCCAATCAGTCTGGGTGCGGCGCAGGAAGTTGATCACATCCGTCCGAGTGAGCTGACGTGCGGTGGCATCCCTGCCGGTCTCGGCACCGACCACATCCCCGGTCTTGTGCCCGAGGCCCTGCACCAGCATCTCGAGCGTCTCGTGTTCCACGATCGACTCATCGGATGCGACGGTGTATTCAGCGCCCGCGTCGAGCAACGCGAGCAGCGACACCTGCTCGCCCCGCTCCTCGAGTTGCACCGCCATCTCGTGCGCGACGTTCCCTCCGAACGACCACCCGAGCAGGCGGTAAGGCCCGGATGGCTGCACCGTGCGTATCTGCGCCACGTAATCGGCGGCCATCTCCGCCACGCTCCCGGGCTGCCGCTCCGGCTGCAGCAAGCCCCGGCCCTGGAGACCGTAGACCGGATAGTCCGGCCCAAGCCGGTCCGCCAAGCCCTCGTAGGCCCAAGCGAGGGAGCCCAACGGGTGCACGCAGAAGAGCGGTGCCGAGCTGCCAGTGGTCCTCAGCGGCAGCAGCACCCCGTAGGAGTCCTCGGGATTGTCCACGTCGAGCCGCTCTACCAGTCCGGCCACTGTCGGAGCATCGAACAGGGCACGGATCCCCAACTCGACACCCATGGCCGTTCGGATCCGGCTGATGAGGCGGGTGGCGAGCAGGGAGTGGCCGCCGAGTTCGAAGAAGTTGTCGTCGATGGTGACCCGGTCGACGCCGAGTGCTTCTGCGAACAGCTCACACAGCTGCTCTTCCTGCGGGGTGCGCGGGGCACGGCCGGTCGTGCCGCTGGTGAATTCGGGCGCGGGCAGGGCCCGCCGGTTCAGCTTCCCGTTCGGCGTCAGCGGCAGCACATCCACCACCATGACCGCGGAAGGCACCATGTACTCGGGCACCGAACCCGCCGCGTACGCCCGCAACTGCTGCGCATCGAGTACCGCGTCAGCGGTGGGGACGGCGTATCCGACCAAGCGCTTGTCACCAGGCCGGTCCTCCCGGACGGCCACCGCGGCCTGGGCCACGTCGGGGTGGCCGGCCAGGACGGATTCGATCTCGCCCAGCTCGATCCGGAAGCCTCGTACCTTGACCTGGTCGTCGATGCGGCCGAGGTACTCCAGTTGCCCGTTCGTGTTCCATCGCACCAGGTCCCCGGTGCGGTACATGCGCGAGCCCGGCGCCCCGAACGGGTTGGCCACGAACCGTTCCGCCGTCATACCCGGACGGTTCACATACCCGCGGGCCAGACCGTCGCCGGCGATGTACAACTCACCAGCCACGCCCACCGGTGCCGGGCACAGGCCCGCATCCAGGACATATACCTCCGTGTTGGCGATCGGACCGCCGATCGAGGACACCCCGCGGGCATCCCCACGGACCTCAGCGGCCGTGGACCAGATCGTCGTCTCGGTCGGCCCGTACAGATTCGTCACCGATGCCGTCCGGGCCACCAAAGTCTTGGCCAGCTCACCCGGCAGCGCTTCACCACCGACCAGCGCCCGCACCCCGGCCAGCTCATCCGCGGCATCGGCCACCACCGCATGCCACAGACTCGGCGTCGCCTGCACCACACTCACCCCGGCCGAGGCGATCAAAGCCCGCAACGCCAGCGGATCACGCACCTGCTCCGGCGCCGCCAACACCACAGCAGCACCGTGCAACAACGGCAGATACAACTCCAGACCCGCAATATCGAAAGCAACCGTGGTCACCGCCAGCAACCGGTCACCCACACCTAGACCGAACCGCTCCTGCATCGACCACAGGAAATTCACCAACGCCCTGTGCTCGACCACCACACCCTTCGGCCGACCCGTCGAACCCGACGTGAAAATCACATACGCCGGGCACGCAGCACCCAACGGAGCAACCCGCTCGGCATCGGACATGTCACCCGCCGCCTGCGCACCGAGAGCCTGCTGCACCAACGGGTCATCCACCAGGATCCGGGTGGTGCCGGCCGGCAGCTCGACCCCACTGTCCCCGACAGTGATCACGCACATGGGGTCGGCGTCGTCGAGGATGTAGGCGATGCGGTCGGCCGGGTAGTCCGGGTCGATGGGCACATACGCCGCACCCGTCTTCAGCACCGCCAGCATCGTGATCACCAGGTCTGCCGACCGGGGCAGGGCGACCGCGACGCACCCATCCGGGCCCGCGCCCTGTCCGATCAGTCGGCGGGCGAGGCGGTTCGCCCGTTCGTTCAGCTCGCGGTACGTCAGTTCCGTGCCATCGCAGATCAGTGCCGTGGCGTCCGGTGTCCGCACGACCTGCTGCTCGAACAGCTCAGGCAGAGCTGCGGCGGGGATGTCACGGCTGGTGTCGTTCCACTGCTTGAGTACGAGGTTCTGCTCGGTGTCGTCAAGGACGGGCAGGGTGTGTACAGGAGTGTCGTCCAGGGCTTGCACCAGGTGGCTGGTGGTCGTGTCCAACAGGGACAGCACCAGGTCCGGGTCGATCGGGTCCACGCACTGGACAGTGAACACGAAGCCGTCGCCGGTATCGTCCACCGTGACCGTCAGCGGGTAATTGGTGCGCTCCTGAGCGAAGAGGATCTCGATGCCGTCGACTTGGGTGTCGGTGTCCGTCGTGCTGTGTCGGTAGTTGAACAGGGCAGTGAACAGCGGGGCTTCGGCAGGCACGCCGCTCATTCGTTGGACCAGGGCGAGTGGGGCGTGCTCGTGGACCAGCAGTTCCGCCAGGTTGGCTTGGGTGCTCTTGATGGCATCGCCCAGGTTGTTGCCGGTGTCGAGGCGGACCGGCAGGGTGTTGATGAACAAGCCCGGGATCCGATCCGCTCCGGCACCAGCCTGCATACGGCCGAACAGCACCGTGCCGAAGACGACGTCCTGGCGACCTGCGGTCGAGGCGACCACCCGCGCGAACATCACGTGCAGCACGGTCGCCGCGCTCACGCCCAAGCGCCGCGCCATATCGCGTACAGCGGTGGCGGTGGTGGCGTCGAGGGGTTTACGGGCCTCGGCGATCTCGGTGCCATCACCCCGTACATCGGTGATACCGAAGGGCGCCGTGGGTTCCGTCACGTCGCCGAGTTGACCGGCGAAGAACGCCTCGTGCTCGGACGCCGGGATGCCCAACCTCGCCTGGGCGACGAAGTTCCGGAACGGCAGCGGCGGCGGCAGTTCTTTCTCTCGGCCTTCGAGGAATGCCTGGACCTCCGCGAACAGGACGTCCACCGCTGTGTGGTCCTGGACCAAGTGGTGCACCTGGACCAGTGCTGTCGAACCCGTCGTGGTGACTCGGACCAGCGGGGCTGCGGTGATGTCCATGACCGAGCCGGACGCTGCCAGCAAACCTTGCACATCGGTGTCCTGCGTCAGCTCGCGGACCGGGATCTCCGCGTGCCTGTGCACCACCTGGACAGGCTCGCGCAACCCCTCCCACAGCACGGCCGTACGGAGGATGTCGTGCCGGTCCACGACCCTCTGCAGGACGGCGACGAACTCGTCCAGCCTGGCACGTGAATCGAACCCGAGTGCCATCGGCAAGACGTAGGGGTCCTCACCCGACGAGGCACCCATCAGGTGGTGGAAGAGGACGCCCTCCTGGAGCGGGGCCAGCGGATAGATGTCCGCCACATTCGCCACGCCGCCCGGAACTTCGGCTACGACCCTGTCGATCTCCTCCTGCGACAAGCCCGCCAACGGCACCATCTCCGGCGTGATCACCTCGACACCTTCGACGATCCCGTTCGCCGGAATCTGCAGGCCCTTGTCCGTGGTCCCCAGACCCGACGCGAGCCCCGCCACCGTAGGCGTCACGAACAACGACCGCACGGGCACCGACAACCCACGCTCACGGAGCCGCTCCACCAAAGACACCGCCAACAGCGAATGCCCGCCCAGCTCGAAGAAGTTGTCATCAATGGACACCCGGTCGATCCCGAGGACCTCCGCGAACACCCCGCACAGGATCTCCTCCTGTGCGGTGCGCGGCGCACGTCCTTCCGTGCTCGCCGTGAACTCGGGCGCGGGCAGCGCCCGTCGATCCAACTTCCCGTTCGGCGTGAGGGGCAACACGTCCAGCAGCACGATCGCCGACGGGACCATGTACTCCGGTACCGCCTTCGCCACGTGGGCCCGCAGGACTTGCGGGTCGGCGGTGGAGACGGCGTAGCCGACCAACCGCCTGTCGCCACGGTCCTCGCGTACGACCACCGCGGCCTGGGTGACGTCGGGATGGGCGGCAAGGACGGTCTCGATCTCACCCAGCTCAATACGGAACCCTCGTACCTTGACCTGGTCGTCGATGCGGCCGAGGTACTCGATCTCGCCGTTGGTGTTCCATCGAACGAGGTCTCCGGTGCGGTACATCCGTGAACCGGGATCGCCGTGCGGATCGGCGACGAAGCGTTCCGCTGTCAGGCCGGGACGGTTGAGGTACCCGCGCGCCAGACCGGCGCCCGCGATGTACAACTCACCCGCCACGCCCACCGGTACGGGGTTCAGGCTGTCGTCGAGGACGTAGGTGGAGACATTGTCGATCGGGCGGCCGATCGGCGGGGTGGTCGCGGTGTCCGTGTCGGTGTGCCAATAGGTGGTGTAGACGGTCGCTTCGGTCGGGCCGTAGATGTTCGCGACCCGGGCCCCGGGCATCGCCGCACGAATGTCACGGACCGTGTGCGCGGCCAGCGCCTCACCGGCCAGCGCCACCGCACGCGGACGAGCACCGCTCAACGTGCCGGCCAGCAGATGCGAGAAGGCCGAGGGTACGCCGCTGACCAGGCTCCCGGACAGTGTGTCGGGGTCGAGGTCGGGCAGGGACAGCAGGTCCCGTACGACCTCGATGCTGCCGCCGGACACCAGCGGGGCGAAGATCTCGAAGACGGAGACGTCGAAGTTGAGGGACGTGGAGGCTACGCCCCGGGACAGCTCCGCGAAGCGGAACGTGCGATCGGCCCAGGCCAACAGGTTGGCCACCGACCGGTGTTCGACGACGACGCCCTTCGGGCGGCCCGTCGAACCCGAGGTGTAGATGACGTACGCCGGTGTGCCGGGGTCCAGGGACACCGGCAGATCCGCTTCGG
Organism: Streptomyces sp. NPDC025793; assembly: GCF_055558375.1. Classification (NCBI taxonomy): domain Bacteria; kingdom Bacillati; phylum Actinomycetota; class Actinomycetes; order Kitasatosporales; family Streptomycetaceae; genus Streptomyces; species Streptomyces sp. NPDC025793. Next base: position 10,020 of record NZ_JBVHMR010000054.1, on the reverse strand, counting down.
AGTCGCCGTCGAGGGCATCGAGGAAGAGCCGGGCGATACCGTCCGGCACCTCGACTCCGCTGGCCTCGACCGTGATCGCACACATCGGGGCGGCGTCCTGAAGGATGTAGGCGATCCGGTCCGCCGGGTAGCCGAGGTCGATGGGTACGTACGCCGCGCCCGTCTTGAGCACCGCGAGCAGCGCGATGATCAGGTCCGAGGAGCGGGGCAGAGCCACGGCGACGAACCGCTCCGGACCCGCGCCCCGCTCGACCAGCAACCGCGCCAGGCGGTTCGCCCGCTCGTTCACCTCGCGGTACGACAGCTCGGTGCCGTCGAAGACGAGCGCCGTGGCGTCGGGTGTCCGCGTCACCTGCTGCTCGAACAGCTCGGGCAGGACCGCACCCGGGACGCCATGGCCGGTGTCGTTCCAGTCCTGGAGCACCAGGCTCAGTTCGGCGTCGTCGAGGATGCGTGCCCGGCTGACCGGCTGCTCGGGGTGCGCCAGGACCTGCTCCAGGAACCGCGCCAGCCAGCCCGCCATCCGCTCGATCGTGGACCGGTCGAACAGGTCCGTCGCGAACTCGATCCCACCCCGGATGCCCGCCGGCTTCCCCTCCGCGCTGAACACCTCGGCGAGATTGAAGGACAGGTCGAACTTCGCCACCTGCGTCCCGGCCGACGCGACCTCTACGTCCAGGCCCGGCATCACCAGATCCGACACCGGCGCGTTCTGGAACGCCAACGCCACCTGGAACAGAGGGTGCCGGCCCATCGAGCGAACCGGATTCAACACCTCCACCAGACGCTCGAACGGCACATCCTGCGCCGCAAACGCCCTCAGATCAGTCTCCCGGACCCGCCCGACCAGCTCCGCGAACGACGGATCACCCGACACATCCGACCGCAACACCAGCGTGTTCACGAAGAACCCGACCAGGTCATCCAACGCCTCGTCCAAACGACCCGCCACCGGAGAGCCGATCGGAATGTCCGTGCCCGCCCCCAACCGGGACAGCAGACCCGACACCGCGGCCTGCACCACCATGAACACACTCGCCCCACACTCACGCGCAAGACCCACCACGTTCCGGTGCACCGCCGCATCGAACTCAAATTCCACAACATCGCCCTGATACGACGCGACCAGCGGACGCGGGCGGTCGAACGGGAGCGCCAACTGCTCCGGAACACCGGCGAGTTCACCTCGCCAGAACTCCACCTGTCCCGCGTCACCCTCGTCGCCCAGCAGTTCGCGCTGCCACAAGGTGTAATCCGCGTACTGCACCGGCAACGGCTCCCACTGCGGAACCGCACCCTCACACCGCGCCCCGTACGCCGACGCCAGATCCCGCGCCAACGGCCCCAACGACCAACCATCACCCGCGATGTGATGCATGACCGCGGCCAACACCCACTCATCCACGGCTACTCGGAAGGCCCACACCCGCACCGGAATCTCACAGCTCAGGTCGAACGCGTACGCCGAGACATCCGCGATGTCAGCCCAGACCCGCTCACGGTCGCTCTCCCGCACCACCAGCGCCGGCGCCGCCTCCTCCACGCTCAGCACCCGCTGATACGGCTGACCGTCCACCTCCACGAACACCGTCCGCAGACTCTCATGCCGGCCCACCACATCGGTCAACGCCGCATTCAACGCGTCAACATCCAGCTCACCGCGCAGCCGTACCACCAGCGGAATGTTGTACGTCGCGTTCGGCCCCTCCAAACGGTTCAAGAACCACAACCGACGCTGGGCAAACGACACCGGCACCCGCTCCGGCCGCTCCACCGCCCGCAACACCGCACGCCCCACACCAGCACCCGCAAGCCGCTCCACCAACCCCGCGACCGTCGGCGCCTCGAACAACAGACGAATGCCCAACTCCACACCCAGCACCGACCGCACACGGCTCACCAGACGCGTCGCCAACAGCGAATGCCCACCCAGCTCAAAGAAGTTGTCGTCGATGCTGACTTCGTCGACCCCGAGCACTTCCGCGAATATCTGGCAGAGGACCTCTTCCTGCGGGCTGCGCGGCGCACGGCCCTCCGTGCTCGCGGTGAACTCCGGAGCCGGCAACGCCCGCCGATCCAGCTTCCCGTTCGGCGTCAACGGCAACGCATCCAACGGCACGATCACCGACGGGACCATGTACTCGGGGAGCACCTTCGCCACGTGCGTTCGTAGTGTCAGCGGATCAGCAGTGGAAACGGCGTAGCCGACGAGCCGCTTGTCGCCGGGGCGGTCCTCGCGCACGATCACCGTGGCCTGGGTGACGTCCGGGTGGCCGGTCAAAACGGACTCGATCTCGCCGAGCTCGATACGGAAACCCCGCACCTTGACCTGGTCATCGACGCGGCCCAGGTACTCCAACTCGCCGTCGGTGTTCCACCGGACGAGGTCTCCGGTGCGATACATCCGCGAGCCGGGAGCACCGTACGGATTGGCGACGAAGCGTTCCGCCGTCAGACCCGGACGGTTCAAATAACCGCGCGCCAGACCATCGCCCGCGACATACAACTCCCCCGCCACACCCACCGGAACCGGCGACAGACCGCCGTCGAGCACATACACCCGGGTGTTCCACGAAGGCCGACCGATCGGCACCGGACCCGCCAGGGCTGGCTGACCGGGCACGAGCTGGTAGGCGACGCATCCCACCGTCGCCTCGGTCGGGCCGTACTCGTTGACCACGGTGGCCGTCGGATGGGCGCGCCGCCACTGCTCCAACTGCTCACCCGTCAACTGCTCGCCGCCCACCACCAGATCACCCGACGGCGAGAACACACCCGGCAAGGCGTCCAGCAAAGCGATATGGCTCGGCGTGACCTTCGCGAAGCTCAGCGGCACAGCGGCCAACGCCTCTTCGACCGCCGGATCCTCCTCCAGGTCGGCCACCATCACACAGCCGCCGCTGACCAACGGCGCGAACAACACCGTCACCGTCAAATCGAACGACACCGGCGAATGCAGCAGCGCGTTCCCACGCACCCCGGGGTACATCTCCACCGCCCAGGACACGTAGTCGACCACCGACCGATGCTCTACCACCACACCCTTCGGCCGACCCGTCGAACCCGACGTATAGATCACATACGCCGGCGTACTCGGGTCCAGGGACACCGGCAGGTCCGCCTCAGCGTATTCGTCGAGGTGCACTCGGGTGGTGCCCTCCGGGACCTCAACTCCGCTGTCCTCGGCAGTAATCACGCACATGGGGGCGGCGTCTTCGAGGATGTAGGCAATGCGGTCGGCGGGGTAGTCGAGGTCGATGGGTACGTATGCCGCGCCCGTCTTCAGGACTGCCAACAGTGCGATGACCAGATCCGCCGACCGAGGTAGGGCCACGGCGACGAACCGCTCCGGACCCGCACCCCGCTCGACCAACACGCGCGCCAAACGGCTCGCCCGTTCGCTCAGCTCGCGGTACGTCAGCTCGGTTCCGTCGAAGACCAGCGCCGTGGCGTCCGGTGTGCGCGAGACTTGCTGCTCGAGCAGCTCGGGCAGTGTGCCGCCGGGGATCTCCCGGCCGGTCTCGTTGCTGAGGAGTTGGTCAAGGTGAGCGTCGTCGAGGACCGGCAGGGTGTGTACGGGGGTGTCGGGAGCCTGGTCCAGGGCCTGGACCAGGCGGCTGGTGGCGGTGTCCATCAGGGACAGCACCAGGCCGGGATCGATCGGGTCGACGCACTGGACGGTGAAGGCGAACCCGTCACCGGTGTCGTCCACCGACACCGTCAGCGGATAGTTCGTCCGCTCCTGAGCAAAGAGGATCTCGATGCCCTCGACTTCGACGTCGGTGTCCGCCGCGCTGTGACGGTAGTTGAACAATGCGGTGAACAGTGGGGCTTCCGCCGGCACCCCGCTCATGCGCTGGGCCAAGGCAAGCGGGGCGTGCTCGTGGACCAGCAGTTCCGCCAAGTCGGTCTGCATGTGCTTGACGGCGTCGCCCAGATTCTTGCTGGTGTCCAGGCGGACGGGAAGGGTGTTGATGAACAGGCCCGGGATCCGGTCCGCGCCGGCACCCGCCTGCATCCGGCCGAAGAGCACCGTGCCGAAGACGACGTCCGCACGACCCGACGCCGCGGCGACGACCCGCGCGAACATCACATGTAGCACCGTCGCCGCGCTCACGCCGAGTCGTCGCGCCATCTCGCGTACGGCTGTGGCAGTGGGCCCATCAAGCCTCGCAACGGACTCGGCCACGCCGGTGCCATCGCCCCGTACATCGCTGATGCCGAAGGGCGCGGTGGGTTCGGTGACGTCGCAGAGCTGACCGGCGAAGAACGCCTCGTGCTCGGACGCCGGTATGCCCAACCTCGCCTGCGCGACGAACTCCCGGAACGGCAGCGGCGGCGGCAGCTCCGCCTCACGGCCCTCCAGGAACGCCTGGACCTCAGCGAACAGGACATCCACCGCCGTGTGGTCCTGGATCAGGTGGTGCACCTGGACCAGGGCCACCGGTCGCTGCGAACCCGCCGTGGTGACTCGGACCAGGGGTGCTGCGGTGATGTCCATGACCGGGTCGGCCAGGGCCATCAAGCCCTCTACGTCACCGTCGTGCACGACCTCGTGGACCGGGATCTCCACGTGCTTGTGGACCACCTGGACAGGCTCGCGCAACCCCTCCCACAGCACAGCGGTGCGGAGGATGTCGTGCCGGTCCACGACCCTCTGCAGGACGGCGACGAACTCGTCCAGCCTGGAGCGGGAGTCGAACCCGAGGACCATGGGCAGGACGTAGGCGTCCTCGCCCTTCGAGGCGCCCATCAGGTGGTGGAAGAGGATGCCTTCCTGGAGCGGGGCCAGCGGGTAGATGTCCGCCACATTGGCCACGCCGCCCGGAACATTGGCTACGACCCTGTCGATCTCCTCCTGCGACAAGCCCGCCAACGGCACCATCTCCGGCGTGATCACCTCGATGCCCTCGACGATCCCGTTCGGGGGGATCACCACGCGGTTGCCCGCGGTCTCCAGGCCTGACGCGAGCCCCGCCACCGTGGGCGTGACGAACAACGACCGCACCGGCACCGACAGCCCACGCTCACGGAGCCGCTCCACCAAAGACACCGCCAACAGCGAATGCCCACCCAGCTCGAAGAAGTTGTCGTCGATGGACACCCGGTCAATGCCGAGTACCTGCGCGAACACCTCACACAGGATGTTCTCCTGCGGGGTGCGGGGTGCACGGCCTTCCGCGTTCGCAGTGAACTCCGGTGCGGGCAGGGCCCGTCGGTCCAACTTCCCGTTCGGGGTCAACGGCAAGGCATCGATGGCGACGATCGCCGACGGGACCATGTAGTCCGGCACCGCTTCGGACACGTACGCCCGCAAGGCTTGCGGGTCGGCGGTGGAGACGACGTACCCGACCAACCGCTTGTCGCCGGGGCGATCCTCGCGCACGATCACCGTGGCTTGGGTGACGTCGGAGTGCGAGGCGAGGACCGACTCGACCTCGCCCAACTCGATACGGAAGCCTCGGATCTTGACCTGGTCGTCGATACGGCCCAGGTACTCCAGCTCACCGGGCGCGCTCCACCGGACCAAGTCTCCCGTGCGATACATGCGTGAGCCGGCAGCGCCGAAGGGGTCGGCGACGAAGCGTTGCGCCGTCAGACCCGGGCGGTTGAGGTAGCCGCGTGCCAGACCGGCGCCCGCCACATACAACTCGCCTGCCACGCCCACCGGAACCGGGCACAACCCCGCGTCCAAGACGTACATCCGCAGGTCGGGGATGCCCTCACCGATCCGGCTCCCAGCACCGGCTGCGCACATCTCCTGGTCCAGGGGCAGGTAGGTGACGTGGACCGTGGTCTCGGTGATCCCGTACATGTTCACCAACGTCGGACCGCCGTCACCACGCCGCTCGTACCACGACGCCAGCCGGCCCAGATCCAACGCCTCGCCGCCGAACACCACATACCGCAGAGCAAGCCGATCACCCGTCGCCGGATCATCCCGGTCCGCTTGCATCAACTGATAGAACGCCGACGGCGTCTGATTCAGCACCGTCACGCCCTCACGCGCCAGCAGCGCCAAGAACTCACCCGCCGAACGACTCACCTCGAACGGCACCACCACCAGACGACCGCCATACAACAGCGGCCCCCACAACTCCCACACCGAGAAGTCGAACGCATACGAGTGGAACAACGTCCACACGTCATCCGACCCGAACCCAAACCACCCATCGGTAGCGGAGAACAACCGCACCACATTCGCGTGCGGAACCACCACACCCTTCGGACGCCCCGTCGACCCCGACGTATAAATCACATACGCAGGCGCATCCGAGGTCAGAGGCGCCGACCGCTCCGCATCGGACAAGTCAGCCCCGGAGTACCCGTCGAGGATCGGTGCGTTCACCAGGATCTGGGGAATGTCGTTGGTGCCCTCCTCACCGGTGATCACGCACATCGGGGCGGCGTCTTCGAGGATGTAGGCGATCCGGTCGGCCGGATAGTCGGGGTCGATCGGCACATACGCCGCACCCGACTTCACCACCGCCAACAACGCGACGACCAACTCCAGGGAACGCGGCAGAGCAACCGCGACGAACCGCTCCGGACCCGCGCCCCGCTCGACCAGCAACCGCGCCAGGCGGTTCGCCCGTTCGTTCACCTCGCGGTACGACAACTCGGTGCCGTCGAAGACGAGCGCCGTGGCGTCCGGTGTCCGCGCCACCTGCTGCTCGAACAGCTCGGGCAGGACCGCACCCGGGACGCCATGGCCGGTGTCGTTCCAGTCCTGGAGCACCAGGCTCAGTTCGGCGTCGTCGAGGATGCGTGCCCGGCTGACCGGCTGCTCGGGGTGCGCCAGGACCTGCTCCAGGAACCGCGCCAGCCAGCCCGCCATCCGCTCGATCGTGGACCGGTCGAACAGGTCCGTCGCGAACTCGATCCCACCCCGGATGCCCGCCGGCTTCCCTTCCTCGCTGAACACCTCGGCAAGATTGAAGGACAGGTCGAACTTCGCCGCCTGCGTCCCGGCCGACGCGACCTCTACGTCCAGACCCGGCATCACCAGATCCGACACCGGCGCGTTCTGGAACGCCAACGCCACCTGGAACAGAGGGTGCCGACCCATCGAGCGAACCGGATTCAACACCTCCACCAGACGCTCGAACGGCACATCCTGCGCCGCAAACGCCCTCAGATCAGTCTCCCGGACCCGCCCGACCAGCTCCGCGAACGACGGATCACCCGACACATCCGACCGCAACACCAGCGTGTTCACGAAGAACCCGACCAGGTCATCCAACGCCTCGTCCAAACGACCCGCCACCGGAGAGCCGATCGGAATGTCCGTGCCCGCCCCCAGCCGGGACAGCAGACCCGACACCGCGGCCTGCACGACCATGAACATACTCGCCCCACACTCACGGGCGAGACTCATCATGTTGCGATGCACCTGCGCATCAAGCTCAAACTCGACAACATCACCCTGGTGCGAGGCCACTAGCGGGCGCGACCGGTCGTACGGCAGCGCCAACTCCTCTGGCATTGCGGCGAGTTCACCTCGCCAGAACTCCACCTGCGCCGCGCCCGTGCTCTCCGGGTCGTCCTCGTCACCCAGCAACTCCCGCTGCCACAAGGTGTAGTCCGCGTACTGCACCGGCAACGGCTCCCACTCCGGAACCGCACCTTCGCACCGCGCCCCGTACGCCACCGCAAGGTCTCGCGCCAACGGCCCCAACGACCAGGCGTCACCCGCGATGTGGTGCACCACTGCGACCAGCACCCAGCTGTCCACGGCCACTTGGAGAACCGACGCCCGCACTGGAATCTCGGACTCAAGGTCGAACGCGTACGCCGAGGCATCCGTGACATCGGTGGCCAGGCGCTCCTCAGAACTCTCCCGCACCACCAGCGCCGGCGCTGCCTCCTCCACCGGCAGGATCCGCTGGTGCGGCTGACCGTTCACCTCAACGAACACCGTCCGCAGGCTCTCGTGCCGGTCCACCACATCCGTCAACGCCAGTTCCAGCGCCTTCAGATCCAGCTCACCGCGCAGCCGGACCACCAACGGAATGTTGTACGTCGCGCTCGGCCCCTCCAGGCGACCCAGGAACCACAACCGTCGCTGGGCGAACGACACCGGAATCATGAGCGCTCCTCGTACTTCGACCTGTCCATGCGGCGCAGTGCCGGACGTGCTTTCTTCACGGTGCCGAGCTGATCGACAACTCCGGCGACCGTTGGGTTCTCGAATAGGGGTCTGATGTCGAGCTCCAGCCCCATGGCCGTTCGGATACGGCTGATGAGACGGGTGGCGAGCAGGGAGTGGCCGCCGAGTTCGAAGAAGTTGTCGTCGATGGTGACCTGCTCGACGCCGAGCGCTTCTGCGAACAGCTCACACAGCTGCTTTTCCTGCGGGGTGCGCGGGGCACGGCCGGTCGTGCTGGTGGTGAACTCGGGGGCGGGCAGGGCCCGGCGGTTGAGTTTCCCGTTCGGTGTCAGCGGCAGCACGTCCAGGACTATGACCGCGGAGGGGACCATGTAGCCCGGCACCATCTTCGCCGTATGCGCCCGCAGGGCTTGCGGGTCGAGTATCGCGTCGGCGGTGGCAACGGCGTATCCGACGAGCCGCTTGTCGCCGGGCCGGTCCTCCCGCACAACCACCGCGGCCTGGGCTACGTCGGGGTGGGCGGCCAGGACCGATTCGATCTCGCCCAACTCGATCCGGAAACCCCGCACCTTCACCTGGTCATCGATACGGCCCAGGTACTCGATCTTCCCGTTGGTGTTCCATCGCACGAGGTCTCCCGTGCGGTACATGCGTGAGCCGGGGGTGCCGAAGGGGTCGGCCACGAAGCGCTCCGCCGTCAGACCCGGACGGTTGAGATACCCGCGGGCCAGGCCGTCGCCGGCTATGTACAGCTCACCGGCCACGCCCACCGGTACCGCGCTCAGGCCCGCGTCCAGGACGTACACCTGGGTGTTGGCGATCGGGCGGCCGATCGAGGACACCCCGCTGGCGTCATCGCAGACGTCGTCGGCCGTGGACCAGATCGTGGTCTCGGTCGGACCATAGAGGTTCGTCACCGATGCCGTTCTGGCCACCAAGGTGCGGGCCAGCTCGCCCGGCAGTGCCTCGCCGCCGACCAGCACCCGCACGCCGGCCAACTCCTCGCCGGCATCGGCCACCACCGCGTGCCACAGGCTCGGCGTCGCCTGCATCACGCTCACCCCCGCAGAGGAGATCAAAGAGCGCAGGGCAAGGGGGTCGCGTACGTCCTGCGGAGAGGCCAGCACCACAGCAGCGCCGTTCAGCAGCGGGACGTACAACTCCAGACCCGCGATGTCGAACGCGACCGTGGTCACCGCCAGCAGCCGGTCACCCGCACCCAGGCCGAAGCGCTCCTGCATCGAAGTCAGGAAGTTCACCAGCGCCCTGTGCTCGATGACCACACCCTTCGGCCGACCCGTCGAACCCGACGTGAAGATCGCGTACGCCGGCGTGCCTGGGTCCACCACCTTGGAGAGGTCGGTCCCGGAGTGCTCAGCGAGGGCCGGGGCATCCACCAGGATCTGGGGAGTGTCCTCGGGCAGAACACCTTCCGCCCCGAGACCGGTGATCACGCACATCGGGGCGGCGTCTTCGAGGATGTAGGCGATCCGGTCGGCCGGATAGTCGGGGTCGATCGGCACATACGCCGCACCCGACTTCACCACCGCCAACAGCGCGACGACCAACTCCAGGGAACGCGGCAGAGCAACCGCGACGAACCGCTCCGGACCCGCGCCCCGCTCGACCAGCAACCGCGCCAGGCGGTTCGCCCGCTCGTTCACCTCGCGGTACGACAGCTCGGTGCCGTCGAAGACGAGCGCCGTGGCGTCCGGCGTCCGCGCCACCTGCTGCTCGAACAGCTCGGGCAGCGTGCGATCCGCCACCTCAGCGGCGGTGTCGTTCCACTGGTTGAGCACGAGGTTCTGCTCGGTGTCGTTGAGGACGGGCAGGGTGTGTACGGGGGTGTCGGGAGCCTGGTCCAGGGCCTGGACCAGGCCGCTGGTGGCGGTGTCCATCAGGGACAGCAC
>NZ_JBVHMR010000053.1:0-38571 GCF_055558375.1 Streptomyces sp. NPDC025793 | reverse complement strand
TCGAACACAGCCCACTCGTCGTCCGTGAGATCACCCCGGGTCATCTCGCCTGTCTACCGCCCCGGCCAGGCCGGGACAGCAAAACAGCCAAACCCTTGATCTCAACTCGGCACACTCCCTAGGGCGGTCGGCTCCGGCGGCAGGCCTGTCTTCGCGGGGTGGCCAGCCGGATCGACGCGCCCAGGTCCGCGACGATGGCCCGCGGCCTTGATCCGGAGCTGTCGCCGTACGCGCACACCGCAGGCGTTGGCGAACTCGTCGAACATCTCCGGCCGACGGCTGACACCGAACCGCTCCGTCGGCGCCCACCAGCTCTGGGCCGTCGAGCTCGGCACCGTCTCCGCCCCCTGGTATCTTGCTGAACAACTCTGGAGAGGTCCCTGCCATGGTTCGTCGCCGGTGTTGCCGAGCAACTCGGGCAGGAGCCACGTGCGTTCGCGGGGTACGACACAGCTGTGATCCGCTGGGACCACCAGGAGCAGCGGATCCGTGAGAGTGCGGGCGCACCAAGGTCGAGTTCGAGTTCGGCCAGTGGTTCGCTCGCCCGCCGGCTCTATCAGGGTGCCAGGAACGGCAACGAACGTCTCACGCTGCTGTTCGACCTGGCCGAGTAGCTGTACAGCTGCTCGTCGTCCCCTTGGGCATGCGCCTCTCCGAAGTGGACGGCACACACCGCAAGCCGTCGATGTGCTCATCCAGAACAAGTCGGCCAAGCATCCGCTCTGCCTGCCACGATCACTGACACAAGAACCGGAAAACGCGCCGCCCACAGCCTCTCCGCCGGCAAGAGCAGCAAGCTCTGTCGGTGGACGGCAAGGAACACGTCGGCCTCTGCTTCACACCGACCAACTCGCCCTGGACGATCGGGCCGCCCAGCGTCGCGAGCGCGCCCGCGTGGAGAGCGAGAAGGGCATCCGCCGGGGCGGGGACGCCCCCTCAGAGTCGTAGCCTGAGCGGCCCGGCGCACGCGGCCTCGCGGATTTCAGACTTCCAGCGAAGCGCGGATGAGACCGATCAGCTCATCGTCAGTGACATCTGCCGCTTCTTCGGAGCGCAGCCGGATGGTTCCCTTCCCGCTGACGAGATCCGGGTGCCGGGAGGTGAAGCCTGCTGCCCGATCCTTGTCCCACCCGTAGAGTGAGACCCCGTGCCGCCATGCCCCGACATGCAGTTTTCGGTTGCCGACCCGATAGGTCGGCAACCCGTACGACAGCGCGACGCTCGCCTCGGGGAACGCCTCCACAATCAGCCGATGCACCCGGTCGAACAGTGGGCGGTGCTCGGACGCGATCTCGTCGATGTAGGTCTGCACGTCAGCGTTCATAAGACTCAGTCTGGCCGAGCATCATCCTCGATGCCCGTCACCAGCGGCTGCCAGACCCCGACCGCCCGCACGCCGCATGATTGCTCCGAACGACCTGGCGAACCTGTGCGGTGACGGCACTACCGGTCCGCAGATGGTCGTGGCCGGGTGTGCCGGCTCGGCGATCAGGGTGATGAGCTGCTGGTCGGGGTCTTCGGTGGAGGGCGAGGAAGGACCAGTCGAGGGTGAGTCTGCCGACGATCGGATGGCTCAAGGTTTTCGCGCCTGAGGCCTGGAGGCAACGCGCTGAGCGCCCCACCTCCGCCCGCCCCTCGAACGAGTACCCACGACGACGATAGTGGCGGCGGCAGTCCACGGCCTGGTGTGGTCGGCGACAGCGCGACCAGCGCAGCGTGTGGGTGTAGGGATGCGGGTGCCGGGGAGCGCGAGTTGCCAGAAGCCGGCGCACTTCTGCCGCCGTGAACTCGGTGACTCAGCCTCCTTCACCGCAGCAACCCTTTTTTCGCTCTTCTGCGCGGTCATCGCCCCGAGGAAGGTGTGCGCCGCGTCGAGAGAGTGATGTGCCCGTACGAGCTGAGATAGCGGCGCGCCCTGTACTGGTCCGGGCCCCACTCGTACCGTGAGATCCGCCGGGACACGGAGGAACCTCACGGCGGCCGTGGTGCGGTGCTCCGGACGGCCGCCCAGGCGGGATGAGCGGTGGTGCCGCCGACGTCGGCGCCGCCTCATTTGCGTCCGCTATTCGAACCGTCCGCGCTTGCGAACTCCCGAGCGGACAGGCCGAAGACGAGACCGCCGATTAGAAACCAGGGATTCCACAGCACCAGCGTCCACAGCCGCTGTTCCGGGCTTACGTCGACCTCCTGGCCTGCTGTGTCGGTCATCAACAGCATCTCAACCGCGATGCCGCGCACCAGCAGGACAGCGCAAACAGACCAGCCCAGAGCCTTGACCACCCGTCCGGTCAGGCCATGGGGCCACGGCCGGGCGAGAAGCCATCCCAGCACCCCACCGACAAGGCACAGCACCCCCACACCCCACAAGCCCCACCGCCACGAACCACGCCGGACGTTCCTCGGCCAGGGGCCCCGCCGAGACACTCAGCCCCCAGTTGCCGCCCAGCGCGTGGCGAGAGCGCCCGCCCAGGCGCACGCGATACGCCCCCACACCCTCGCCATTGTCCTGCTCTGCCGATCTTCATGCACAGCTGTCGGGCAGAGGAGGTTGCCATGGGGCCTTTCAGGGTTGCTGCGCACCCCGCGCGGCCGGTGAACGGCCTGGGGGTCGGGCGGGAGGACGAGGGGGCCGTGCCGTTCAAGGCGCGGTACTCAGGACCGCGGCCGCGGTGAAGGACTCTGCGCCGCTTGAATCGCCGCATCATCAACTCGGCCGCACCGCAGACGAACAGGAGAAAGGCCGGCGCCGGAAGCGCGGCGCCCCACACAGCCAGCATGCGGAGAAACGCGGTGTCCATGCCTGAAGTTCCCGTGCTTTAGTTCGAGCCCCAGTACACCTGCCCTTCAGTTGGCCGTCGCGGACCATCGAACACATCGGACTTGATCGTCTAGAGCGGAAGACCGTCACCCTCTCTGTGCAGGTGGGTCAACTCGGGCAAGCCAGATCCTCATCCACCAAGACTCGATTCCGGGAAACAGTGAGCGGGTCGAGCTGCACCTGCTCGGCGAAACCTGTGTCGCTGCCCTCCTGCAACGCCGCCCGCAGCGCACCGGGGTCCGCCGAGGCCTGTGCGCGACCGGCCAGTGCAAGCCGCTCCCCCACCGGCCAGCGGATCAGGAGACTCGCCAGCACTCGCGCCCTATCGACGCGCTTTTGGCCACGGCCACGATAAGCGGAGACCACCCACGCGTTGAGCGACTGGAGAAAGGGATGAAGCGGCACGTCCGCCTGTGCAATGGAGTACCGGCCCCGCAGTACCCACAAACCGCAGCCGTGCGCGGCGCGTGGGGCGGCGCCGACAGGCCATGTCTTGCCGCTGCCGGGGTCTTCCAGCAGCTCCACGACGCCATGACCACGTGTTCTCATCGACCTGACGCATCCGGCCAGCCGAACAAGCTCGGCAAGACAGCGACGGCGACCCGGCCGCGCAGACTCACATGCTCGACATCGATGGCGCCACCGCCGCGGACGGCGCCGACCGCTCACTATCCTGTGTTCACTGATCCCCGCGGGCTGTCCGGTATCCAGCTCGTTCTCTCCGACGCCCACGCCGGGCTGGGCGATGTGCTCGGCGCGGGTCCTGCCTGGAGCATCATGGCAGCGATGCCGCACCCCTGCGCCCGCAACGTGCTGAGCCAGGTTCTGAATTCGGCCCAGCCCTGGGCGGCCACGCTGCTGCCGACCGTCTTCGCACAGCCCGACACGACGACCGTCCAGGCCCAGATGCGGCACGTCCTGAACGCGCTGGAGGCCAAGTAGCCCACAAGCACAGCGCACCTGGACACGGCTCAGCACGCCCCGCTGACCGTCACCGCGTTCCCGCGTGAGATCTGGCGGCAGGTCAGGTCTGATCGAACAACCCGCAGGAGAGATGGAACAAGGAGATCCGCCACCGCACCGACGTGGTCGGTATTTTCTCGGACCACCGAGACACCGCTCCAGCAGACGTGACCTGGGAGGCCTCCGAATAGGAGGGCAGGGGGTCGATATGGCAGGACCACACGAGTGGCACATGGTATGTCGGTGTAGGGCTACGGGAAGAAAGATCAGGACATGTCCGCCTGACTGGAAAGAACAGAATTCATGCGCCGTATTGCCGCTACCGTCCTCGGAGCCGTCGCGTTCCTCGGAATCCTCGCCGTTCCCGCCAGCGCCGATGGCTGCACGGGCATGATGCCCATGCTGGTCGGTGTCGGCATCGGCTGTTCTCCGATCTCAGCGCTCTGAAGGGTCCTCACAAGGATGGTGGACTATGACCTGGTCGGCGGTGGGTGTCGGGCGCGAGGCCGCCGCGTAGTGGGACGCGGTCAACCCCTCAACCGCACGGGATGAACCCGGCGACGCCGACGATCACGCCGGGATACTGGTCGCCATGGAAGGGGTCAAGGTCGTCGTCGCCCATTCCGAGCGCGCGACCCTGCGCGTCGGCGACATGCTTCTGGTTCGACAACCACTGGGTCGTCCACTCCACACCGGTGCCATGCGGCATGTCCCGGCCCACGGTGAAGCGGTCGGAGATGGCCGGCTGGGCCGGATGCGGATACTGCGCCTCTCACTCGCGGTTCTTCTGGTGTCCGCGCCTGTACCTGGTCCGCTCCCCGACCGGCATGCCCATCACGTGGGAACTCGCGAACCCGAAGATCGACGAGCGGGGAGTGCTGGACGTGATGCTGGACCACGAGCCGGATCTGACCAACGGTCGGCCGGGGCTGTTGGTCATCGCGGACAAGGTGTTCGCCTCCAAGGAGTTCGAGGACGACCTCGCGATGGCTGCCGCGATCTGGCACAACCACAAGACCGACGCTCCCGTTCCAAGGTCACTGACCGCATTCGATCACTGACCGCCACGCAAAGGTGCCCCGTGCTCGACCAGCGACATGGTCTCGTCGCGCAGGGCTTTCACGGGTGGCCGCCGTCTGGCGCAATCCAGCCCGCCACGCCGACACACGCCTCGTTCCCTTCAGGGTCGGCCAGCACCCAGTTCGACGGCGCGTCGGCATCGTTCACCAGGCGGCCCCCAGCAGCGAGCGCCGCGGCTATCCGTGCCTCGGCCTGGTCGTACGGCACCCAGACGTCGATGTGAACCCGGTTGCGCTGCGGGCGTGGTGCGTCCATCTGCTGGAAGTAGAACGGTGCCCCGCGGCGGTGCGGGTCGACCAGGTCCTCTCCGCTGTTCGCACGGTCCTGGTAGCCGAGCAGGGCACGCCAGAAGGGCACCACGTCGGGAACGGCGAGGGCGTCGACAGTGACCTGGACGGTCTGCGCGGCGGACGGGTCGGCTGGAATGTCCAACGTGCGTGCCACCGCCGAGATCTGCCGGGCCAGCTCGATGTGCCGCTCGGTCAACCCGTAGTAGTCGTCCGTGATCGTGATCAGCCGTACGGTCACACCCTCGTGCCGCAGGTCGACGTCCGGGTGCCCGTCCCCCACGCCCGGCAACTCGCTGATCGCCTGCACGAGCCGGGCTCCGACCGTGAATGACCCGGTGCGGTAGTACGCGCACGCCCCCTCGCCCAGCACACGCCAGTCCGCCAAGCCGATGGTCTCGTGGAACTGCTGCGGCCTGATGCGCTCGATCTTGCCCTCTGCGTAGGTCATGCGATCAACGTAGCGTGCGGGTCCGACAACTCCGTCCGGCCACTCGGTACTTCGGGGTGCCGCGGTCTTCGACGTCGGCCCCGGACTCGTACCGGGCGGCCGCACCTCGATCACGGTGAGCTGCCACCACATACCGGCCGCGACCGACGCGAACCCGCTGCCCGCTCCGGTGCTCTTGGACCGCTCACCGTCCACCTGACCGGCGCCACCGGCGCGACGGGTAGGGCGCGGGTGACAGGGGCTGGCAAGCGTGGGCGCGAGGGCCTGACCGGAGTCGGCCGACGTCGGCATACACTGCGCTGTCGGCAACCGGGGGCTCGGCGTTGGCCGGGAGCCGTGCACCAATCGGCCGGACAGCGCTTCTTGAGGTGGATCACGTGACGTCGAGTGCGGCATCTCTCGTACCGGTCAATACAACCCTCGGCGTCCTGCTCGCCGTTCTGCTCTTGGTGGCGGCGGCGGTCGCGGGCTGGTTCCACCTCAATCCGCACCCCTACAAGGGCCGGGCCCGGGAGATCCTCATCGCCGGGCTTCGCGCCGCCGTCCAGCTCGCCCTGGTCTCCGTGATCGTCACCTGGGCCGTCACGTCCGTGCCAGGGCTGTCGGCGTTCCTCGTCGTCATGTTCGGGGTGGCCGTCCGGACGGCGGGACGGAGAATCACCAGCAACCGCACCTGGTGGCTGACGGCCGCCCCGATCGCCGCCGGTGTGGTGCCGGTCGTCGCGGCACTGCTGCTGACGGGACTCGTTCCCCTGAAGGGCATCGCCCTGATTCCCGTCACCGGCCAGCTCATCGGCGGCGCCCTGACCGTGACCGTCATGGCCGGTCGCCGTGCCCTGGACGAACTGGCTCAGCGTCGCGGTGAGGTGGAAGCCGCGATGGCGCTGGGGTTCCCGGACCGTGACGCACGGATGGAGATCGCCCGCCCCGCGGCCTCCGATGCCCTCCTGCCCGGCCTCGACCAGACCCGCACCGTCGGACTGGTCACGCTCCCGGGCGCATTCGTCGGCATGCTCCTGGGCGGGGCCAGCCCGTTGATGGCCGGAGCGGTGCAGTTGTTCGTCCTGATCGCGTTGATGGCCGTGCAGTCGATCGCAGTGGCGGTGACCCTCGAACTCATCGCCCGCCACCACCTGCACCGACCGGTGCCGGGCGCCGCGCGGATCGGCCCGCAGCGCACGGCCGGGCGGTCGACGGGGGCGCGGCAGGCGAGCGGTACGCCCTGAGCCCTCGTCGTTCAGGCGTGCGGGGCCAGCGGCTCGGCGCCGAGCGTCACCGTTGCTCACCTGTCGGCGCCCGGTCTTCGGCGCCGGGGTCCTGCGAGGTCTCGTCCCTGCTGCTGGCGGGCTCAGTCGGGCGAAGATCTGTCGTAGTGTCCGCTCGCGCTCCGCGAGCGCACGGGCACTGTGGTCGTCCGCGTCGCGTGGCGTGGTGCCTTCCAGGGCGGTGGACTTGGCGCCGTCCGGGACGCTCTCGTCGGCTCCCACGCGGCGCAGCACCGGGAGGAGGGTCGGCGTTCCCAAGGCGTCGGCGAGTGTGCGCGGGCGTCATCACGACGGTCTGCGCGTAGGGGCTGCACAGGAGAGCCAGCCGGTGGCCAGCGGGTCCGCGTCGCCCGTGCGTGTCTTCTCCGGCCGCCGAAGGGTCCTGAGCCGTCTGCTCGGGAACCGCTCCGCTCTCGATCCACATCCCGATCCCCACACCACACGGCGGCGCCGGCGCGGCACGTGGACGTCCGTATCGGTGCCGTGAGGGGAAGCCTGGTCGCCGGGTGGACGGATTCCTCCTGCGCACTTGCCACCCGGTGCAGAAGGGAGCCCTGTTCGGGCGGCAGTTCCGGTCGGTCTGACGTGCGCCGCACCTGCACGCCCCTCGTCTCGACGGCGCCAGGTGTACGCGCGTGGTCGGTACCCCGTCCCGGCGCTCATTCCATGCACCCGGTGAGCTGGAGGTACGCGTGATGAGCCGAGGACAGCAGTTCGTCGGCTTCTCGCAGGGCCCGCAGCCCGTGACCCGGTACTCTCCACCCGACGAGAGCCGCGCGAAGGCCTGCGCCCACACGTCGGGCTCCGCGTGCCACCGCGGCAGATCACCAATGTCCACCAGGTCGACGAAACATGGCTCCTCGGCGACGCACAGCACCTCGTCGACCGGGCGGTCCTCCGCCGCGAGATGCAGCACGGCCACCGGCCAGGCGGGAACGACGTCCCCCGGCACGGCGGGCTCACGCATCAGGACCAGTGCCTCAAGGAGACGGCCGTCGTCCCCAAGCGTGTCCGTGACGTGTCCTCGTCCCACCGGCCAGCCGCCGGCACCACGCGCCTCGGGCTGTCCCTCCGGCGACATCCTGTCGGGTCCGTCGTCGCGCTTGATCGTGCTGCCGACGGTCGCTTCGACCTCGATCGCGATCCTGGGCATCGACGCCACCTCCATGCCGCCAGGTTGCTTGTTCCACTCAGAGGCCATCAGCACCGTCGAGGTGCGGTCGTGGCGAGCCCTATCGCCGTACGCGACCAGTGTCCCGCGCCCGCACGCTCGCCTCAACGCGGTACCACCCCGACCCCTCTCATCGAGAGCCGGCGAGGGCATCGCGCTACGCTGGGTGTCTGCGGCAACCCGAGCCGCCGCGCGGCGGTGGGGGCCGCCGTACCCCAACCGCGACAACGGCGCCGCCAACGGTCCCTGCTCGTCACCTCAGTGCGCCCGATATCGGCCGGGCGCCGTGCGAGCAGGGGAACCACATGGGAGAGGCCCAATCCCGAGTGCTAGGCGAACCCACCGATCCCGACATCGACCTTCACGTGCCCACGCAGCGCCGTGAGCTGCGGCGCGGGCAGTGGCCGATCATCGCCGCGGTGTCCTTCGGCGGCGCCGTCGGAGCCTCGGCCCGCTACGGTGCGGCCCTGCTGTGGCCGACGCCTGCCGGCACCTTCCCCTGGACGACCTTCGTCGTGAACGTGATCGGCTGCGGCATCATCGGCGTGTTCATGGTGATCATCACCGACGTGTGGGCCGCTCACCGGCTGGTGCGCCCCTTCTTCGGCACCGGGGTCCTGGGCGGCTTCACCACCTTCTCCACGTACGCGGTGGACATCCAGCGCCTGGTCGATCAGGGTCACGCCACGGCCGGGCTGACCTATCTGGCAGCCACCATGCTCTGCGCCCTGGCAGCCGTGTGGACCACGGCGAACCTGACCCGCCGCGTGATCGAGTGGAGGCAGTCATGACGAGGCTCACCGGCACCGCACTGCGGGTGACGATCTTCATCGGCGAGAACGACACCTGGCACCACAAGCCCGTGTTCTCCGAGATCGTGCACCGCGCCCACAGAGCCGGCCTGGCCGGCGCGTCCGTCTTCCGGGGCATCGAGGGATTCGGCGCCACGTCCCTCATCCACACCAGCCGGCTGCTGTCGCTGAGCGAGGACCTGCCCGTCGCGATCGTCATCGTCGACACCGAGGAACGCATCCGCGCCTTTCTGCCCCAGCTCGACGAACTGGTCACCGAGGGCCTGGTGATCCTCGACGAGTGCGAGGTCATCCGCTACGTCGGCCGCGACCGGAAGGACACCGCGTGAACTGGCTGCTGGTCATCATCGGCGCGATGGTCGGGGCCCCCCTGCGCTACCTGACCGACCGCACCGTGCAGTCCAGGCACGACACCGTCTTCCCCTGGGGCACCTTCACGGTCAACATGGCCGGCTGCCTCATCCTCGGCCTGATCACCGGCGCCGTCGCGGCGGGCGGTGTCTCGTCGCACGTCCAGCTCCTGCTGGGCCCGGGGCTGTGCGGGGCGCTCACGACGTACTCGACCCTGTCGTACGAGACCCTGCGGCTGGCCGAGGAGGGCGCCCGCTTCTTCGCCGCGGCCAACGCGTTCGGCAGCATCGTCGCCGGCCTGGGCGCGGCCTTCACCGGAGCCGCGTTCGCCCAGGCGATCTGGGCCTGATCCCCCCACCACCCTCCCTGAGCCTCCCGGTCCGCCCGTGCGGTGAGTGGCGTCAGGAGGACCGCGGGAGATGCGCGATGCTCCACGACGTGGCGTGGGTGCAGCCGACCCACTACGTGTGCGCAAACCGGGCCGCTGGGACGGGCTTGCGTCAGCTCATGCTCGCCAAGACGTCCACCGGTTGCCAAAGACACCGAATGCTGTGATGGCCGCACGCTGCTGTGCGAAAGTCGGTCCCGGGGTACGGCGCTTGTCATGCGTACACGTCACGGCCGCTGCCAGCGATGGTGAGTCGCGCCGAAAGGGTCCACGATGGAGATGACAGCGGAGTGACACGCTAAAGGTGATCATGTGGTTGGACTGGTCATCGTCACATTTTTCTGGCGCCTTCCCCACTGCCTGAGCTGGTTCCCCGCTGGGCGCGTCCCGAGCAGACGATCACTGAGTGTTCCCGGCGGACCGGTTGCTCGCAGACCAGTCCACGGCCACAGGGTTGCCGGGCCGAGGAAGATCGTGATGACTACAGAGGCTGAACTTCTCAGGACCGACGATCAGAGGCTTGAGGAGCTGTTTCGCAGGAGTCCGGCCGGCGAGATTCCCAAGGGCCCGATGGAGGGCCGGGCAATCTTCCCCGATGCAGGCCCTGAAGGGGCATGGCTGCTCGCCGGTCTGGTGCATCTGTTCGCGTGGCGCGGCAAGGTCTTCAGCCCGGACGGCTACCTCAGCAACCGCCTCACCCCGATGGACATTCTGTCCATCGTCGCCATGGTCGCTCCCGGCCCGAGCCTTCTGGACGAGCAGGAGTGCATCGTCATCGACTACTCCAACACGTCCCTGGTGTTCGGGGGCGTGCGCGATGAGATCCGTCAGGTCGGCCCGCATCTGTACTTGGGTCTGATCTGGCTGTCCGGCCGCAAGGTCGGATGGTTCACGCTGCGCGACCCGAACGACGTCGACGCATAGAGCGGATCGCGCCGGCGCCCTGGCGCCCTGGTCACGATCGCACAGGGCGCCCCGCCGTCGACAGCGTGGCTCACTGCGAACGCTCAGCAAGACCCGTCGGAGCGTCAGACGTCCGGCCTGTGGGCGGAGGTTCTGCACCGTGCCGACACGACGAAAGGCCCCCATCTTGCTTCCCCTGACCATGCGCCTCGGCAGAGCAACGCGGCGATTCTCGTGCGGTGTTGGAAGGACGGAGTTCTCACGGCACCGTTCAGGCATCGCCCTTGCGGCATCGGGCACCATGGCTCTGGCTCTGACGGGGCTTCCCGCAGCCACAGCCCCCAGCACTCCGGCCCCGTTGCACGGAACCGTCACCAGCGCGGGAAAGCCGCTGTCCCACGCCACCGTCACCCTCTTCGCCGGAGACCCGCAAGGCGTCCGGACGTTGGGGCACGCCACGACCGACGCCCGCGGGGCCTTCCAGATCCGACCCGGCCGGCACACGGGCTCTGTGCTGTACGTCGAAGCCGCACCCACGGGCGACCGGTCGTTGCGTCTGCGCTCCGTCGTGGGATTCGGCTCCGGGGGCGCGGTCGCCCCGCGCTCCGAATCCGCTGTCACAGTCAACGAGTTCACCACCGTCGCCGCTGCCTACGCATTGGCCCAGTTCACCGACCAGCACGGCATCACCGGGCCGAGCCCCGGCCTGGAGAACGCCGCAGCCACGTCCTACAACCTCGCCGACCCGGCAACGGGCAAACCCGGCAAGGTCGTCACCGACCAGAACAACGGCACCAAGAACGACACCCTGGCCACCCTCGGCACCCTGGCGAACCTCATCTCGCTCTGCGCGCCGGGAGCGAACACCGGAAATTGCAAGGACATGCTGCTCCTGGCCACGCCGCAGGGCGACAGCACACCGGGGGACACGGCTCAAGCGGTGCTCAATCTTGCCCGCGACCCGAAACTGACCCCCACCAAGCTGTATGCCCTGGCCGGAAAGGCACACACGTACGGCCCCGCGCTCACCGCAGCCCCGTCAGCCTGGGTCCTGGCCCTCCACTACGTTGCGCCCAAGGTCTACGCCCCTGGCCGGATCGCCGTCGACGCCAAGGGCAACGTGTGGGCCACCGTCAACTGGTTGCCCGGAACGAGAAACCCCAGCTCCTACTTCACCGTGCAGGACCCGGTGGGCAAACCCGCCTTCAACAGCCCCATCAGCGGCGGTGGCATGAAGGCGGGCGCCTGGGGCCTCGCCATCGACCACCAGGGCTCTCTCTGGGCACCCAGCTACGCCGGTGATGCCATGGCGAAGTACTCGTCGACGGGGAAGGTCCTGTCGCCCAGCACGGGATTCAAGAACGGCGATCTCAACCACCCCCAGGGCACCGCCGTCGACCAGAGGGGAAACATCTGGATCGCGAACTTCTACGGCCTCAAGGGCAACCGCGGCAAGGGAAGCGTGATCGTCTACCCCCACGGTGACCCCTCCAAGGCGATCACCATCACCGGCGGCGGACTCGACCACCCGTTCTCCCTCCAGATCGACGGCTACGGCCGGGCCTGGGTCTCGAACGCCCGATTCAACGGGGCGAAACTCCTGGACACGCGCGTACCGAAGGGCCATGCGGGCGGAAGCATCACCGTCATCGGTCCCGACTTCAAGCCGACCTCGTTCTCCCCCATCAAGGACGCCTCACTCGACTGGCCGCTCGCACTCGCCGTCGACTCCAAGAACAACGTGTGGGTGCCGAGCTTCCTCAGCAATTCGGTCACCGAACTCGGGCCCGACGGAAAGGTCTCCGGCGTACACAAACTGCCCACGGCCATCGCTCCCTGGTCCGTGGCCATCGACGGTTCCGACCGCGTGTGGGTGGCCGGCTTCGGCACCCCTTCTGTCTCCGTCCTGTGCGGCGTCAACACCAGCGCGTGCCCGCCCGGCTCTTCCACCGGTTCCGTGCTGTCGCCGCCCGACGGCTACCGCAGCAAGTCCATCCAGCACCTCACCGCCGTCCAGCTCGACCAGTCCGGCAACGTCTGGCTGGCCAACAACTGGTCCGAGGTCGTCCCACCCACCGGTGGCAACGGCCTGGTCGAACTCATCGGCGTCGCCACCCCCGTATGCACCCCCCTGAACCCCCTACCGGCCCGCCCGACGGCCACCAGCACAACCGCCTGCTCAACCCAGACCAGCACCCAGTCCAGATGACGATCGGTCTGCGTGTTCCGGCTGGCCGTGTTCCCGGGCGCGGGCGGATCATCCGGTCACCGACCAGCGGGAGGCGCGGTGGCCGTACCCGGTCGTGAGCTCCGGCCGGACGGCGGGCTCGGAAGATCGCGGCGGCGGGCGGACTGCACGTCCATCAGCTGCGGTTGCCCAGTCGGCCGGAGCGTCTGTTCTCCTTCCTCGACCCGCTGATCGAGGACGGCAACCTGCACGGCTTCGCCCGCCTCGCCGCTTCGGTGTCCGTGTCCGTGTTCGTGTCCGCACCGATGCCCACCGCGCTGAACAACTGCCGGGCGGCGGTCGGTCCGATCGGGCCGGCCCCGCGGACGTGTCAGGAATCGGGATGCCGATCCCCTGCCGGCCGGGCTGCGGCGAAAGGTGAGCTGGTGACGGGGGCCGTTGCTGTGATGCGGATGGGCCGGTGGATTCGGCCCTTGATCAAGGCGGAGAGCGCGAGCGCGGAGGACGCCGAGACGAGGCCGCCCAGGACCAGGGTGGAGCGGGCGCCGAAGGTGTCCGACACCAGGCCGACCAGAGGGGCGCCGATCGGGGTGCCGCCGAGGAGGACCAGGAAGTAGACGGACATGACGCGGCCCCGCAGATGTGGGTCGGCGTGGAGCTGGGTCAGTGCGTTGGCGGTGGTGGTCACGATCACCGCGGCGAATCCAGTGGGGATCAGCAGGGCCATGAACGAGCCGCAGTCCGGCATCAGGCCCTGCGCGGCTTCCAGCGCCCCGAAGACGATCGTGGTGGAGATCAGCCGGCGTGCGGTGGGGGGCTTGTCACGGCTTGCCCCGTAGATCGCGCCGATGAGGCTGCCCAGGGCGTACGCGGCGGAGAGGTAACCGAAGGCGGCGGCGCCCGTGTGGAAGGCCGTGATGGCGACGAGCGAGGTGGTGACCTGGAAGTTGAGGCCGAAGGTGCCGACGAAGGCGACGAGACTGATCGGCAGGAGCAGTTCCGGGGTCGAGGTGATGTGGCGGAAGGCGTCGCGCAGTCGGGTACGGCCGGGTGCCCGGGGTCGGCGGGGGCCCGGTGGGTCGTCCGTTCGGATGGTGATCAGGCCGTAAAGGACAGCCAGGTAAGAGGCCGCGTTCACGAGGAACACCGGGCCTGTGCCGAAGGCGGCGACCGTCAGGCCGGCGAGGGCGGGGCCGACGCTGCGGGCCACGTTGAACTGGGCGGAGTTCAGTCTGATCGCGGTGGCCACGCGCTCCCGGTCGACCAGTTCGGAGATGTAGGCGTTGCGGGCGGGGCTGTCCACTGCGGTGGCGCTGCCGAGGGCGAAGGCCAGCACATAGACGGACGGCAGGTTCACCGCGCCGGTGACGGTGAGCAGTCCGAGCAGGAGTGACTGCACGCCCATGGCCGTCTGGGTCACCAGCAGGATCCGTCGCTTGGCGTAGCGGTCGGCGAGGATGCCTCCGGTCAGGCCGAACAGGGTCTGCGGCAGGAACTGCAGTGCGGTCACGATGCCGACCGCGCTGCCGCTGTTGCCGGTGATGTGGAGGACGAGCAGGTCCTGGGCGGCACGCTGCATCCACGTGCCGATGTTCGAGGTCAACTGCCCGAGCAGGTAGCGGCGGAAGTTCCGGACGGCGAGTGCGCCCCTCACCGGCATGCGGGAGCCCGCGCTCATGACATGTGAGGGGCGTAGGTGCCGCCGACGGCGGACACCTCGGCATCGTCGAGGTGATGGAAGGTCGGGTGGGGATGCATGAGAAACGCGTGGTGCGAGATGTTCCAGGCGTAGGCGCCCGCCATGGCGAAGGCGACTCGGTCGCCGACGCGCAGCCGCTCCACCATGACCCGCCGAGCCAGGACGTCCTTCGGCGTGCACAGCTGTCCGACCAGGGTCACCGGCTCGTCACGGGCCTCCGGCCGGTCCCAGGGCCGCGGCCACAGGTCGTCGGGAATCACCTCGAAGGGCTGGTCGTGCTGCTTGGCGGCCGGAGTGCGCAGATGGTGGGTGCCTCCACGCAGCACGGCGAACGCCTCCCCGCGGCTGGACTTGATGTCCAGGACCTGGGTGACGTACCAGCCGCAGTACGCGGTGACCGAACGGCCGGGCTCGATCCGCAGCGTGAGGCGAGGGTGGCGGGCCAGGATCCGGGCCAGTCCCGTCCCGAACCCGGACCAGTCGAACACCGTGTGGGGGTGGGCGTAGTCGACGCCCATGCCCCCTCCGACGTTCACCTCGGCCAGGTCGACTCCCCGTTGGTGAGCCCAGTCTTCGGCCCAGGTCAGGATCTTGTCGATCAGGACCAGTTGGGCCTGGGACTGGAGTCCACTGGCCAGGTGGAGGTGCAGGCCGCGCACGCGGATGCGCGGGTAGGCGGCGATCAGCTCCCGGCAGCCGTCCAGTTGCGCGGGATCCATGCCGAACGGGCTCGGGTGTCCGCCCATGGCGAGGGCGACATGGCCCAGGTCGATGGGCAGGTTGACGCGCAGGAGGACGTCGGCGCTCCGGTCGCCCAGCAGGGCGGTGAGAAGGCGTAGTTCGTGTTCGCTCTCGATGTGCAGGCGCTCCGCTCCGGCTTCCAGTGCCCGGGCCAGCTCTGTCTGCGTCTTGCCGGGGCCTCCGAAGGCGAGCGGCGCATCGGGGACGAGCCCGCGGACGTGGCTCAGTTCGCCGCCGGAGGCCACCTCGAATCCGTCGACGTACGCGGCCAGGGCGCGCAGGATCCGGGGATCGGAGTTGGCCTTGGCCGCGTACAGCAGCTCGACGCGTTCGGGCAGCGCGGCCCGGATGGCGTGCACGTGCTCGCGCAGGGCCGGGAGGTCGTAGACGTACGCGGGCAGGTCGTCGTCGGTCAGCCGGCCGACGTGGTCGAGCAGTACGGGCCTCACCGGATCACCTCCCGGGGAAAGTCCGCGCCGAGCAGGCTGGGCAGAGGAACGTAGGTGGCATGCCGGTCGGCCTGGCGGGCCCAGCGCAGCAGGAGGTTGGCCTTGGCGGGAAGCGGTACGCCCGACAGCAGGGCGCGCAGGCGCGGCGGTTCGGCGGCGGTGCGGGCGTAGGTGGCCAGGTGGTCGCGGACCAGACCCCAGAGGGCGGGTTCCAGCGTCGGTTCGAGGTCGGCCAGGGCGCTGAGGACTTCGGCGGCGTGGTTGACCAAGAGGCAGTACGCGACCCGGTTCCAGCCGCGTTCGGGGTCGTAGGTGAGGGGGCCCCGGACGTCCTCGGGCAGATCGGCAAGGGCGTGCCGGTGGTGTTCGGCCAGGAGCTTGGTGCCCTCCAGGTCGCGGAAGATCATCTGTGCGGGAGTGCCGTCGGGGTGCACGCCCACGACGACGTTCTGCAGGTGGGGTTCCAGGACGACGCCGTGTTCGAAGTAGGCGGCCAGTACTGGTGGCAGCAGCAGTCGTAGGTACGCGTCCCACCAGGCCAGGACGTTCCCGTCGCCGCGGGCGAGCAGATGGGAGACGTGGGCTGTGCTGGTCGGGTACTCGTCCGCCACCGCGGCGGCGAGCAGGGGTGTCACTCCGGGACGCAGATGCCGGCGCAGTCCGGAGCGGACGATGACGCCGAGTCCCTCCAGGAGTTCCCTCTCGGCAGCGAGCGTGCGGTAGCCGGGCTCGGCCAGCAGGGCACAGCCGGAGAAGCGGCCGGCGAGGTCGGCGAAGACGGGCTGGAGCAGGCGGTTGAGGGAGACGGCACCGGGCAGCTCGTAACTGGCGTGTTTGCGCAGACAGTTGGTGAGGCGGACGTTCAGGCTGAACTTCAGGAAGGTGTCGCTGTCGGGCTCGTACAGCGTGCGCACCGATGCGGTCGGCACCAGCTCCGGTCCGCTCACTCCGGTGTCGACGACATCGCCGACGGCCACTGCTTCCCGTAGCCGGTCGTGGCCCTGCAGCAGCCGGTACTGCCAGGGATGCACCGGCAGTATCGCGAATCCCGGATCGGACGCCGGGCACAGCGCCTCCATCTCCTGCAACTCGCCCTCCTCACGCACGAGATGGCGGCGCACGGCCAGGCAGCGCAGACGGAAGCGCGCGCCGGTCTCCGGGCCGTAGGCCAGCCAGTCGGCCGGGTCGCCGGTGCGGGACTTGGGCGTGGGGTGGAAGCGATGGCCGAACACGAGGGACTGTTCCGACGCAACGTACGGATCCGGGTGCGGCGAGGCGTCCGCCCGCTCTTCGAGCGCGGTGCGGATCGTCTCACGGCTGTCGGCTACCTGGCTCAGGAACTCCTCGTTGGCGACACCCGTACGCAGTTCCAGTTCTTCCTGGACGTATCCGGCCAGCTCCTTCCAGCCGACTGTCACCCAGGCGTCGTCGTCGAGCCGCTGCACCGGCCCTTGGAAGCGGTGGGCTCCGATCAGCGAGACCCTGCGCAGCGGGGAGCGCAGCAGGATGCCCCGGCGGGGCAGACGTAGCAGGAGGTGGTCGTCGTCGACCGTCACCTGATGCTCGGGGGCCGACACCTCGCGGATGAGGCAGTTGAGCAGCGTGTGGGCGGTGACGGTGTCGGCTGTCGTCACCGGCGTGCTTGCGTCGATCGGGTTGGCGTGGGTGGCGGTGCCGGTGCTCATACGGTCGCTCCAGGGGGACAGTGGTCGGTGCGGGGAATCAACGGCAGGACGCCAGGGGGTTGGGGACGGGCGTCCACTGGGCCTTGCCCGGGTTCTGGGACAGGCGCATGGCGACGGTCGCCTTCAGCGGCATCGTGTCGCCGAAGAACGCCGCCGCGTCCTCCCGGTCCGGCAGGCCGGCGTACACCCTGTGGCCGACCTCGGCCACCGCGCCCCACAGTGCCCGGGGGTCGGCCGCCCGTGTCCGGCTGAGGACGGCGACCAACTCGGTGAAGACTCCGCTGACGAGGCCGCCGAAGAGCTTGGTACGCAGCGCGTCCACGTCGTCTCCCGCGCGGGTGCCGAGCAACGGCGGCAGAGCGAATCCGCACCGGGCCAGGCGTCGCGGGCTGACCCGCACGCCGTCCAGATCCCGGTACAGCACCCGCACCGGCCGCCCGTCCCGCAGTACGACCAGGGTGTTCTGGCCGTGTGCCTCCAGCGCCACGCCCATGGACAGCAGCGTCAGTGCGGGCGGCAACACGAGCCCAGCGAAGTCCGCCAGCCAGCGCACCGGGTCACCCGACACCACAGTGGCTCCGGTCGCGTGGACGGCGGTGAGCGGAACCGCGATCTCTCCGGCGTCGAGGTAGCACTCGGTCGACTCCCGGATCATCGCGGCCAGGCTCTCGCAGGGCTGTCCGTCCACGCGCACCGCGCCGCCGCCCAGCTCCCGCAGGATGCGCAGGCTGCCGCGATACCCGGCCTTGTCGATGACGGCCGCGACCAGGTCGGACAGCGGGGGCCCGTCGGCGACCTCGGCCGCGGAGATGGTGCGCCGGTAGTTGGTGACCTGCACGTCGAGTGCCGTCTTGATGTGGCAGCCCGGCAGGACGTCCAGCGGGGCGAGGGTACGCAGCGACAGCAACGGCCGGGCTCGGATCGTCTCCTCCACGACGGCCAGGTCGGGGTGGTGCGCGAGCATGTGGTCCCGCTGCCAGGGGTGCAGCGGGAGGAGGATCGTGTCGCCGTCCCGCAGTCGACACGGCCAGTCGCCGGCCCCCTGCCAGCGGTCGGCCGGGACACGGAGCAGCGCCAGCCGGACGACGGGGTGGTGCTCGGGAGCGTACGCGAGCACGTCGTGGATCGACATGCCGGTGCGCGTCCGGCAGCAGGGATGCTGCGGGTGACCGTCGACCACCGCCTGCTCAGCATCCGCCGAGTCCTTCGGCGGGATCCTTTCGCCGGCGTTCGCGGCCCTGGCCAGGGCCAGGTTGACCACGCTGTTGTCCAGTTCGGCCGCCAGTCGCTCCGCCGCAGGGGTACGCAGGCCCAGTTGCGCCAGCAACTCCGCCGGCCCATGGATCGGCCCCTTCGGACCCGATACGGCGAAGTCGTCGGGCACCTCGGCGAACGGCCGCGCGCTGGATTCGGCCGCCGAGAGTGCACCGCCCCGCTGCGACTCGACCACGAGGGCGCCGGACTCCCGGCGATGCCCGGTCACGCCGGGCAGCGGCTCTCGTACGAAAGCGCCCCACAGCCGGGCGAGCACGGTGGCACGTGCTCCCGGCAGCGCGGTCGTGAAGGGTGCCACCAGGTCCGGGCGTGTGCGGCGTAGTTCATCAAGAGGCATGGACATGGGTATCCCAGGTGCTGGTGGTCGGGGCGCTCGGCGTGCGGTGCTCCGGTGGCATCGGCCGGGCAACCGACACTATGGGAAGACGATCAAGCGCATTGCCAGGACACATGCAGCGGGGGTCCCGGAATCCTCCGATGAGGCGTTTTTCCTTCCTCACCTCCAGCCGATTCCGCTGAGAGGGATTCCCCTTCATGCGGCCCGAATGCGACCCGGCCCTTCCCCGTTTTTCGGCTGTCACCTGGGGGAATGGGACATTGCCGTTCGCGGCCTTAACTCCGGGCTTACTCCCCGCTGTCCATGTCCTGGATGTCGTCGTCGCGCCGCGCTTCGGCGGTTACGCCGACCGTGAAGGATCACCGGCTTGAGGGAGGCTACGGCGTTTGCGCCACACCCATGGGCCAAGGTCTGTGAGCCTTTCGCCATGCATGTCTTGCTGATCGAGGACGACGACCGGGTGGCCGGACCGTTGGCGGAGGGACTGCGCCGTTTCGGATTCACCGTCGAACACGCCAGAAACGGGGCCGACGGCCTCGCCGCGCCGGAGGCGGAGATGGTGCTGCTGGACCTGGGGCTCCCCGACATGGACGGCATCGACGTCTGCCGTGCCCTCCGCTCCCGCTCGTCCGTGCCGATCATCATGATCACTGCCAGAGACGACGAGGTGGACCGGGTACTCGGTCTTGAGCTGGGCGCGGACGACTACGTCTCCAAACCGTTCGGCGTACGGGAACTCGTCGCCCGGATCCGTGCCGTGATACGCCGCGCCCGGCCCCTCGTGCCGGCCACCCCGCGCGAGGAGCCGCCGCCCTCGGCTGACCCGGCACGGCAACCACGGACGTCCCGCATCCAGCGGATCGGCCCGCTGACCATCGACCATCGCACCCGTCAGGTACACCTGCACGAGGCGCCCATCGCCCTCGCGCCCAAGGAGTTCGACCTGCTCGTCTGCCTCGCCAAGGACCCCGGAGCGGTCTGTTCCCGCCGGCAGATCCTCGACACGGCATGGGAACCCAGCTTCTTCGGCCCCACCAAGACCCTCGACGTCCACATCGCCGCGCTGCGCCGCAAACTCGGTGACGCGGCCTGGATCGAGAACATCCGCGGAATCGGCTTCCGCCTGGTCCCCCCGGCACACACCGACGCCACGTCCCTCGCGGAACCGGCGCACGGCGGAGAGCCCCGGTGACCCGTCGCCTGCTGCTCAGCCATCTGAGCCTCATGCTGTTCGTCCTGCTCGCGCTCGAAGTGCCCTTCGGCATCCTCTACGCCCGCAGCGAGCTGTCCCGCTTCTCCCATGCGGCGCAGCAGGGGGCGATGACGCTCGCCGAGGTCTGCGAGGACAAGATGGAGCACGGGCTGACGGCCGACCTGCCCGAACTGGCCCGCGCGTACGGGCAGCGCACCGGCAGCCGGGTGCTCGTCGCCGGGCACAAGGGCACCGTCCTCACCGACACCGCTGCCCGTGCCCCGGTCGGCAGGGACCTGTCCGCCGAGCCGGACATCTCCACCGCACTGCGCGACCAGCCCGCCGTCAGCACCCGAAGCGAGCCGTCCACAGGCCGCGAGGTCCTCATCGTCACCGTGCCGGGTGGTCCCGACGCCACCGTGGCCTGCGTGGTGCGCACGGTGTATGCGCTGGGCCCGCTCACAGCGAGGGTCCACGCCACCTGGCTGGTCCTCGCCGCCGTCGGCCTCGGGGTCCTGGCCGCCGTCGCCCTGATCGGTTTCGCGCTCGCCCGCTCGATCACCCGTCCCGTCCAGGCCCTGGAGCGCGCCACCGCACAACTCGCGGAAGGCCGCATCACCGATCCGCCGGCCGCCGATCACGGGCCGCCGGAACTGCGCAGGCTCGCCGTGTCGTTCACGAGAACCGCGACCCGGCTCCAGCATCTGCTCCAGGCCCAGCAGGCGTTCGCCTCCGAAGCCTCCCACCAGCTGAAGACTCCCCTGACCTCACTCCGCCTGCGCCTGGAGAACTTCGAGCCGCACCTCGCCCCCTGCGCCCAGGACAGCCTCGACAAAGCACTCGGGGAGCTGGAGCGGCTCAGTCGTATGGTGCAGGGGCTGCTCGCGCTCGCCCGGCTGGAGAACTCCGCGACCAGGCCGGAGGCCGTCGACGTCAACGCCGTCGTCGCGGATCGCGCGGCCATCTGGGCGGCCTTCGCCGATGAACAGCACGTCGACATCATCGCCTCCGGGACGGAAGCCGTGTGGGTGTGGGCCGTCCCGGGAGCTCTGGAGCAGATCATCGACAACCTGCTCTCCAACGCGCTGCGCGTGTCCCCGCCGGACACCGCCATCACGCTCGCAGCCGCCACCACCGCGAGGGAAGGCAGCCGCACCCCTGCCATGGCCGAACTGCATGTGGTCGACCAGGGCCCCGGTATGACGGAGACAGAACGGCGCAGAGCCTTCGACCGGTTCTGGCGGGCCCCCGACGCCGACCACGACGGCACCGGACTCGGCCTGCCGATGGTCCGGCAACTCAGCCACGCAAGCGGCGGTGAGGTCACCCTGGAGGCAGCTCCTGGCGGCGGGCTCGACGCCGTCGTCCGACTCCGGTGTGCCGAGAGCCGCGCTCGTCAGGAACTCGGCAGCACCCCTGCGGACGCCGACTCCGCAGGCCGCCCATGTCTCCACACCACCCACAGCGCCGCTGTTCGCTGCCCTTGAGGGACCGCCATGGTGTTGCCGCTGTGGTCGGTGTCCACCGTGGCCGGATGCCACCCGGTCTCCTGCCGCGCCTCCGGAACCGAAGCCACCAGACGGGGAGCCGACCGGCCGGTGTGCGGCCGGACGCCCACAATGGAGGCATGACTGTGACTGGTCGCTGGCAGTTCTGGATCGACCGAGGCGGCACCTTCACCGACGTCGTGGCGGTGACGCCGGACTCCGAGGTGGTCAGCCGCAAGCTGCTCTCGGAGCGGCCGGAGGTGTACCGGGACGCCGCGGTCGCCGGGATCCGGCTGGTGCTGGGCCTGGAGGAGGACGAGCCGATTCCGGCCGGCCGGATCGAGGTCGTGAAGATGGGCACCACCGTCGCCACCAACGCGCTGCTGACGCACAACGGCGAGCCGACCGTCCTGGTCACCACCCGGGGCTTCCGGGACGCCCTGCGCATCGCTTACCAGAACCGCCCGCGCATCTTCGACCGTCGCGTCCTGCTCCCGGAGGCCCTGTACGAGCGGGTGATCGAGGTGGACGAGCGGATCGGTGCGCGCGGTGAACCCGTCCGCCCGCTCGACGCGGACGCCGCGCGGGAAGCGCTGGAGTCGGCGTACGCGGACGGTTTCCGGTGCGCCGCGATCGTCTTCCTGCACGGCTACCGCTACCCGGAGCACGAGGCCGCCGTCGCCGAGGCGGCCCGCACGATCGGCTTCTCACAGGTCAGCTGCTCGCACGAGGTGAGCCCGCTGATCAAGCTGGTGCCTCGGGGCGACACGACCGTGGTCGACGCCTACCTCTCGCCCATCCTGCGCCGCTACGTCGACCAGGTGGCGGCCGAACTGAACGGCGTGCGGCTGATGTTCATGCAGTCCGGGGGCGGTCTGCGCGAGGCGGGCCACTTCCGCGGCAAGGACGCCGTGCTCTCCGGCCCTGCGGGCGGCGTCGTCGGCATGGCCCGCGCCGCGAACCGGGCCGGGCACACCCGGGCCATCGGTTTCGACATGGGCGGCACCTCGACCGACGTGTCCCACTACGCGGGCGAGATCGAACGGATCCTCGGCACCCAGGTGGCCGGGGTGCGGATGCGGGCGCCGATGACCGACATCCACACCGTCGCCGCGGGCGGCGGCTCGGTCCTGCACTTCGACGGCATGCGCTACCGCGTCGGCCCCGACTCGGCCGGTGCCGACCCCGGACCCGTCTGTTACCGGCGCGGCGGGCCACTGACCGTCACCGACGCCAACGTCATGCTCGGCCGGATCCAACCCGCCTTCTTCCCACGGGTGTTCGGCGAGACCGGCGACCAGCCGCTGGACGCGGCCGCGGTCCGGGCCCGCTTCACCGAGCTCGCCGAGGAGACCGCCGCCGCGACCGGGCGGCACCGCACCCCGGAGGAGGTCGCGGCGGGCTTCCTCGACATCGCCGTACTCAACATCGCGAACGCGGTGAAGAAGATCTCCGTCCAGCGCGGCCGGGACATCACCCGCTACGCGCTCGTCGCCTTCGGCGGCGCGGGCGGCCAGCACGGCTGCGCGGTCGCCGACCGGCTCGGCATCGACACCGTCCTGATCCCGCCGCTCGCCGGGGTGCTCTCCGCGTACGGCATCGGGACGGCGGACGCGGTCGCCCTGCGCGAACGCTCCCTCGAAGCCGCCCTCGACCGGCCGGACACCGCGGCCCGTGTCGAGGCCGTCCGTGCCGAGCTGGCCGAGCAGGCACGCACCCAACTGCACGAGGACGGCGTGCCGGAGGACACCGTACGGACAACCGCACGCGCCCTGCTGCGGTACGAGGGCACCGACTTTTCGCTGCCCGTGCCGCTCGGCGCGGCGGACGACATGCGGGCCGACTTCGCCCGCGAACACCGCGACCGCTACGGCTTCACCATGGCCAAGCCCCTGGTGGTGGAGGCCGTCGCCGTCGAGGCCACCGGCTCCTCCGGCCCCCGCACCACCGCCGCGCCCGTGCTGCCGCCGCAGAACGGTGAACTCCAACCGGCCGCCACGGTACTGATGTTCACGGAGCGCCGCCGACAGTCCACGCGGCTGTACCGGCGCGAGGACATCCGCGAGGGGGCCGTGATCGAGGGCCCGGCGATCGTCGCCGAGGCGGACGGGACCACGGTCGTCGATCCCGGCTGGCAAGCCACGGCCGACGAGCACGGCGACCTCGTCCTCACCCGCTCCCGGCCCCGCCCGACCCGGACGGCGGCCGGCACCAGCGTGGACCCGGTGCTGCTGGAGGTCTTCAACAACCTGTTCATGTCCGTCGCCGAGCAGATGGGCGTACGGCTGGAGAGCACCGCCCACTCGGTCAACATCAAGGAGCGCCTCGACTTCTCCTGCGCGCTCTTCGATCCGGACGGCAACCTCATCGCCAACGCCCCGCACATCCCGGTGCATCTGGGCTCGATGGGCGAGTCCATCAAGGAGATCCTGCGTCGCAACGAAGGCTCACTGCGGCCCGGCGACGTCTACGCCGTCAACGACCCGTACCACGGCGGCACCCATCTGCCCGACATCACCGTGGTCACCCCGGTCTTCGACGATGCCGGCGACACGCTCCTCTTCCTGGTGGCCTCGCGCGGCCACCACGCCGAGATCGGTGGCATCAGCCCCGGATCCATGCCCGCGTTCAGCACCACCATCGACGAGGAGGGCGTGCTCTTCGACAACTGGCCGTTGGTCCGCGACGGACACTTCCGCGAGGACGAGACCCGTCGCCACCTCACCGGCGCCCGATACCCCTCTCGCGACCCGGACACCAACCTCGCCGACCTGCGCGCCCAGATCGCCGCCACCGAGAAGGGCATCCACGAACTGCGGCGTGTCATCGACCAGTTCGGCCTCGACGTCGTCCACGCCTACATGCGGCACGTCCAGGACAACGCCGAGGAATGCGTACGGCGCATCATCGCGACCCTCGACGACGGCGAACACCGCTACGAGACCGACAACGGCGCCGTCATCCAGGTCACCCTGCGTGTCGACCGTGAACGGCGGTGCGCCGTCCTGGACTTCACCGGTACCTCACCCCAACAGCCCGGCAATCTGAACGCGCCCACCTCGGTCGTCATGGCGGCGGTGCTGTACGTCTTCCGCACCCTGGTCGCCGACGACATCCCGCTCAACAGCGGCTGCCTGAAGCCCCTCGACGTGCGCATCCCCGCCGGTTCCATGCTCTCCCCCGCCTTCCCGGCCGCCACCGTCGCCGGGAACGTCGAGACCTCCCAGGCCGTCACCGGCGCCCTGTACGCCGTCCTGGGCACCCAGGCCGAGGGCTCCGGGACGATGAACAACGTCTCCTTCGGCAACGACCGCGTCCAGTACTACGAAACCGTCGCCTCCGGCTCCGGCGCGGGCGAGGGCTTCGACGGGGCGGACGCCGTGCAGACCCACATGACCAACTCCCGCCTCACCGACCCCGAGATCCTGGAGTGGCGCTACCCCGTGCGAGTGGAGGAGTTCCGCATCCGCGAGGGCAGTGGCGGCGCGGGCCACTGGCACGGCGGCTGCGGAGTGGAGCGCCGGATCCGGTTCGCCGAGCCGATGGCGGTCGCGGTCGTCTCCGGCCATCGTCGCGTTCCGCCCTACGGCATGGCCGGCGGCGCACCCGGCGCCCTCGGCGAGAACCTGATCGAACGCGCCGACGGCCGCACCGAGCGGCTGCGCGGCTGCGACACCGCGGACGTCACCGACGGCGACGTCCTGGTCATCCGCACTCCCGGAGGGGGCGGCTACGGACATGCGGGCGGCGGAGTGCCCGCCCGGTGACGTGTCCGGTGCACCACGGCTGTCGGCGGATGCCGAGGCTTCCCTGACCGTGTCGACGCCGGGCACGGCCGCGCGCTCAGCCGCCGCAGGGACCGCAGTAGGGACAGGTCCCAGGGGTCATGGGCGGCTACCGGCAGCGGAGGGGGTCGCGGAGCGTGCCGGGTCGGCCGACGGCTCCACCGTGCGCGAGGGTGGGGTGGGGGCCCAGGGCCGGTGTTCTGTCGGGGGTGTCGAGGGGGCGGCTGAGGGCGGGGCGGTGGTGGCCGGGGGGCGGGTGGGAAGGGCCGTCGTACCCGCCGAGGCACGGACGCCGGGGCGAGGGGTGACACTCGCGGGACCCGACTCGGCCGGAGTCGGTGGGGCCGAGGGGCTGCTGGCGGGGGGCGGAGCGAGGGGGACCGTCGGGGAGGCGGGGGCCTGGTGGGCGGTGCGCAGCAAGGGTATGGCGAGGAGGGCGGCGACCGTGCAGGTCGCGCCGGTTGTGACGGCTGCGCGCAGGATGCGGCGGCGGGCGGCGCCACGGCGGATCTCCTCGTACCGGCCGGGGGGCGGGGCGAGGTGCTCGGAGGGCGGCCGCATGATGAGGGCGAGGGGGTCGTCGGGTTCGAAGTCCGGCCCGTCGTCATTGAATGTGATCAAGGCTTCTCCTCAGGTGGGCGCGGAGCAGTTCGCGGGCCGCGTGCAGGTCGGCCTTGACGGTTCCTTCCTTGCGCCCGGTCAGCACGGCCACCTCCCGGATCGGCAAGTCAGCGTAGTAGTACAGAAGGGTCGGTATGCGCAGTCGTTCGGGGAGTGCCTGGACGAGCAGGCGGACCGAGGGGTCGGTCTGCTCGGTGGGTGGGCGGACGGACTCCTCGACGGTGGCGCGGCGCATGGCCTTGCGCTCGCGCTCCAGGCGGCGCCAGTGGTCCCGGACGATGTTGGCGGCCGTGACGTAGAGGAACCCCCGGGGCTCTGACACGGACGTCCAGCGGGCCCAGAGGCGGGTGAACGCCTCCGAGGCGATCTCGTGGGCGGTCTCGTCGTCGTCGACCAGACGGCGGCACCACCCGGCCAGGCGCGGGTAGAGCGCGGCGAACAGCTCTGCTGCCGCCTTCTCGCGGGACCGTTTCAACGCTCTCCATAGGGGTGAGGGCCCTCGTCGCGCCCGGGGCGGGGCGCCCGTGGGGAAAGACCCCGGGCCGACGGCGTACGTTCCATCGGCCCGGGATCGGGGCGGGCGGCAACCGTCAGTGGCTCGTGGTGCTCAGCGTGGCGAAGACGATCACGTTGTCGAGATAGCCGTTGCCGGTGCGGGGTCCGCCGCACGTGATGAGTCGTAGCTCGGGCCGGTCGACGTCGCCGTAGACCGCCTTCGTCGGAAACTCGGCCTTGGCGACGGTCCGTACGGAGGTGACGGTGAACCCGGCCGATCTGCCGTTCTCCAGGCGCACCGTGATCCCGTCGCCCCGGCGCAGCCGGTCGAGGTGGCGGAAGACGCCGTCCCCGTAGGCGCCGACCGTGACATGGCCGAGGATCACCGACGGACCGGTCTGGCCCGGCGTCGGGGAGTGCTGGTACCAGCCCGCCCGGTCGTGCGCGGTGATCGGGGGCACCTGCACGCTGCCATCCTGCGCCAGCCCGAGTCGCATGACCGGGGTGTCGACGCCGATCTCGGGGATCCGCAGTCGCGTCGGGACCGAACGACCCAGGTGGTACGGCGCGTTCGCCGGGTCCGCGGAGGACCGGGCGGACACGTGCGTGCCGTCGGCGCCGGCGGCCGGCGGCCCGTCGCCGCCATGGCCGGCACAGCCCACGAGCAGCGGGGCGAGTACCGCGGTGACGAACGCGCGCCTGGAGAGGTGAGTCATGCCCCGGTCGCCCGTCGGCGGCGCACGAGGAAGACCGCCGCGCCGCCCACCGCGAGGGCGCCGGCGGCACCGCCGCCGATCAGCATGCCGTCCGAGCCGGAGCCGCTGGAGCCGGTGGCCACGCCGGTGTCGGGAGCACCACTCGGTACGACGCCGACCTGGCCGCGTCCCTCGCTCGGCGCGACGGTCGGCACGGGGGTGGCCGCCCGGCGCGGCTCCCGGGTGGGTACCGCGCTCGGCTCCGCGCTGGCCGGCGCGCTCGGCCGGGCCGACGGCACGGAGGTGGCGGAGGGACGCGGCGTCGCAGACGCGCTCGCCCCGTGGGCGAACGCGGGCACCGTGCTCGCCAGCACGGCGACGCCCGCGGCTGCCGTGGCGCTGAGGACTGTTCGGCGCATGAATCGCTCTCTTTCGTCGGCCGTCCCGGCGGCTGGCCGGGCGGGCTGCGTGATGGATCGAGCGGAGAGACGAGACAGGATCAATCCAGGTTGCAAAGGGTTGGCAAAGTCGCGCAGGCCTTCGCAATCGGGCGCCGTCGCATGGCGAGGACGAAGCAGACCGGGATGAGGGCGCGGGGCGGCGGGGCGGCGGGGCGGCGGGGCGGCGGGGCGGCGGGGCGGCGGGGCGGCGGGGCGGCGGGGCGGCGGGGCGGCCGTGATCGGCACACCAGCACCTTCTGAAACACCGCCTGAAGCATTTTCCCGCAGCGCTAAGACGACGACCGGGCACGCGAGCGGCCCGAGCTCGACACCTCCCCGCTCGAGGTGCTCGCCCGGCTGCACCGCTCGTATCTGCAGTACCAGTCGCGGATGACCTCTCAGCTCGATGCGCAGGGCCTGTCCGCCGCCGGGTTCGACGTGCTCACCGCGCTGCGCCGGGCCGGCGCACCGTGCCGGCGCACCGCCGGACAGCTCACCGCCTCGGGGCTGATCTCGTCGGCGGGAGTGGCCCTGCGCCTGGACCGCCTCGAGAAGGACGGCCTGCTCGTGCGGGAGCATGACGCCGAGGACCGCCGGGTCGTGTACTCACGGCTCACCGACGCCGGGCTGAAGAAGGTGGACGATCTGTTCACCGCGCACCTGGACAACGAACGCCGCGTGCTCGGCGGACTCTCGCCCGCCGAGCGTCGTCAACTCGCCGGACTGCTCTCCAAGTTGGAGCGCTCGATCGTGGAGTCCGACACCCTTGGGGGAATCCGATCGGGTCCGAGCCGACCCGGCGCGCGGTGTTCACGCCGCCGCCCGCCCAGATCAGCCGACGGCGTGCGGACGCCAACAGCTCGCGCGCGCCCGCGAGTTCGGCGGCGTAGGGCGTGGGTGGCTCGGCGGCCGGGACCACCGAGCCGTCGTCCAGTTGGGCCGCGTACTGCAGGTCGATCGGCCACTCGACGCTCGCGGGCCCGCCGGGCGCCGCGAGGGCGGCGGCGGTCGCCTCGCGCAGGATGGGATCACCGTGTTGCGGCGGCCGACACGGTCGACGGTGACGGCGATCAGGCAGCCGAGCAAGCCCGCGCAGCTCGTCACCGTCGAGTGGAGGAGGGCGGTCGACAGGCCGAGGTGGAAGCGGGTTCCGGTCTGGACGTCCCTGGCGGCAGTGTTCCTCTTCGGCCGCAACATCTGTCTCCACCTCTGCACACCCGAACCCTTCCCCACACGGATCAGGGCGTTGGGCACCAGCGTGGGCGGCGCCATGAACCGCCTGGGTGTCGTCCTCGGCCCGATCGTGGTGGGAGCCGTCCACGCCGGCGGTGCGATCGGCACGGTCTTCGTGACGCTGGCCGCCCTCGCCCTCGTCGGCTCGCTGACGGCAGCGGCCGGGGCCGAGGAGACGAGCGGGCGCAGCCTGGAGGACGTCGCACCGTAGGGTCTGTTCCTGACTGCGATGCGGGGCCCCTGCCGGTGAAGCCGTAGGTGGTGCCCGCGGACAGACCGGTGCCGGTGTACGTGGTGCCGCTCGCGGAGCCGGCGTGTAGGCCGACGTGGAGGAAGCAATCGCCGACGCCTCGCACCGCACCGTGGAGTACGCCGCCGACCAGGTCTCGGACCTGCTCGGCCCGGATGCGACCGTACTCGATCACGGCTCCGGGTACGGCGGCTCAGCCCGCGCGCTCGCCGAGCGCTTCGGCTGCCGGGTGGTGGCCCTCGACCTCAGCGAGGAGCACAACCGGCGCCGTCGAGCGGCCAACGCCCCACGCGGCCTGGACGGCCTGATCGAGGTCGTCACAGGCTCGCTCAACCATCTGCCCTACGAGGCAGAACGCTTCGACGTGGTCTGGCCCCTGGAAGTCCTCTGTCATGTGGCGCACCGGGACGGCGCTCCGGGCGAAGCGGTGCGGGTGCTCAGACCGGGCGGAGTGCTCGTCTTCTCGGACATCATGGCGGACGAGAAGACACCGGCCCAGGCCCTGCGGCCCGCGCAGTCCCGCCTCGGTGTGCAGAGTCTGGCAACGCCGTCGTTCTACGGACAGAGTCTGTCCAGACTCGGTCTGGCAGCGGACTTCGAAGACCGCACCCCGGACCTGGCCGCCCACTACGCACGCCTTGAGGAAGAGATGCGCCGCCGCACACCCGAGCCGCGCAGCACCATCAGCCCCGCCTACCTCGACGATCTCCTGGCCAACCTGCCCCTGTGGACAGACATCACCCGCCGTCGGCTACTGCGCTGGGGCCCCTTCCACGCCCGCCGCACCATGACACCAGCCAGGGCCTGACACAGCGTCAACAGGTCGGCAGTCCAATGCCTCGTGCCGCACGCACAGGAAGCTCCGACGGTCCCCTACCTTCCGGCGGCGGGAGCCGCCGCCGGGAAGGGCTACTTGCTGTTCGATTCACCCTCAGCACCGGGGGGTTTCCTCGACGGCAGCCTCCTCGGACGAGGCTTCATCAACAAGGTTCTCGGGCGCGGCCCCTCCGGCCATCTCTGGCACGGCTGATCCGTTCGGTGTTCCCGAGACGAAGAATGCGTCCATGCCGGGAACGTCGGACAGGTAGGTCTCGATGCTCGCGATCCTGCCATCGCGAAGGCGGCAGACGGTGGAGAGGTACTCATCCAACCGGACCTCGCCCCGGCGGGCGGTGTTGTGCAGGGACAGGGCCATGTTCTCGGGACTGACCAGGATGTGCAGCAGTTCGAAGTTGAGACCGTAGGAGGCGATCTTCTTCGCCCGTTCCACGACCGCCTCGGCGCCGTCCGCCGTACCGGAGACGGTGTTGTCGCCGGGGAGCGTCCAAGTGGCGTCGTCGGTGAGCAGGGCCCGGATGCCCTCCCAGTCACGGGCGGCGAGGCAGGCGTGGAACGTCCTGCCGAGCTGGTGCTGAACCTCGTACCGGGGCATTGAGCTCTCCTCAGGTAGACAGTTAAAGCGGCGATCTCCGCTTTAAGAACTCTAGGCAGGCCGACCCCTAAAGCGCAAACCGTTGCTTTAAGATGAGGGAATGCCCGTCAAAAGCAAAGAGAGCCGCCCAGGAGGCCGGAGCGCCCGTGTACGCGCCGCCGTGCACCGGGCGACGGTGGAACTGGTGCAGGAACTCGGAACCGAGAAGGTGACCATCCCAGCGGTGGCGCGCCGCGCCGGCGTCAACCCCAGCTCCGTCTACCGCCGCTGGGGGACAACATCCGCCCTCCTGGCGGACGTGGCCGCCCAGCACCAGGACGAGGGGACGCCGGAGCTGCTCGGCGATCTCCGCAAGGACCTCGAACGGGCCGCCGTGTGGACGCTCACCGACCTGTCCCGCCCGGGAGGCGTGGCGTTCTTCCGCGCCGAAGTGGCGCCGGACGTGGATGAGCGACGAGCCGGATTGCGCGAGTGCCTGGAGCGGGTCAGCACCCGGTTCCACGCCGCCCTGGAGGCCGCGGCCCGACGGGGCGAGGGAACACCCCCGCTGGAGC
Source organism: Streptomyces sp. NPDC025793 (assembly GCF_055558375.1). NCBI lineage: Bacteria > Bacillati > Actinomycetota > Actinomycetes > Kitasatosporales > Streptomycetaceae > Streptomyces > Streptomyces sp. NPDC025793. The sequence continues at coordinate 7,524 of NZ_JBVHMR010000053.1, read as the reverse complement.
GGGTGCTGGACCGCGTGGTCGCGCCCCTCTATTTCCGGGTCGTGTTCTCGATTCCGGAAACGAACGAGGACTACGCACGCGGCCTCGTCGCCGAGTTGTGCGACTCCGGGCATGCCACCCCTTCAACCCCGGACCCGGGCCCCGGCGCGAACTCGGCGACGCCCGTCCACGAGTAGGGCGGAGCGTCTCGATCACGCCTCGGTCCGGTTGTCGTAGTTTCGTATCAAAGACCTGCTGGACGGCTTGATGGAGCAACCTCTGGCCCGGGACGCCCATCTAGCTGGGACGGAACTGACCTTCCTGCCCCCTTTGGGGCAGTACCAGCCGGAGCCGCAAGATGAGAAACCGACCCGCCGGAGCCCACCGGTCCCGTGGCCGGCGCCGCGCGTCCCGTACCCGCCGTTGGATCGTCGCGACGGTGTCCGTGGCCACGCTCGGACTGGTCGCCTGGCAGGTGATGAGCCACTACGAGATCCCGCCGTTCACGGACAAGGGCGACCCCGTCAACTACGACCAGGCCGGCAGCTCGAAGCACGGGAGGAGCGCCAAGGCCGCCGACTCCAAGACGCTGATGCCGACAGGCCCCAAGGCCGAGTTCAGGAACGTCAAGACCCTGAGCGACGGCACCCACGTCAGCGTCGTCACCCTGGACGGACCCAAGTCCGGGTTCAAGGGCAAGGTGTGGGTCTGGGCGCCCAAGGAGTACCAGGACGCGAAGTTCGCCACGAGCGGTTTCCCTGTCATGATCGCCCTGCCCGGCGGCCCCGGCAACGACAGCAACTACTGGTCGGTGGGCGAGTTCGGCCCGGACCGGCTCTCCCTGGAGAACAGCATCTCCAAGTGGTACGAGCAGGGCAGGAGCAAGCCCTTCCTGCTGGCCATGCCGATCCTCAATCCGGGACCGGACACCCACGGCATCTACTGGGACGCCAGTGACATCCCCAACCAGCCGAAGATGGGCACATGGCTGACAGAGGACGTCCCGGACCTGATGAAGGCCAACTTCCGCACCATCAAGGATCGTGCCGGCTGGACTTACATGGGTTCCTCCACCGGTGGCTTCGCGAGCCTGAAGGCCGTACTGAAGCACCCCGACAAGTTCAAGACCGCCATCGCCAACGGCCCTGACATCGTCCCTGACTCCCCGCTGTGGCGAGGCCACGAGAAGGAGATGCGGGAGAACAACCCCCAGGTGCTGGCCAAACGGCTGACGGCCGCCAAGGGACCGGACGTCTACGTCGCGTTCCAGGTCGGCACGAGGGAGAACCCCGCGACCATCAACGCCATCAAGAACTTCATGGCCACCTACGGAAAGGGCCCGGTCCACACCAGACTGTGGGAAATACCTGACGGCACCCACAACGGCGCCACCTACCTGAAGAAGATGGAGGGGCCCACGCAATGGATCAGCGAGCAGATGGCGGGCCCCACGCCGTCCTCCTGAGCCCGGGGTGCTGCACTGTGGCATTTCCGCAACGCGAGACGCCGAGCTGGCGGTTGTTCAGCGAGGTGACGACGATGCGGCGCAGGCCGAAGAGCCGGTGGCCGTGTTGAAACTCGTTGGAACAGGGCGGCGTGGCTGGCAACCGACAGCTGGGCGCCTGCCTCGGCCAGGGCACCGGCCGGCCGCGACCACGCGTCTTCCACGGGCAAGCGCCAGCGGATTCCCCGCGTCGTCGTGCAGGTCATCCGCGACCGACGCGGTCCGGGTATCCAGATCGAGCCGCCACGACAGCGCCACCCCTACGAAGGCGGTCCGGGAGCCGCGCGACCGGCACAACCCACGCGATGTCGATGTCGTCGACGTCACTGACGGTGTCCGCCGTACCTGCTCCCAGAGAGCCGATCAGCTCCGCACTTGAGCCAGGGCAACCCCTCCTCAGCACAATGCGCACCTCAGCGACCGGGGCGGCGCGATCGGACTCTCTCCCCATGACGCACACCGCAGTGCGACCCCACATCAAGCCGAGTCGGGATGCACTGAACTGGCCTGCCCCCTGCGCGATGGACCACAGCCGCCGCCCTGTCTGTCCCATGCGAGCCGGCCGAGGGTCCCGGCAGTCCCCGGTCCGGCCGTCGGCGCGCAGGGTCTCAGCGTCGGCCGACCCCCGTGACGGCCAGCAACACCCCGGCCAGCACCTGGATGGCGACGACGACCGTGATCAGGACGGGGATCGAGTAGCCGTACAACCCGCCGATCAGTGCGCCGCCGGCCAGGCTCGCCACCCCGACCACCCCGGCGAAGAGGCCGTACGCGGTCGCCCGCCGCCCGCTGGGCACCAGGTCGGCGACCGTGGCGCGCAGGGTGGACTCCTGGATGCCCATGGCCGCGCCCCACAGCAGCGAACCGGCCACGGCGATCGCGACCGTGCTCGTGAACGCCAGTGCCACCACACCCGCGGTCAGCACCGGCAGGGCGATGAGCACACGCGGGCCGTACCGGTCGTAGAGCCACCCCGTGGCCAGCGCCGAGACGGCGTCCACCGCCATCGCCGCCGCGTAGAGCACCGGCACCCAGGCAGGGGTCAGCAGGTGGCGCTGAACCAGGTGGTAGGAGAGCACGCCGAAGGTGGCGAAGCCGGTCGTGGTGGCCGCCGTGAAGGCGGCGTACGTCCAGAACGTCCGCGGCAGCCGCCCGCCCTGCACGTCCGGTGCAGTGGGTTCCGTGGGTACCGAAGCGGTCGCCTCGCGTTCGTAGGCCTCCGGGTCCGGTACCCGGGCCCGCAGCCAGAAGAGCAGCAGCAGGACGGCGATGCCGGGGGCGGCGAGGACGCCGAGTGCGGGGCCGTAGTCGGTGCCGGTGAGCGCGAGCACCCCTGCCACCAGCAGCGGGCCGGAGATGGCACCGATCTGGTCCAGCGCCTCGTGCACGGCGAAGCCGCGGCCCCGTCCGGTGGCGGCGGTGGCGTGCGAGAGCAGCGTGTCCTTCGCGGGTGAGCGCACCGCCTTGCCGACGCGCTCGGCGACGACCAGCACGCACGCGGCCCACAGCACCCCGGCCACGCCCAGCAGCGGGACCGAGGCGACCGTCAGGGCGTACCCGGCGATCGCCAGGCCCCAGAAGCGGCGGGTGCGGTCCGCCAGCGGGCCGGAGACCAGCCGCAGCCCCAGCGCCGCCGCTTCTCCGGCACCGGTGACAACGCCGACTACCAGGGCGGACGCGCCCAGTGAAGCCAGCAGGGGCCCGGTGATCGAGCGGGCGCCCTCGTACACGACATCCGCGAGCAGGCTGATCGTGCCGAACCAGACGACGAACCGCCACGGCCCCATCCTCGCCTGCCGGTCGTCCGCTTCACCTGACTCGGGCATTGGCCGATTCACGCCCACCATGCCTCCGCTCCGACATCCCGATGAACACCGCCACCCGACGGGCCAGCGCACTCGGGCCGACGTTGGATGCGGCGAGTGCCTCGCACCATCCTCCACCAGTCCAAGCGTCTCGTGGGAGAACACCGGGTACGTCGGCACGCCGCGAAGGGACGGGTGCCGAGCGGCAACTGCGCACACGCCGAAGCAGCCGCACACGCTGCACGCGTGGCAGGACACCCGCCCTCGACTGCGTGCGACTCGGCATCTGGTCTCATCGCCTGGCCGGGGCCTGACCCGTGGTCTTTGTCGGCCCCGGCCCCGTGCGCACCGGAGCCTTCCCGGTCGCCCAGGCGCCCAACCGGTCGAGAGTGCACCGCAGATGGGCCTGGCCTCGCGGGGCCGGCCCGGATCCGACGCCGTCGGCACCGGTGAACAGCCGGACCGGCAGCGCGAGATGGCTCTCGGCCAGTTCCGAGGCGGTTCCCAGCCCCTCCCCCCTTGCGCCGACGACCCTGACCGTGGCGCCGGACGAGATCTCGGCAACTCCGTGCCGCAACCACGGTGCTGCTCGGGGGTGGCGACGGTGTGGGCGTGCTCGGCTGCTCCCGGGACATCGTCAAGCCGTGCCCGGCTGCCCTCGCGTCGCGTACACGAGGGTGTCGTAGCCGATCGCTCGGGGCTCGTCGCCCAGGCGCGCGGCCGGGCCGTGGTGTCGATCGCGGTCACGTGGCCGACGACCCGCAGTACCGGTGCGCCGCTGAGTTGTAGCTGCGGCGGCAGTGCCGTCAGCCGCTGTCCGGGGGCGAGTTGATGGAGCCGGTCCCGTTCGACGAACCGGTCCGAGGCATTGACCGGCGTGACGGCGACGTCGATGACGACCTGGTGGTTGGTGGAGTATCGGTAATCCTTGGACTGTTCGGCCATCATGTGGTCGCGGGTGGGGACCAGGGTGCCGTCCACGATGAGGACGGCGTCCTTGCGGAATCGCTTGTGGGGCTGGAGCGCGATGATCCTGTTCGCGGCCGACTTCGAGATGCCGAACAGCGGGGCGAGCCGGCGCAGCGTCAAGTGGGTACGCCAGTAGGCCGCGACCAGCAGCACCCGGTCCTCCAACGGTAGACTCCACGGCCGTCCTCTTCGGACCGCGTCCGCGCCTTCACGGCGCACCACGCTCACCAACTTGTCGAAGCAGCGCGGGTTCAGCCCGGTGAACGGGGCTGTCCAGGACGGCTCCGACGCCGTGATCACACCCGTCACGATCGAGATCATCCCGCAGCATGGCGACGATGAGATCCCATCAGGCAGATCTACCGGCCGAAGCCTCTCCACTGCCTTCCCCTGGCCTCCCGCTCACGAAGTCCCATCGGACGGTTGAACGTCTCCGTAGATGCGAAAGCCGTGAAACCTGCGGTGTGGGAGTGCGGCGTAGAACTCTTCTGCGGTGTCCGTGACCAGGTCCATGCGCATGGCTCCGCAGCGGCGAAGAGTCTCCTGAACCAGACTGCGGCCGATACCTTCGCGACGGCGATCGTGAGCCGTGGCAAGCAGTGACAGATGTGCCTGTGCGACACCATCGGTCAGGGCTTGCGCAAAGCCGACAACTCGCGTGCCTTCGACCGCGACGAGCGCCACCACGCCCGGTGCCGTCAGGCTGGCCTTGGCCCGCCCGGGGTTGGCAGAGAAAGTGGACCATCCCTCACTACGACACAGGTCGAGGACTCCAGAGAGGTGAGCGGGATCGAAGAGGACGACGTCAGCCATGAGCGCGATTGTCCTCCTGCGGCGGCCTGCCCAATATCGGGACACCCCCTAGCCGTCAGCCCCCCCGGTGGATCGTCCAAATACTCAAGAACCAGCACCCGTTCGACGGGATCAGTGCCCAGGCTCCCCGGCCCGACGGGCGGGTCGACCCGGATCACGAGCCGCAACGCAGCCACCTCACGGGTGTGCCGGACAACTCGGCCACCCACCCGTGATCGCGAACTGCTCCCCAATCTGCGAACCCGGCGAGGCAACCCGGCTCAGCCTGCAGCCTCTTCCCGAACGGCACGTGCCGGGCTTCGGGGATCGATGGTCGAGACCATGCGCTCATAGACAGTGTGGCGGGCGCTGCGCCACCGTCCGCCCCTGCGCCAGCCCCACAGCTTGCCCTACCAGGGCAGAGTGATCCGCTGTTGGCGCTGCTCGGCGAGTCGGACTGTGCAGGCCTCGGCGTCATCGCCGACGCGTCGGTACGAGAGCGCGAGCTGTTCGTATGCGCGGGGTACGAGGCCGTCGGCGTCGCGTGTGACGAGCTTGCGAACCGCGTTGCCCGGTCCATCACGCCAGGTGTACCGGTGGCCGTCGAGGCACCTACCACCGAGGGGCGGCAGGACCTTCGACGGCTCCGAACGGCATCACTGCTGTGCCTCACGTGGGCCGGATCCGTTGCGACACCTGCTGCCGGCTACGGCCGTGAGATCGCCCGCACCGGCCTGCTGGACGACACGCAGGTCAAGCACGTCATGCTGTGATGTCCACCCGGCCCGTTCCGAGGGCCTGCTTCAGGGGGGAACGTTCAGTGGTGATCAGGTCGGCCTGCCCCTCGAAGACGTAAGAGACAACGATGTCGAGTGCCAGTGCAATGAGTACGGACGCGGGAGAACCCCGTTCCGGCTCCTCTCCTTTCCCTCCCGGTTCCTGCGGGGCGCACACTGTGAGCAGAAGGCCGTGCGTCATGAACTGCACGTGGAGGTGAGCCATGAGCACCCTCGAACTGCACGTCGATGTCGACGTTCCGATCGATACGGCCTGGGAGAACATTCACCAGGTGGAGAACTATCCACGCTTCGTGCAAGGAGTGCGGAGCGCGCGCACGGTGGCCGGAGGCCGAGCGCTTCTGGAGGTCGAGACAAGGGGCGGGGCCCGGGAGGTCGAGGCTGAGGTTTCCGACCGCGGAGAGCGCGTGATGGAGTGGCTGAGCCTGGGCGCCCCCGAGCTGACGGGTTCCTTCTCGCTCGAGCCGATCGACCAGAACCACACCCGGATCCAGGCACGCGTGGAGTACGACCCCGACACCGTCCGGGACACCTTCGGCGGGCCCAAGGGGTTCGCCCAGACGAACGCGATCGAACGGCTGGCCCGCGGCGACCTGGAGCACTTCAAGGAGTACGTGGAACGGAGGTAGCGGCAGGAAGACGGTGAGCGCGGCGACGTCAGGCAGTCGGTCGGCCGTTTGCCGCGGTCAGGTTTCGATCACGGCATCGCAGTCGGGGCAGACCGCGGATGCGTATTGCGTCGGGTACCACGGTGCTCCGGGGTGCTCGGAGGCGTTCCAGTCGGCCGCCTCCATGGCGAAGGTGTCCTTGCCGCACAGGGTCCTCGGTCCGGTGGCGGTGCGCGTCCCCGGGGCGACGGGCGCCGCGTGCACCTTGCGCACGTGCCGCTCCGTGCCAGTCGGTGGTCCGGCGGAGGAGCGTGGTGCCGCAGGCTTTTCGAGTTCGTAGACGACGATCTCGCTCATGCCTCCACCGTAGGCCGTCGCGAGGCTGAACCGCCCACCCCCAGGGCCGAAGGGCTGTGATCGGCCCTCCCGGCGTGCGCGGCCGCCCGGCCTGGTGGCACGGTGAACCAGCCCCTGAACTCCGTCCCCAGGAAGCGGACGATCACATTGCGGGCCCTCGCGGCCGCCGGGTTCAGCGACGATTGGCTGCTCAAGGCCATACGGACGACGCGCCGACGAGATTCGCCCCGGCCGGTCCGGCGGTCGGGGCCTACCGGGACGTACCCGTTGTGATCGGGCCGGCACGGACAGGTCACCACACGGCCCTCGCTGTCAGAGCAGATCCCGCCCATGGAGGTCGGCTGGGCCTCCGTCGGATCCGCAGCGCTGCACCGACGACAGGGGTAGGGCGGCGGCTGAAGCCTCCGACCACCAGTGTGCCGGGGGGACTCCACGGCTCAGTCGGCCGGGATGCCGGGCGAGCACCCTCGGCGTCGTTCTCGTCTTCTTCGAGCAGAAGCCCGTCTCGCGCGATGCCGCACCCCCACTACAGGCTCCTGAGGAAACTCCAGGTCGGCGTGGTGCGCCGCCAAGTGGATCCTGCGCCGGGTGTCGTGGCTGACCTTGTTCGCTTGGTTACCCAGGTCGGCGAGCTGTTCCGGATCGCCCAGCAGTTTGAGCTCGTCGAGAGCGGCGCGGGCGATGTGCCGGCGGGTCCGGGCCTCCTCGCGGGC
>NZ_JBVHMR010000052.1:0-38651 GCF_055558375.1 Streptomyces sp. NPDC025793 | reverse complement strand
TCCTCCGGATACGGAGACCTACGTCCCACCAAGACACCCTTCCTCGGACCATCAAGATCCATTGTCAGAGTGTCCACACCCCAGGGGTCGCCTCACCCGGGCCGGGTGCCCAGGTCCAGCGGCAGGACTCCGTCGAGGGCGAGAACAGCGACACGATGCGGCATGGCTGGAATAGCGTGATAGGTGGCCATCCGGCCACTCACATGCCCCGACCGGCACACGCCACTCTTTGTGCGGCGGGGACGCGGTCCCCGCCGCGCAAAGAGCAAGAGAAAGAACCCAACCCATGAGCAACAGACTCAACCTCGCCGCGGCCGTAGCTGCCGCAGCGGCCGTTTTCGTATCAGCGCCCTACGCGTCGGCCGCCGCGGGGCAGGAACACCCCAAGCCGGTCGTCACGGATGTCAAGACCGTGGCCCCGTTCGACTGGTCCGCCGGGGAGGTTCCGGAGAACATCACCGTCAACCCGGACGGCACGTTCACTGTCTCGATGCTGGGCAGCTACGCCGGCGAGCGGCCGGAGCTGGTGCGGGTGAGCGCCGACGGGCAGCACAAAACTGTCCTGGTTACCGGCGTCCTCGGTGACGGCTTCACCGGGAACACCCGTGGCAGCGACGGGACCATCTACTACAACGTGTGGTCCAAGGACGCCTCGCGCGCAGGAGTGTGGAAGCTGCCCCCGGGCGGCCACCCGAGCCGCCTCGCGGCCCTGCCCGCCGACGGCCTGCCCAACGGGCTCGCGATCGACCCTTACGGACACATGCTCTACGTCTCCGACAGCTACAAGGGCACGATCTGGGCCGTCCCGGTCGCAGGGGGCCAAGCCAGGGCGTGGTTGACCGACCAGGCTCTCGCGCCGGTCCCGACGGCTTCGATTCCGATAGGCGTCAACGGGCTTCGCTACCACCACGGGGCGGTGTGGGTCACGAACTTCAACAAGAGCACCCTGCTGCGGGTTCCCGTGACCGCTGCCGGGAAGCCGGGCCGCATCCACCAGGTGGCCGGCGGCGAGGTGGGCATCGACGACTTCAACTTCCTCTCCGCCCGCTCCGACATTGTGTTCACCGCGCGGAACACGACGAACAAGGTGGACGTGGTCTACCCGGACGGCACGAAGGTCACCGTGCTCACTGCGGCCGACGGGCTGGCCAGCCCCACCGCCACCGCCGTACGCGGCCACGAGCTCTTCATCACCGACGCGGGCCTCGCCGCCCCGCACCACGCCCAGCTGCAGGGTGGCCGGATCAACCTCGCGGCGCTGCGGGCCCACGGCTGACCTGGCGCGCCGGGAAACACGATGTGTCATGGCCGGAATAGTACGACAGATGTCCTCCCGGCCACTCACCCGCCTCTGCGGGCACACGCCACGCTTTCTTGTGCCGGGACCGCGGTCCCGGCACAAGAAGCAGTGAGATGGACATGAGCGAGGACATCATGAGTGAGCACACGATGCGGGCAGTCACCATCAGCGAGTTCGGCGGAGCGGAGGTGCTGACCGTCGAGGAGGTCGCGCGCCCGGTGCCGCTGCCGACCGAGGTGCTGGTACGGGTGCACGCCGCCGGCGTCAACCCGGTGGACTGGAAGACCCGCGAGGGCGAGGCCGTGGCGGGGCTGCAGACGCTCCCGCTGATCCTGGGCTGGGACGTGTCCGGGGTCGTCGAGGAGGTCGGCTTCGGCGTCACCACCCTGAAGGTCGGCGACGAGGTCTATGGCATGCCGTGGTTCCCGCGCGCCGCCGGCGGCTACGCCGAGTACGTCACCGCCCCGGCCCGCCAGTGGGCCCGCAAGCCGGCCACCCTCGACCACGCGCACGCGGCCGCCGTGCCGCTGGCGGCGCTGACCGCCTGGCAGGCCGTGGTCGACACCGCCCACGTCCAGGCCGGCCAGCGCGTCCTGATCACGGCCGCCGCCGGCGGGGTGGGTCACTTCGCGGTCCAGTTCGCCCGGCACCTGGGCGCCCACGTGATCGCCACCGCCAGCGAAGCACGCCACCCCTGGCTCAAGGAACTCGGCGCCGACGACACCATCGACTACACCACCACCCGCTTCGAGGACGTCGTCAAGGACGTCGACGTCGTCATCGACCTGGTGGGCGACGCCCACGACCAGACCAGCACCCGCTCGCTGAAGGTCCTGCGCCCGGGCGGCCTGCTGGTCGCCATCCCGGCCGGCGTCTCCCCGGAACTGGCCGCGGCCGCCGAGGCAGCCGGCGTGCGCGTCACTGCGTACCTGGTCGAGCCGGACGGTCCCGCGCTGACCACGATCGCCGGCCTGATCGACGCCGGTGAGGTTGCCGTCGAGGTGGAGGAGACCTTCCCGCTGGAGCAGGCCGGCGCGGCCCACGCCCGCGTCGAGGCCGGCCGCACCCGCGGCAAGGTCGTCCTCACCGTGACCGACTGACCTTCCCTGCAAGCAGTCAGGAGCAGCACCGTGTACTACGAGATCCGCCGCTACCAGGCGCAGCCCGGACGCCGCGATGAGTGGGTGCGTTACATGGAGGACGTGGTCATCCCGTTCCAGGCCTCGCTGGGCATGGACGTGACCGCCTCCTTCGTCGACGCCGAGGACGAGGACGGCTACGTGTGGATCCGCCGGTTCGAGGACGAGGCCCAGAGCGAGGCCCTGTACACAGCCGTGTACGAGCACGACCGCTGGAAGAACGAGATCGGCCCGGTCGTCTACGGCCTGCTGATCCCCGAGAAGTCCGTCGTCACCCGCGTGGTCCCCACCCCGGCCTCACCCCTGCGGTGACCTGGCTTGCGGCCCCTCCACCCGACGCGCACAGCACAGCAATAAAGGAACATTCATGAGCACCGTCACAGTCCAGAGGTCGGCCCCCGCCTCGTCAATCACCCAGGCCGCCGCCGGCGCACTCATCGCGGCAGTACACACCGCCGCTGCCCGGATCGGCTTCACGGCGGCCGTCGCCGTCACCGACCAGGGCGGACATCTGAAGGCGTTCGATCGGGCCGACGACGCGCCCTTCCTCACCGCCGAGGTCGCCGTCGACAAGGCCTGGACCGCGGTCTCCTTCCGCATCCCCACCCATACGTGGAACGACTTGCTCGTCAACCCGCACATTGCGCCGCTGGGCGGCCACCCTCGTGTGATGGCCGTCGGCGGCGGCTACCCGATCATCGAGAACGGCCGGTGCATCGGGGGGCTGGGGATCTCCGGCGGCGACTACGAGCAGGACCAGCAGGCCGCCGAGGAGGCCCTGGCCGCCCTCGGGTTCGACCCGCCCGGTCACTGACCGACCACCGGAGTGTCGGCCTGTGGCGTAGACCGTCAGCAGCGCATAGACCTCCTGCTCGACCCCGGGGACCGTGCGCGAGCGCAGGACCCGACCGTCGCCGAAGGCCGCAACGAGGAGGGCGCGGGTGCCGCACTCGACGAGTGCCACCAGGCGAAGCAGGGGGTAGCCGAACTCCCCGTCTCACTGTTTCTTGTGCCGGGACCGCGGTCCCGGCACAAGAAACAGTGGCGTATGCCCGCGGAGGCGGGCGAGTGGCCGGGAGGACATCTGTCGTACTATTCCAGCTATGACGCATCGTGTTGTGGTTCTCGCCCTCGACGGGGTCCTGCCACTGGACCTGGGCATCCCGGCCCGGGTGTTCAACGAGGCCTGTGAACCGGACGGGACCCGTCTGTACTCCGTCAGCACCTGCTCCCTCGGCGGCCGGCCGGTACGCACACACGAGGACTACCGGATCGTCGTCGACCACGACGAGTCGGCGCTGGAGACCGCGGACACCGTCGTTCTGGCCACACTGGAACCCGGCGAGCAGCTGCTCGCCACCGGCACGCTCTCCGAGGAACTCGCCGCGGCGCTGGACCGGATAGGGCCGCAAACCCGCATCGTCAGCCTGTGCACCTCGGCCTTCCTGCTCGCGGCGGCCGGTCTGCTGGACGGCCAGCGGGCCACCACGCACTGGGCGCTGTGTGACGCGCTGGCGCGGCTGTTCCCCGACGTCGACGTCGATCCGGACGTATTGTTCGTCGACAACGGACGCATCCTTACGTCCGCCGGCGGAGCGGCCGGCATCGACCTGTGCCTGCACCTGGTCCGTCTGGACCACGGGGCGGCGGTGGCCTCGGCCGCCGCGCGGCGCTGCGTCGTGGCGCCGTGGCGCGAGGGCGGGCAGGCCCAGTTCATCGAGCACCCGGTTCCGCAGGACACCGACCGTTCCACTTCGGCGACCCGGCAGTGGGCGCTGGACCGGCTGGCCGAGCCGGTCACACTGCAGGACATGGCCCGGCACGCGCACATGAGCGAGCGCACCTTCACCCGGCGGTTCCGCAGCGAGGTGGGCAGCAGCCCGCTGAAGTGGCTGGCGCAGCGGCGGCTGGCGCACGCGCGCCTGCTGCTGGAGTCCACCGACCTGACCGTCGCACGGATCGCCACCGCCTGCGGCTTCGGCGACCCCGTCGCCCTGCGCAAGCACTTCCACACGTACCTGGGCCTGTCACCACTGGCCTACCGTCGAGCTCACAGCGCACCGGAGCCGATGACGGCACGGTGAGGCACCCAGCCGGGTCGGGGCTGCGACAACGCCCCACCCATCACCCGGCGCGTCGAGTGGCTCCTGCTGCCTTCTACCACCACTTCAAGGGCAAAGTCCCGGACATCATGTACCGGGTTACCGAGGACATCGTGGATGACATGGACCGCAGCCGAGCTGCAGCAGCACCTGGACCGCGACCGCGAGGACCTGGCCGGCAATGAGCGCGGCCCGGCCGAAGTCGCGGAGTGGACGCGCATCGTGCAGCTGCTCGCCGACTCTGGCAGTGGTGGGAACGCGCCTGCGTCTGCGACGTGCCGAACGCTCAGACGGCGGCTGCGAACTCAAGCTCACCCAGAAGGTGCCTGTCGCTCGGCCAGGCGCGATTCAGGGACTGATCACGAATACGGACCTGTCGCCAGCCGAGTACGACCTGCTCGCCTCACTGCCAGCTGCAGTGCTGACCAAGACGCGTTTCCACAGCCGCATACGACGTAGATCTACGGAGACCTGATGGAGCGTCAAAGCCTGCTGTTCGGCGGCACGGCGTACGCGGTCTCACACACGTTCGGCATATCGCAATCGAACATTGCGGTCACACTCCGCGACCGCTCCCCAAGATCTGTGCCAGAACCGAGTTGCGGCAGCAGATGTTCACGACTTTGGGCAGCGCTCAGGTGAGGCCGTGTTCGATGTTCATGAGACGCGACAGCACCTGGCCTGGCAGATGCCGCGCCACAGCCGGTGAGGGGTGCTACGCCGGCTCGGACGCCTTGAAAGTGACGGAACGGTACAGAAGGCGAATCCGAAGCCGGCCCGCCCGCACCTGTACGAGTCAGTCGGCTGAGTGGGCTGAGGGACTGCCGGTCAGCGCGTTGCGGAGTGTGAGGGTGGCGGTTGCGAGGCAGTCCGCAAAGGTTTTCCGGCCGTCCGCCTCGATCCACTGCTCGTAGCCGTTCGCGAAGGCGATCGTGGTGACTTGCGCTGTCGCCTTCGCGGCGTGCGGGGCGACATCGCGCTGTCGTAGCGCTTGTTGGATCGCGGCACTGAGGGCGGCGAGTTTGGTGCGTTCGCGTTCCTGGAGTTCGGGACTGGAGTTGATCACGTCATGGCGTTCCGCGGCGTGTTCAGCCCGCTCGGCCAGGTAGCTGCCGGCTTCGGTGAGGGCGCCCAGAACAGCTACCAGCGGTGAGGTGTCCTTGTCGGCTGCCAGGACGGCTTCGCCGACAGCGGTGGGGAGCTGGTCCGAGTTGGCGAACAGGACCTCGCGCTTGTCGGGGAAGTAGCGGAAGTACGAGCGCCGCGTGATGCCTGCGTGTTCGGCGATCTGGGTGACGGTCACGTTGTCATATCCGTACCGCTGGAACAGTTCCATAGCGGCCTTGCGCAGGCGCTGCTCGGTGCCGGGATCCCATCTGGCCATGCCTGACCCTAACAAAGCATGTCTCACTGTGTCATCACTGCTAGCCTAGTGATGACACAGTGAGACATCGCGAGCCGGCTTGCCCTCGAGCAAGACCGGTCTCAGTGGAAGGGAGTTTCGCCATGACGCAGAACGGCATGGGCGCACGGAACGGCGAGGTCTGGATACTCGGGGCCACGGGCCGCATCGGCCGCGCCGTCACCGCCCGAATCGGTGCACACGGCCTGGACCTCGTCCTGGTCGGACGCGATCCGGAGAGCCTCCGCGCGGCGGCGGCGAGCGCCGGACACCCCGACGCGAAGATCCTCGTGACCGACGCAGTGGAACGGATGGCATCGGAGATCACCCGCCGGCGCCCGGCCGTGGTCGTCAACACCCTGGGCAGCTACACCGAGACTGCCGTCCCCCTCGCGCGCGCCTGCATGCCCGGCGGCCATTACGTGGACCTCGCCGCCGATCTCACCGCCATCCCACGCCTGCTCGCCCTCCATCAGGAAGCGGCCGATGCCTGCAGCACGCTGATCACCGGGGCCGGATTCGGTGTCCTCGCCACGGAAGCCGTGGTGGTCAAGCTCTGCGAGGGCCGCTCGATTCCCCACGAGGTCCGCGTCGACGCACTCGCCTCCGTGGCCACCGACGCCGGCACCATGGGAACCGCCTTCGCCGCCACCACCGTGGACGTCATTACCACCGGCGGACGACGTTACAAGAACGGGCACATGGTCAAGACTCGCCTCGGCTCCGACGTCCAGACCCACATGCTGCCCGACGGGCAGACGCTGAAGTCCGCAAGCGCACCCTCCGGCGAACTGCTCGCCGCCCAGCGGGCCAGCGCAGCACCGAACGTCAGCGTCACCTCCGCCCTCGCCCCCACCTCCCGCATCGTACGGGCGGTACTTCCCCTGTTCGCCACACTGCTGTCCGTCCCGGGCCTGCGCCGGCTCGCAGTGCGACAGATGGCCAAGGCGCCGATCAAAGCAGCGCCGCGCCCCCGAACGCACTCGTGGGGACACGCCGTCGTCACTTGGGGCGACGGCAGTCGACGCGAGGGGTGGCTGCGTGCCGACGACGGAATGGACTACACCGCGGACGTCATCACGCAAACCGCCGTCCGCCTCGTCCAGGGCGAAGCACCTTCGGGAGCGTACACCCCGGCAGCCGCGTTCGGCCCCGATCTGGCCACGGCCGCCGGGGGCACCTTCCTTCTCGACAAGTGAGTACTTCCAGCTCAGGGCGTGTTCAAGTTCCTGAAGGCTCGGGTTCGCGTGTGATGCCCAGGAAGGGTAGGGCTCGTTCGGGTTCGTCGCGGATCGCGCGGGTGGTCTTGGCGATGTTGATTGGTCCGGCGGTTTTGAGGACACCGATGGCGAGATTGCGGAGCGTGGCCATGGCGCGGGGTGCGGATCCGTGGTGGACAGTCGAGGCGTCCTCGCCGAAGACGCGGTCCCTGATGTGATGAAGGACGGCTACAACCGTCAGGCGCTGCAAGGGGTGTTGCCTGGGCAGCAGCGGAAGTCAGGCCACCCACTCTTTGAGTTGGCGCACGAGTCCGGCGGGGTCGTCGCCGGTCGGGGTCACCTGGAGATTGGTGACGCCGGACTCGCGGAAGGCTTCGATCCGCTCCCGGACGTAAGAGGCTGGGCCGACGAGGTTGATCTGTTCAAGGAGTTGGAATGGGACCTTGGCCTCGGCTTCCTTCTTCTTGCCGTCGAGGTAGAGGTCCTGGATCTCCTTGGCCTCGGCTTCGTAGCCGTAGCGTTGGACGAGGTCGTTGAAGAAGTTCTTGCCGCGGGCGCCCATGCCTCCGATGTAGAGCGCGAGTATCGGCCGCGCGAGGTCGAGTATCTCCTTCACATCCTCGCCGATAGCGACGATGCCACCGGCGACGACCTCCAGGGGCGCGAGGTTCCCGGAGCGCTTCGCGGTTCCCGCGGCAAGCGCGTCACCCCAGACCACGGCGGCGCCCTCGGGGGAGTACAGGAAAGGCAGCCAGCCGTCGGCGTACTCCGCCGCGCCTTCGACTGATTTCGGTCCCAGCGCGGCGATGTAGAGCGGAACAGAGGGGCGTAGCGGCTTGGTCATGATCTTCAGCGGCTCACTGGGACCGGTGCCCTGGTCGGCTGGGAGAGGGATCTCAAAGGAGCGGCCGCTGTAGTCGACCGCCTCGCGCCGCAGGGCTGCGCGGATGATCTCGACGGTCTCCTTTGTACGGCCGGTCGACTGCACGAAGGGCATGCCGTGCCACCCCTCGATGATCTTCGGGTTGGAGGCGCCGAGGCCGATAATGGCGCGACCGCCGGACACGCTGTCGAGGCCGGCCGCGGTCGATGCGAGCATGGTCGGGGTTCTGGAGTAGACGTTGAGGATGGCTGCGCCGATCTCCACGCGTGAGGTGCGCGCCGCCAGGTAGCCCATCAGGGTCGGCGAGTCGTAACCGTACCCCTCGGCGACCCAGACGGTGTCGAGCCCGGCGGCCTCAAGTCGAGTGATGTCTTCAGCGGCGTCACGCGGGTCGGTGCCGTAGGTGAGCATTGTCGAGATCTTCATGGTCCGCTTCATGAACAGTGCCTCACTTCGAAGTCGGCGAGTCGAAGCTCGCGCCCATGCCGATGCCGGCGCCACCGTCGACCGGGATCACCGCGCCGGTGACGAATCGCACGTTGGGTGACACGAGCGCACCGACCAGGTCGGCAAACTCACGGGGCTCCCCGATGCGTCCCATCGGTACCCCGTTCCCGAGGCTGGCCTTGGACAGCTCTGGCTGCCGTTCCAGCATTCCGCCCAGCAGGGCGGTGTCGAAGAACCCGGACAACAGAGTGTTGACGTTGATGTCCTGCCTGGCGACCTCCAGGGCGAGGGTCTTGGCGTAGCCGATCAACGCCGACCACACGCCGACGGACGCCGCCATGCCGACGGCCGGGCGCTCGACGACGCCGGAGACCACGTTGAGGATGCTGCCGCCTTCGGTGGTCATGTACGGCAAGGTGGCTCGCACAGATCTGACGACGTAGAAGAAGTGGCGCTCGAAGGCCTTCAGCCACACCTCGTCGGTGAGTTCGGAGATGCGCCGGATCGGCGGTCCGCCGTCGTTGGTGACCAGAACGTGAACGGCTGGACCGAACCGCTCAAGGGTCGAGGCGGTGACACGCTCGATGTCGGTGTCGGCCGAGCAGTCGGCGGCCAGCCCGAGGACCTTCTCCTCGCCGTATGCGCTGGCAAGCCGTTGCGCGGCGGCTGTGACCTTCTCCGCGCGTCGCGCGAAGAGCGTGACGTTGGCGCCTTCCTTCAGAAGACGCTCGGCGATGGCGTATCCGAGGCCGTCGCTGCCGCCGCCGACGATGGCGACCTTGCCGGTCAGCCCGAGGTCCATTATTGAACTCCGATCGAGGTGAGGAAGGTCTCGGCGTTGCGGGAGAACACGTCATCGAGGACGTCGGAGGAGAAGCCCTCCTCGTGCCACTCCTCGACCAGCCTCTCGTGGGTGAGCATCGGGTAGTCGGCTCCGAAGAAGACCTTCTTGCGCAGCCGCTTACTGATCTCGCGCTTGAGCTCGTCGGGGAAGTAGCGCGGTGACCAACCGTGGAGCTCCATCCACACGTTCGCCTTGTGCAGTGCGACCGCGATCATCTCCGACTGCCAGGGCCACGCCACCCGAGCCGCGATCACGTTCAGATCGGGATGCTTGGCCGCCACGCGGTCGACGTAACGGGGGTGGCAGCCCTCCAGGGTGATGCCCATGCCTCCGCGGGTGCCGGCCCCGGTGGCCGACATGCCGACATGGACCAGGACGGGACGGTTGGCCTCGATGCACATGTTCAGACAGGTCGCCCATTCCGGCTGGTCGGGTGTCCCGGCCGGTGTGAACGAGTGGACCGTCAGTCCGACGAGTCCCGTCCCCTCGCTCAGGCAACGCTCGAGTTCCTTGACGTGAGCTGGTTGCGTGGGATCGATGCCGATCCAGTTGCCCAGTACGACGTCGGGGTGCTTGCGCGCATAGTCGAAGGCGTAGTCATGCTGGTCGCGCAGTGCACCGGCGTCCATGGTGTGGGTGAACGCGAAGTCGAGCATCACCTTGACGTTGGCGCGGCGAAACTGGACGGCCTGCTCCTCGTCACTGACGAAGCTCATGCCCCACTTGAAGTAGCCCTGCAGAGCCTCGCGGTCCTCGGCGGTCTCGTACGGGCTTCCCTTCCATCCTCGCTCTGTGCCCCAGTGGGAGTGGAAGTCGATCAGTCGGGCCGGCGGTACGTTCACACTGAGTGCCTTTCGTGAATGGCCGTGGGAAGGGCATCGGGATGGTCAGTGGACATTGCGCGTCGAGTCGGCCCAGAACGGCGCGCGCAGGCGCTTCTTGTCGGTCTTTCCCACCGGCGTGGCGGGAAGTGAGTCCACGACCACGATCTTCTTGGGCGCGTACATCGAGCCCTTGACCTGCTTCACGTAGGACTGGAGCGCGGGAATGTCGACCTGTCGCCCCGGTCGCGGGACCACGAACGCGGTGACGATCTCGCCCCAGCGGCTGTCCGGCACGCCGATGACGGCGACTGAGCCAACCGATGGATGCGCTGCCAGAACGGCCTCGACGTCGCTGGCGTAGATGTTGAAACCGCCCGAGATGATCATGTCCTTCTTGCGGTCCACGATGTAGATCAGGCCCTCGGCGTCCTGGCGGGCGAGGTCTCCGGTGTGGAGCCATCCCCCCTTGAGTGCCGCTTCGGTCTCGTCGGGGAGGTTCTTGTAGCCCTGCATCACCCCGCGGCTCTGCATGGCGATCTCGCCCACCTCGCCCAAAGGAACGTCGTGGCCGTCGTCGTCGATGAGCCTGATGCGGTTGCCGACCACGGGACGGCCACAGGAGGCGAGTTGCTCAAGGCTCGCGGTCTCGTGTGCGGCCTTGGTCAGGACCGTCCCGATGCCGGCCGACTCCGTCTGCCCGTAGATCTGGGAGAAGACCGGACCGATCCGCTCTCGAGCCTCCGCCAGGCGCACCGGCGACATCGGTCCTGTGGCGTACCAGATGACCTCAAGACTGGAGAGGTCTCTGGTCTCCGGACGCTCCTGATCCAACAAGCTGTAGATCATCGTCGGAAGGCCGTTCACACAGTTGATGTGCTCGGCCTCGATGACGTCGAGGAACCGGCTGGGTTCGAAGCCCTGCTCGATCACGACCGTGCCGCCACGCAGCAGTGCCGGGATGACGGCCAGCCCGGCCGCGTGGGTGAGCGGAGCCGCTGCCAGGTACCGCGGGAGATGTGGCTGCTCGAAGTCGGCCATGTGCGCATAGACCATCTGCACCATCGAGCGATGAGGCTGCATCACGCCCTTGGGTCTGCCGGTCGTCCCCCCCGTGTACTGCAGCCAAGCGACATCCATCTCCGTCGCCGGACCACGGTCGAGCGATCGAACCGCCACGGGCTCGCCCTCGGGCAGACCACCGGCGGCGGGGATCACCATCAGGTGTCGCAGGGAGTCCACCTCGGCGAGGACCTGGCGTCCATGCTCCTCCAGGGGCGCGGTCACCACCAGCACCGTGGCCTCTGCGTCCTCGCAGACGGTGATGTGGTCGGTGACCGAGGCCAAGGTCTGCAACCCGGTGAAGTGGCCGCCCAAGAGATACGTCGCGGCCTGGACGATCCACGATTCAGGCATGTTCGGACTGAGCATCGTGACCCCCACCCCGAGCCCCACTCCCCGATGGGCCAGCGCGGCCACGAACTGCGAGAGAAGGTCCCTGACGTGCGTGTAGGTCAGTCGCCGATCACCGGCCACGAAGGCCTCGGACGAGCTGTGCCGGCTGAGCGCCTGCATGATCAGGTCACCTAGCGTGACTCCGGAGGATGTCGACGTGGCGGCTGCCGAAGCCGCAGCGCCGTGACCCGGAAGTTGGTGAGACATGCCTCAAAGCGTGGCCGCCGAGCGGGCGGGCGTGCCACCGATGTTCCGCCCCGATTTTCGGATAACCCGCCAGGCCGACGGAGGCAGTGCTCAGCTGTGAGCTGCACCCGCTGCGGAGCGGTAACGACCGGGCGTCTGGCCGACGAGATCGGTGAAGGCGTTGATGAAGCTGCCTGGGTTCGCCCAGCCAAGTCGCATCGCCGTCTCGGTGACCGAGGTACCTTCACAGAGTTCGAGCAGCGCTCGCTGAACGCGCAGCAGTGTGCGCCACTGATGGAAGCTCATCGACAGTTCGCTGCCGAACAGCCGACTGAGAGTCCGTTCGCTCGAGCCGGTTCGGTGCCCCAGCTCCGCCAGCGTCGCCGAAATGGCCGGGTCGGCGTGCAGCAGGTCGGTGACGGCCTTGAGGCGAGGATCGCTCGGTTCCGGCAGCCGTAGTGGCTCCTGCGGGGCGCGGATCAGCTCCGCGCCGATCACTGCGAGCAGCAGACGGCCACGCTCACTGGCGGCAGGCTCGTGCTCGCTGCTCATCGCCAGGTATGCCTCGCGCAGCAGCGCACTGGCCACGAACACCGAGGGCTCGGGCGGCAGTTCCTCGGACAGCGCTGCCGGAACCCGGAGCACGCGGACATCGGTCTCACCGTAGGAGCGACTGCTGTGGACACAGAAGGGCGGCACCCACGTGATGCGGTTCGCCGGCGCCACCCAGGTGCCGACCTTGGTCGTCGTAACGAGCGCCCCGGAGGCGGCGTACCTCAACTGGCCGTAGTCATGGAAGTGCGCGGCGATGTCCTCACCGTGCGCCATAGGCTCGCAGACCGGCGAGTCGTCGGTCCAGAACACTGCCTGCTGCGCCACCTCAGTCATCAGCAGGCAGCATAGCTCGCGTTGGCGGGCCATCAGAATAGGAGATGACAAATCCAGTAACGCGCCCATCAGGGCCCACTCCGCATCGCTCATGTCCGAGGCGTACCGGGGCCAGCGCTCCGGCCGGTCGGCCGCACTCCCGAACCGATGGGCGAGACAGTCACACCCAGGAGTGGACGAGCTGGACTTGCGTGCTCAACCCCGCACAGGTGAACGTGCTCAATTGATGATGCGCTGACCACGGGTTCTCGTCAGTCCGCAATGGACGGTCGACAGCGTCAGACGGCCAGGCACTTCTCATGCCACCTCGTCTCGTACTCCTTGCCCGAGACACCGACGTCGCAGGCCAGCAGCTGCGGCACGTACGGCTGGGTCACCTGAGTACTGGTCTGAGCCACGGCAACGCACGCGTACCAGTTGGCCAGACGATCGCCGTGGTGTCGGCGCAGGGCCCGGATGACCGTCTGGCAGCTGGCGTTGCCGCCGACCAGTGAGTGCACCAGCCCGACACCGCCCCGAGCGGTATCCCATCGCAGCACCGCGAAGTCACCGACGAACTCCGCCCGGTCGAACGCCGCCTCCCCGGCCTCGCCCCGCTCCAGCCAGTGCTCCTGGCCGCCGGTGCCACCGTCCTCCGCGCTCCGCGTGAAGAGCCCCACGTCGCCCCTCCCAAGGCCATGGCAACGAGACCACCCGGGCCATGCCCGCACCCGGGATCGCGCACCGACATCACCCTGCCCATCCGCGCAGGCCGGCACCCGCCTCCGGTGTATCCGTCCTGGGGCCCGGAACGGCGCTTGTAGTTGCGGTGCAGAAAGTGCCGTTGAGATTGATCTTGGTCGGCTAGCACACCTGCCGAGGATGCCGTCGGGGTTCACGGAAAGATCGTTGGGCGGGCGCCGGCGCTGGCTACGGTCCGGTCGTGCCGGTGGAGTTTCTGACTGATGAGCAGGCCGAGGCGTACGGGACGTTCACCGAGGTGCCCACGCGCCCGGAGCTGGAGCGGTTCTTCTTCCTCGACGATGACGACCGTGATCTGATCGCGCTGCGGCGTACGGACGCGCACCGGCTGGGGATGGTTCGCGGTGCAGATCTGCACGGTCCGCTACATCGGCCGGTTCCTGGGCGATGACCCGCTGGCGGTGCCGTGGGAGGTCGTGGAGTACCTGGCCGGACAGCTCGGCATCGCCGACGCGTCGTGCGTGAAGCGGTACCCGGAGCGGCGCAGGACGCCGTACGAGCACGCTGAGGAGATCCAGGAGCGGTTCAAGTACCGGGACTTCACCGACCGGCGGTGGGGGCGGGAGTTCCGCGGGTTCCTGTACGGGCGGGCGTGGACGCATGCCGAGGGGCCGGTGGCGCTGTTCAACCATGCGGCGACGTGGCTGCGGAGGAACCGTGTGCTGCTGCCGGGGGTGTCGGTGTTGGCCCGGCAGGTGTCGGAGGCGCGCACGGCGGCCGAGCGGCGGCTGTACGAGTCGGTGGCCCGTGCCGCGCACCGGGCCGATCCCGCGCTCGCGCCGGCGCTGGCTCAGCTGCTGGTGGTGCCGGAGGGCAGGCGGGTCTCTGAGCTGGAGCGGCTGCGCACGCCTCCTGTGAAGTCGACGGGCACCGCGATGGTGCGCGCGATGGAGCGGGTGGAGGAGATCTCCGCGTTCGCCCTGGGACGGGTGAACCTCTCATGGGTGCCGGTGAACCGGCTGTCCACGCTGGCCCGGTACGGGCAGCTCAGCAAAGCGTAGACGATCGAGCGGGCACCGGAGCCGCGGCGCACGGCGCTGCTGACGGCGGTGGTGCGTCAGCTGGAGGCGCAGGCGGTCGATGACGCGCTGGACCTGTTCGCGGTGCTGATGGCGAACCGGCTGATCAGCCCCGCGCGGCGGGCCTCGGAGCGGGAGCGGCTGGCGATGCTGCCGCAGTTGGAGAAGGCGGCGCGCATCCTGGCGAAGGCGTCGAAGATCCTCACCGAAGAGCTGGACCTGGTCGCCGAGCACGACGCGGACCTGGACGTCGCCGCACTCTGGGCGGCGGTGGAGGAGGCCGTGCCGCGTACGGCGGTGGCCGGGGCCGTCGCGACTGTGGAGGCCCTGGTGCCGGAGGACGACGGGTCGGCCGAGGCCGCGATGCGCGAGAATCTG
The DNA here is from genome assembly GCF_055558375.1 of Streptomyces sp. NPDC025793. Classification (NCBI taxonomy): domain Bacteria; kingdom Bacillati; phylum Actinomycetota; class Actinomycetes; order Kitasatosporales; family Streptomycetaceae; genus Streptomyces; species Streptomyces sp. NPDC025793. The sequence goes on along the minus strand of NZ_JBVHMR010000052.1, from coordinate 23,826 downwards.
GCCTCGCGCTACAACACTGTGCGCCCGTTCCTGTCCCTGCTGGGCGAGTCGGACGCGCTGGATGCGGCCCCAGCCGGGCGGCGCATCCTCAAGGCCGTGCGCCGCCTGCCCGCGCTTTCGCGCCGCCGGGTCAAGGACCGGCCGCTGCTGCCCCGCGAGGTCGACGCCGACCTGGTGCCCGCGATGTGGCGTCGGGCGGTGTTCTCCAACGCCAAGCTGCCCCAGGGCGCAGTGGACCGGGACGCGTACGTGGTGTGCGTGCTGGAGCATCTGCACCGCGCCCTGAACCGGCGCGACGTCTTCGCGGCCCCCTCGAACCGGTGGGCGGACCCGCGCGCTCGGCTGCTGGACGGTCCGCGGTGGGAGGCGGTGCGCCCGGACGTGCTCGCGGGCCTGTCTCTGACCGAGGACGCGGCCTGCACCTGGCCCAGCTCACGCGCGGGCTGGATGCGGCGTGGCGGCAGATGGCCGACCGCCTGGAAGAGGCCGGCGCCGACGCGAAGGTGGAGATCGTCGTTCCCGAGGGCGGGGGACGGGCCCGCCTGTCGGTGGACAAGCTCGGCGCGGTGGGCGAGCCGGAGTCGCTGACCTGGCTGAAGGCCACCACGGAGGCGATGCTGCCCAGGATCGACCTGCCGGATCTGCTGTTCGAGGTCCACGCCTGGACTTCGTTCCTCGACTCCTTCGGGCACGTCTCCGACCGGCGCACCCGCATGGAGGGGCTGCTCGTCTCCCTGGTCGCCCTGCTGGTCTCCCAGAGCTGCAATATCGGGCTGACCCCGGTCATCGACCCGAACAACAAGGCGCTGACCCGCTCGCGGCTCTCGCACGTCGACCAGAACTACGTGCGCGCCGACACCATTGCCGCGGCGAACGCCGCGCTGATCGGCGCACAGTCCCGCATCGAGCTGGCCCAGATATGGGGCGGCGGGCTGCTCGCCTCCGTCGACGGCCTGCGCTTCGTCGTCCCCGTCAAGAGCATCAACACCGGCCCGTCACCCAAGTACTACGGCTACAAACGCGGCGTGACCTGGCTGAATGCCGTCAACGACCAGGTCGCCGGGATCGGCGCGACGGTCGTGCGCGGCACCCCGCGCGACAGCCTCTACACCCTGGACACCCTGCTGAACCTGGACGGGGGGTGAAGCCGGAGATGGTGGCCACCGACAACGCCTCCTACTCCGACATGGCGTTCGGCCTGTACAAGATGCTCGGCTTCCGCTTCGCCCCGCGCTTCCGCGACCTCTCGGATCAGAGGTTCTGGCGGGCCGACCTGCCCGACGGCGAGGAGCTGGCCGACGGGTACGGCCCGCTGGAAGACGTAGCCTGCAACAAGGTCAACTTGAAGAAGATCGCTACGCACTGGCCGGACATGCTGCGGGTGGCCGGGTCGCTCATCACCAACCAGGTGCGGGCCTACGACCTGCTGCGGATGTTCGGCCGCGAAGGGCACCCGACGCCGCTGGGGGCGGCGTTCGCCGAGTACGGGCGGATCGACAAGACCATGCACCTGCTCGCCCTGGTCGACCCGGTCGATGACACCTACCGGCGGCTGATGAACCGGCAGCTCACCGTCCAGGAGTCCCGCCACCGGCTTGCCCGCGCGATCTGCCACGGCGGACGGGGCCAGATCCGCCAGGCGTACCGCGAGGGCCAGGACCAACTCGCCGCCTTGGGCCTGGTTCTCAATGCGGTGGTGCGGTGGAACACCCGCTACCTGGACGCCGCCGTGGCCCGGCTTCGCGCCGAGGGCCACGACATCAAGGACGAGGACGTCGCCCGCCTCTCCCCGCTCAAGGACCGGCACATCATCCTGGGCCGCTACCTCTTCAACATCACCGCCAGCGGTCCCGGTCAGGGCCTGCGGCCCTTCCGGGACCCGGACGCCGTCGAGGATGACGAGGACGAAGCCTGAGAACCTGATGTGGATGCCCTGCGTATGAAAGCCGTGGCCCGTGGCCTGGCCGCGGTGCGACGCTCGTGCAGCGAGCACGCGGCTTGACGCCGGGAGAGTCCTCGTCCCGGGCAGGAGGGCAAGTTGTCCGTCGACCGTGAGCTCACCGGTGGCCGCACCACAGGGGACGGAGCCGTTCGTGGAGTCCTCGTCGGCCAACGGCTCCCTTCGGGTAGTGGCGGCGCAGGTTGGCGGCGAGGACGCGGTCGAGCGTGCGGTCGGACAGCATCGGGCCCAGGCGCATGATCAGGGCGGCATCCCGGCCGGCGGTGTAGCGGGTGCGCGGTCTGCGCGTCGTCACGGCCCTCGCGATGACCCGGGCGGCGGCGTCGGCGGTCAAGCCTGAAGCCGTGCCCGAGGTCATCAACTTGTTGTTCGCCTGGACCAGGCCGCCGTAGCGCTCGTCCTGCTCCGGCGTCATCTGGGCAGCCAGGTGGTTCGCCGTCTCGACCCCGCGGGCAGCCATCTCCGTGCGGACGCCGCCTGGCTCGACCACGACCACCTGTACGCCCAGCGGAGCGACCTCCCGGCGGAGCGAGTCGCTGACCGCCTCCAGGGCGAACTTCGCGCCGGCATACGCGCCGTATGTGGCCATGGCGAACTTGCCGCCGACCGAGCTGATGTTGATGACACGACCCTTGCTGCGCAGCAGCGCGGGGAGGAGCGCTTGAGTGACGGCGACGTGGCCGAAGAGGTTGACTTCGAACACCCGCCGCCACTCCGTCATCGGCAGGGCTTCGACCGGGGCGTTCACCTGGACGCCGGCGTTGTTGACGAGCGCGTGCAGCGCGCGCGGGTCGTCGGCGACCCGCGCGGCGAGTGCCTCCACCTGCTCGGACTTGGTGATGTCGAGGATGACCGGCTCGATGCCGGTCGATCGGATGGCGTCGGCGTCACGGTCGCGTCGCACGCCGGCCAGGACGTGAAATCCCTGGCGAGCCAGTTCGCGGGCGGCTGACGCGCCCATGCCCGTGGAGGTTCCGGTTACGACGATCAACTTCTGGGTTTCAGATGACGTTGTCACCTTGACTACGGTAGCGGTTCAGATGACGCTGTCAACTGTATGATGGGCGTCATGACCACCCGTGCCGAGTCCGCCGCCGCCACCCGCCGCGCTCTGCTCGACGCGGCCGCCGAGCTCCTCGACCTCGGCGGCCCCGAAGCGGTCACCTTGCGCGAGGTGGGCGCGCGGGCAGGCGTGACCCGGGGAGCGCCGTACCGGCACTTCACGAGCAAGGACAGCCTGCTGACCGCCGTCGCGGCCGAAAGCTGGGAACGGATCGGCGACCAGGCGCACGCCCTTCGGACCGACCCGGCCCTGTCCGCCTCCGAGAAGCTGCGCGGCGCTCTCCGCGCCCTCATCGATGTCGGCCGGAACCAGCCGCACCTGTACCAGGTGTTGTTCAGGCGGCGCGCAAACCTTCCCGGGCAGCTCGGTGATGGGATGGATCGCATCCGGCGCCAGCTATGCGGGCCGGAAGGCGACCCGGCCGTGGCCGACCGCGCGGCCGAACGCTTCCAGGACGAGTTCCTGGACATCGTCGCCGCCCTCGCGGGAGAGCGGAACGCACGGCACTACGGCGCCTTGCTGCTGACCAGCGCCCACGGCATCGCGGGCATGGAGCTCAGCGGCCACCTCGACACGGCCAAGTGGCACACCACCGCCGACGAACTCGTCGACACCCTCGTCCGCATGGTCACGGACGCCGGCGGAATGACATAGCCACGCCCACGCCCTCTCGACGGCAGACGCTCCGTGCGAGGACAGCGAGGACCCGCGGCGAGCTGATGCTCTCCTTCTCGTCTCGCTCAACCTGCACCTCGGTGCCTTCGCTCTGCCGGTTGCGGAAGCCATCCGCACTATCCTCCGGTTCGCCTCAGCACTTGCCGGTTCGTCAAGAAACCTAAGAAGTCCGGCAAGAACGCGCTCCGCCCCGAGCTAAAGGCGTGCCACGCCTTCCTCGGCCGCGGCGACACCCTCGTGGTCCCCTCGCTCGACCGCTACGGCCGCAGCCTCCAGGACCTCATCAACATGGTCGCCGAACTGCGCGACCGCGGTATCGGCTTCACCTCGCTGCACGAGAACCTGGACACCACCACCCCCGGCGGCCGGCTCGTCTTCCACGTCTTCGCCGCCCTCGCGGAGTTCATCCGCGAGCTCATCGTCATCGGCACCAATGAGGGGCTGGCCGCCGCCCGCGCCCGCGGCCGCGTCGGTGGACGCCCCAGCGTCGCCACCGAGGAAGTCATCCGCGCCGCCCGCGACCTCCTGCCCGACCCCGGCCGCTCGATCACCTCAATCGCCAAGCTGCTGGGCGTCTCCCCCGGCACCCTCTACAACCACATCCCGGACCTCCGGGAACTACGCGCCGGCACCCTACCCCGGCAGCTCGAAGCCCCCGCGAAGTAGCAGAACCCCAGCAAGATCAATCTCGGCGGCACTTTCCGCACCGCAATACTCACGCCCGGTGAAGAGCCCCACGTCGCCCCTCCCAAGGCCATGGCAACGAGACCACCCGGGCCATGCCCGCACCCGGGATCGCGCACCGACATCACCCTGCCCATCCGCGCAGGCCGGCACCCGCCTCCGGTGTATCCGTCCTGGGGCCCGGAAGTACTCGGTGACATGGGTTAACGCGATGCGTTCAAAGCGGCCGATGCGCGCCCCGTCCCGAACCTGGGCTTGTGGGAGCGGAGTCAGGCAAATGCGTTGCCGGGGGCCGGGGCGGCGCTCAGGCTGATGGGATGCATGAACTGCTCACCGCTCCCAGCAACGAGTTGACCGCTCAGATGGTCAAGGACTTCGTCGCGCTGGGCATCGCGGAGAACCTGACGGTCGAGTACAAGCGACAGGGCGACAAGCCCATCGAGGCCGTGGCAGCCCTGGCGAACACCTACGGCGGCATCGTCCTGGTCGGCGTCGCCGAAGAGCCGAAGACCGTGCCCAGCGAGGTGGTCGGGGTGACGCGGAAGGAGAAGGAGATCCTGGTCAACCAGCTGGCCACCAAGTTCGATCCGCCGTGGTCGCCCGAGGTCGTCGAGGTTCCGCTCGCCGACGACAGCGAGAAAGTGGTCCTGGTCATCCGGATCAACCGGGACACCGTGCCCGCCCCCATCGTGCTGGACGGCGGCATACTGGTGCGGCTGGACGCCCGCAACGTGCATGCCAGTCGCGCCATGATGGCCGCCATGCTGGCACAGGCCTCAGACGCAGGAGCCGTGCCCAGGCTCCAACACGCCACGCGCCGGCCGGACACTCACCGCGTTCCGGTGACTCACGGCCCCGCAGTTCAGCAGCCGGATCTGGTCCTGCGCGCCATCACCAGTTTCCCGCTGCGCAGCAACGGCCGGCGCAGCCGCCTGGCCACGGGGATGCCGGGGCGAATCACCGCGGCACTGCACAGAACGCAACTCGACTCGCTGGTCAACGTGTTGTCCCTGCGTCTGCAGGGCGGGCAGTCGTCGGTGATCACGCCGTGGGCGGTCGCCGGATCGACCAGCAGCAACGTCGTCCTGGAGCGCTCCGCCCGCGCCGGGCAGGAGGGGCAGGGCGACGCGCGGCTGCTGTGCCGGATCGGGACCGGGATCGGCAACTCCGGGCTGGAGGTCTGCTGCGACCTGGTGTTCTGGCTCGACGGCATGATCTTGCCCTGGGGATTCGTCCAGCAGTCCTTCCTGGAGATGGTGCCGGCCGTGGCCAACGTGCTGCTGCCCGAAACGGTGTCCGCCGTCGTCGGGAACGTGACGCTGCCGCCGCCCGTCGTGGAAATCCACCTGTCCACGAACCGCCAACGGGAACAGGACCCGCCGATCGAAAGTGTCATCGACGTCTCGTCCATCGGCGTCCGGGAGGATGCCCGCCCCTTCTACAGCACCGGCGAGATCCTGGACGAGACGCTCATGAACGGCCACGACTGGGCGCCGGCGATTCTGGACGCCTTCACCGTCATGGCCATGGACTGGGGCTACCCCTCGCCGGTCTTCCGCGACCAGGGGCTGTCCCAACCCCGGTCGTGAGGTGGTGAAGAAGAGCCGGCTCAGCTGGCCATCGCGGCTGAACTGCCGGGCGACGAGGTCCCTGGAGTGGGCAGCCCCGGAGAATGCGCGCGGGCCGGACACAGAAACAGCTTCCGGGCCGCTGGCCGAGGTGGTCATGCTGGCCTGACACGCCTTCTCGTTGGTCCGCGGGCTCAGCCCTGCAGAGTGCCTCCGGCCAGGTAAACGGTCCTCGGGTGCTTGGAGCCGCGCCGGGCGTCGGTAAGCGCGGCCAGCAGCTCGGCGGGTTCGGGCTGTTGGTGCTCGCCGAGGTAGCGGATGCCCTCGCCCTCCGGCGGGGTGCCGGTCTCCTTCCCGATGGGATGGCGCCTGCTGACAGCGGTTCGCCAGCCGTAACGCTCGTCCCACACGAGGGCGGGCGCGCCGGATCCGCTCAGCGCCACGGCCGCGGCGAGCACCTCGTCCTCCAGGCGTTGCACCCGGACCTCCTGTACCTCGGCCAGCCCTGCGCCGGCCAGGACGTCGGCGACACGCTGCAGGTACGGCTGGACCTGACGGGCGCGCAGCTCGGCGGCGGCGCTGGCAAGGGCGGTGCGCTGCACCGAGGTCGGGTAGCCGAGACGGGCGGCGGCGTCCTCGGGGATCAGGTCCGGTTCGGCCTGGAGCAGGTCGGCGATCCGTTCTCCGCGTAGCCGGGGCAGGGCCCGCGCGGCCGCGGCGTAGGACAGGCCGACGCGTTCCTGGACCGTGGCGAGGGTCACCGCCGGGTCCTCGTCGAGCAGGTCGCCGACCCGGGTGGAGATCTCGTCGCGCGGCACCATGTCTCCGCTGCCCTTGGGCCGACCCTTGGGCCCGGCGTCGGTGCCGGCGTCCTTGCTCGTGCGGAAGGCCTGCACGATGCCGCGCGGGCAGTGCTCCACACCCTTGATTGTGATCAGGTGGGGGGCGATCTGGGGGTGTGTCTTGTAGTTCTTGTCCCAGGTCTTGGGGCTGACGCCCAGGGCGGCGGCGGCTTCATTGCGGTCGAGGAGGTCCTGCTCGTCGTCCTCCTGCTGCAGTTCGGGGACGGGGCGGCCGGCCAGGTGGGCAGCGGTCTGCTCGCTGTCCCACAGCTTCACCCGCGCCCCCTCGGAGCTGATCAGGGGCGGGAAGTCCTCGTCGGCGTAGGGCTTCTTGTTGCGGAAGGTGCCGATCGCCACGCCCATGGCAGCGGCGAGCTCGTCACTGTTCTGGGCGTACTTCCGGCGTCCGGCACGGATCATCGGGATCTCCTGGTCGGTTGTTCAGGGCGCCGGCAGCGGCGTTGGGGGTGGGGGTGGGCTACGCCTTGAGGACGGGCGTGTTGAGGGCGGTGCGGCGCCAGTCCTGGGCGGTGCCGGTTCGGGGGCCGTGGGCCCCGTGCGGCGTCTCGAGCGGTACTAGTTCATCCAGGGGTCGGCGGGCGGGGTCGCCTGAGGTCCGGTCGCGGCGTGCCTCGAGGACCGCACGGCCGGACCGGCCGACCTGCACAGAGCCGGCGTCTCTGCAAGCGCGGCTTACCCCGGCCGGCACGCAGTCGTGTGCAGTGCAGCATGGAGGAACTCCCCGGCGACGGTGGTGAATTCGGTACCGACATGCTTGCCACAGCACGCCCATCGAAAGAAAGCTACCGGACTTACCTCATGGCAGGCAAGGAGGTGCCGTACGAGTCTGTCGCACCGCTACACTCGAACGCGACGCAACCCGTGCAGGTCACTTCCTGTCCTAAGCGGTGTGTCTTCGGTTGGCCGGCGCCCTTGCCACCCGCTTCGGCGGATTGGGCGCCGGCCGTCTTCTTTTGGGGTCGGCTGGACGCCTGCCCGGAAACTCAGGTGCCCCGCCGACGGGGGACGGCGAGGCAGGATCAGTGTCGCAGTGCGAACCTGGCTCGAGATGCTTTCCCTGCAGCATGGCCGAGTCCGTGCGCTCGTTCAGCCCTCCCAGGGCCGGCCGAGAATGCCGACGCGCCGGGCACGCTGCTACATAGCCGTCGACGGCCTCCAAACCAGGCTCTTGAGCTCGGCCCGCTCCGGCCGGAAGCACGGGCATGCCTCCCGACCCGCAGTTCCGGGGAACTCAGCCGAACGGCAGTAGTACGGCCCTCGCCGTCTGCCTCCTCTGCGGGCGTCGGAACTGCGGCCTGAGCAACAACAGATCCATGAACCTCTTCGGCGGTGGGTAGCCGCCTGACTTCGCGGTGAGGAACTCGCTGGCGAGCAGGTTTCGTGCGGCCACCGTGGTGGCGTCGATGAGGACGTTCTGCTGGATGATCTCTTCGGCCAGGGCCTCAAGGTCCCGCTCGTAGGCGGCGTAGATGCGGCGGGACGCTTCCTCGACGAGTTCGATGGCCTGGCTCGTGGCCCAGCGGACGCTGCGCTGGTGTTCGAGCAGTTCCTCGTCGTCGGCCCCGTCGGGCGGAGGGCAGGCGCCAGAGGCGATGCCGTGGCGGTGGGATCGCTTCGTTGCGGCCCGGAACTCCGGATTGTCGGCGAGCTCGGCTGCGATCCGCTCGACCTCCGCGTCGGCCTGCAGGCGGGCGCCCTCAGCCCGTTCAGCCGCGGAGAGGCGGTGTTGCTGGGTGAACTCCGCCCAGTCGTTCTGGAGATCGGTGTGCCAGTCGGCCTCCTCGCCCCAGTAGTGGGGCAGTCCGTCGGCCATGAAGCACATCAGCACTGCGGTGATCTTCCCGTCGTGGGAACGCGCGGTTCGGCGCAGCCGCTACAGGTCGTTTTGAGCCTCTGCGCTCAGCTGGTCCTCGACACTGGCTCCGACCTTGGCGGTCCCGTCGTCGTCCATGACGGCGAACGCCTTCGCGACGAACACGTCGCTGTCGAAGTACAGCACCCGCGCGCGGCACGTGTGGGCGACGTCGATGAACTCTTCGGCGTCGAACTCATCCTCCGGCAGCAGTACCCGGCAGCCCTCTCCCTCTGGGATGGCAGCCAGAGGTTTCAGCCCCCTCGCCTGCGCCCAGGCCGGGATCTGATCAACCAGTTTCTGTAGATCAACACCTGTGGTGCGCTGTACCGAAACCGACACGGGATGCTCCCTCCGAACTATCGCCACCTTCTGTGACAATTTCGCAGCAGAACGTAGCCGGTGGGTCTGACAATGAGCCTCGCGGCTCGTAGCCACATGGGTTGACGCCTCACACGGCCGGCCCGCAGGCAATAGCGGGAAACAGGCGGCCCTCGATGACCGAAAACTCTCCCATCCTGCGTCCCTTCGCTTGACGCGGGTTGGCAGTAACCCGTGGATGGGGATTTTGGGTACCTAAATTGGCAACCCTGGGTGTATTATGGGTACCCAAAACTTCCAGGAGACGTTCGTGAGCAGTGCCGCCCTCGGACGCCCGGCCATCGGCCCGAAGGTCCCGATCAACTTTCCCGAAGGTCTCCTCCGCGACATCGAGCAGGCCGCCGGCATCGCCGGCCTGAGCCGCGCGGCCTGGGTTCGCCGTGCCGTCGCGCGGGCGCTGCCCGAGAGCTTCGAAGGCCCCGTCACGCCCAACCAGATGCGGCGCTTCCTCCGCGGCTCCGAGACAGACAAGGGCGTCGACACCGCCGACCCCGAGGGCGCGGGTGTCTACGTAGGCAACGACACCGCACGGCTCCTGCTGCGCGCCGTGGACGACGGGACGCTCACCGCTTCCCCCGTCACCGCGGAGTCCGTGGCCGCCGAGTCCGCCAGGGTGCGGCGGTCCGTCAGCTTCATCACCCGCGCGTTTCGCACCAGCACCACGCGGGATCCGGTCACGATCTACCAGGTCACCTTCACCACCGTCTCCTACCCCCAGCCGGGTGAGGGTGAAGGTGGCCAACACTGCGCGCGCTGGCTCTACCTCGACCAGGCCGCGGCCCGCGCCTTCTACGAGGAAGCGTGCGAGCACTACGTGAAAGTTTCCTGACGCCGCCCTCCATCCATCCGCATAGCACCACGGGAAGCAGAACCACACAAAGGAGCGGAACGTGCCGAAGTCTCTCCGTCCTCACCAGCGCGAGGCCGTCGACGCGGTCCTGCGCGCCCTCGAACTGCCCGCGGACTCGACCGTGCCCGAGCGGGGGCTGCGCACGCAGGTGGTCATGGCGACCGGCTCCGGCAAGACCCTCGTCGCCGTGCGCAGCGCAGAGGAGCTGGGCGCGGGCCGTGTGCTCGTCCTGGTGCCTTCGCTGGACCTGCTCACGCAGACGGAGGCCGAGTGGCGCGCCGGAGGCCGTACGGGGCCGATGATCGGGATGTCCTCCCTGCGCGCAGACGAGGCAGTCTTCCCGAACACCACGAGTGCAGTGGAGCTAGCCGAGTGGGTGCGGCCGTTCGAGAAGGTGACGGTGTTCGCCACGTACGCCTCGCTCGGACTCGGCACCCTGGAGCGCGCCCACGCGGCCGGCCTTCCCGGCTGGGACCTGATCGTCGTGGACGAGGCACACCGCACGTCGGGCCGGATCGGCAAGCCCTGGGCGGTCGTCCACGACAACACCCGCATCCCGGCACTGCGGCGGCTGTACATGACGGCCACGCCGCGGCTGTGGCAGCTGGACGACGACCAGGAGCCGGGCGTGCCCGGCGAGCTGGTGGCATCGATGGAAGACGATCCGGAAGGACCGTTCGGCAACAGGTGCTACACACTCACATTGTCCGAGGCGATCAATTGGGGCATCTGCGCGCCGTACCAGGTGGTGTGCGTCGACATCACCGACACCCAGCTCCAGGCCGCGCAACTCCTGGGCGAGGACTCCCGGTCGGACCAGGTGCGCGGGGCCCGGATCGCGGCGTTGCAGACGGCTCTGGTGAAGGCCTCGGCTGAGGAAGACTTCCGTAGGACGCTGGTCTTCCACCACCTGGTCAAGGAAGCCGAGGCCTTCGCGGCCGGCCTCCCGGACGTCGCCGCGCAGCTGCACGCAGGCGACCCGGAGCTGTACCCGCGTGAGATCTGGGCCGACTGGCTGTGCGGAGACCATCATGCGGTCCACCGGCGCCGTGTGCTGGGCGAGTTCGCCGGCGGCACGGACGCGGCCCGGCGTTTCCTGGGGTCGGCGAAGGTCCTGGGCGAGGGCGTCGACACCAAGAACTGCGACAGCGTGTACTTCGCCGACGTACGCGGCTCCATGCCCGACCTCGTCCAGGCCGTCGGCCGCGCCCTGCGCATCCAGCCCGGCGAAGGCAAGGTCGCCTCCCTGGTCGTGCCGATCCTGCTCGGGCCCGGGGAAACCGCGGACAACATGCTCACCAGCAAGGCCTACGGCGGCCTGGCCAAGCTCCTGGAGGCCCTGCGGGCGCACGACACCCGCATCGTGGAGGCATTGGCCGTGCCGCAGGCGCCCAGCCGTTCCAAGGGCGTCCAGAGCCGTAAGGGAGGCCAGGACGAGGAGCGCGCAGAGGGCGAAGGCGGCGTCTTTGTCTCGGTGCCGGCGCGGGCGCTGCTGAAATTCAGCACCCCGCGCAACCCGGCCGCCCTCGCCGCGTTCATCAACCTGCGCGTCCTCAACCCCGAAAAAGAGCACTGGCGGCGCGGCATGGAGGCCGCTGTCGTCTACGCCCGGCTCCACGGCGACCTGAAGGTCCCGTTCACGTACCGCGTCCCCGACGGCCAGGAGAAGGAAACCGATCACGAGGGCGAGGGCCAGGGCGGCGCGGGTGAGGGAGCGCGGGAGGTGTGGCCGGCCTCGCTCGCCGCCTTCCCGCTCGGGCAGTGGATCGCCGACGCCCGCCGTCACTACGCCCGCGGCCGCCTCGACCCCGGACGTATCCGGCAGCTGGAGACGCTCGGCATGATCTGGTCGCACCGCGACGTCGCATGGGAAGAAGGACTCACCGCAGCGCGCGGATGGGCCCAGGAGAACGGGCATCTCCTGGCCCCGCTGGACGCCGTGTACCGGGGGCACAAGGTCGGCATCTGGCTGAAAAACCAGCGCGCCGACACCCGCACCGGAACACTGGCCACGGAACGGCGCGAGCAGCTGGAGGACATCGATCCGGCGTGGTGCCCCACCTGGCCGGTGCAGTGGCAGCGCATCTTCCACCTCGTCCGCCGGCACCTGCACGCCGGCGCCACCCTGCCCACCACGCCCGGCCAGGCCGTACACCAGGGCGAAGACCTCGGACGCTGGGTACGCCAACAGCAACTCGCCTTCGACAAACTCACCACCGTCCAGCAGTGGATGTGCGAACACGTCCTCGGCATCGAACCCGCAACCGAGGAAGAAAAACCCCCTCCGCGCCGCACACACGCCCACCGATGGGCCATGAACTACACCGCCGCCCAACAGTTCTACGAACGCGAAGGACACCTCCGGGTACCCAGGAAACACACCGAACGGATCATCGTCTGCAACGGCGGCGGGGACCAGGAGGAGCACGACCTGAAGCTCGGAGCATGGATCAGCAACCAACACAGCCGAGCCACCACACTCTCCCCCGAACAGCACGAACAACTCACAGCAATCGGCATGCACTGGACATAGCCGAAGGAGCCGGAGAAGGCCGCCAGTGGCGGCTCAGGTACATCTAGCACCATGCCTCATGGACAACTGCCGCGATCCAGGCCGGAGTGCCAGGTGACCAGGAGGCCAACGGCTCGTTGAACCGAACGCTGTCACAGGCGACGCGGGCCGGGTCGAACGTCTCCCAGCCCGGCCCGCGCCCACGGCAAACCCGCGTTCGACAGCTTCTGCCGGCAACGGCCAGGGCGCGGTGTGAGGTTGAGCCCACCAAAGGCAGCTGGCAGGCTCACCTCCCATGATCGATGCCTATGCGAAGAACTGCCTGCACGACGACCTGCGTTGGATCCGCGAGGCGATGCTCTCCAAGCTCGACGGGCTCTCCGAATACGACATACGCCGCCCACTGACCTCAACCGGGACCAACCTTCTCGGCCTGATCAAGCACCTGTCGTTCTGGGAGGCCAGGTACTTCGGCGAGGTCTTTGACCGGCCGTTCCCCGAGCCCCTGCCCCGGTGGGACGACGAGGCTGAGCGCGGCGCCGACATGTGGGTGACCGAGCACGAGAGCCGCGCGGAGGTCGTCGACCGCTACCGGCGAGTGTGGGATCACGCCGATGCGACGATCGACGCCCTGGCCATCGATGCCCCCGGCTACGTGCCGTGGTGGCCGCGCCCCGAGGTGAAGCTGTTCAACATCCTGGTCCACATCCTCACCGAGACCAATCGGCACGCCGGCCACGCCGACATCCTGCGCGAGCACCTCGACGGCACGGTGGGCGTCGACGCGGCCAGCGCCGCCCAGCAGGAAAAGGACGACACGTTCTGGGACAACCGGCGCACAGAAATCGAACGCGCCGCCAGGGCCGCCCGGCCAGAAGCCCACTGACCAAGCCGAAGCACCACAGCGGTCCCCGCAGGCAAGGCCAGGTTCCAGCCATCGAGTCCCGCCGCAGTGGCCCTGCCTGGCCGGGCGGGCTCATCGCTCCCCGCCGTCCCCACCCGCTTCAAGGAGCAACCAGGTGAGGCGACGGGCTGCCCCGGCTGATTTCAAGGCTCTGCCCGAAGTTCCGAGAAGCCCATCAACTTGGCCATGGCAGGACCGTGAGCTCCGGCCACTCGCTCTTCCAACGGGCCGCCTTGGTCTCATAGACCTCCCGCGGCACAAGAACCGGGTTGGGTCGAACGACCAGGTTGAACACGTCGGAGAGCCCGTGAGGCGCATAGACGCGCCATCCTCCTTCGGGTTCCAGCCGGACGCCCAGACAGCACGTCGTCGCAGCGAAGCAGTCGATCGCGGACTCGGTGGACACGTGCGGCGGACAGGGCACCCCGAACTTCTGCCCGTACCAATGATGCACACGGGCCTCGTTGCGGATCTCCACCTCGGCCGGCAGGCCGGCGAACACCTCCTGGCCCGCCTTGATCACGGCATCCTCCGCTTCCCAGGACAGGTCGCCGTCGTCGAAGTAGGAGACGTCGTAGTCCTTGATGTCGTTGGCCGGGGGCCTGCCAGTGGCCACGTTCCACATAGTCTGGAACAGGCAGCCCGCCGTCACGTACCAGCCCGGCAACTCCAGTGATGCCGCCCTGGCCATCACATCAGTCAAGATCTCGTTCCGGGAGAGCCTGCCCACGCACCCGCGGTTGCAGCGGGCGCGCGCGGCGTCGGCCAGGCGCTGGGAGAGGTCGGCGCGGGGCCGACGGACCTGGTCCTTCACGTAGCGCTCCACGGTGCGCTGGGAGATACCGGGCAACTCGACCGCCGTCGGCGGTCCTGGAGCTGGCCGTCGCAAGCCGTCGCCACCGTGCTGCTGCTCGCCGGGGCCGCCCGGCTGCGGCCCATTGCGGCGGGGTCACTGCAGGACGCCGACCGCGCGCGAGATGATCAGGGCCAGGGTCAGCAGCGAGATCGTGGACTGGGTGGACATCAGCAGCTTCGCCCAGCGGGACAGCGGCATGGTGTCGGTGGGGCTGAAGGCCGTGGCGTTGGTGAGGGCGACGTACAGGTAGTCCATGTACTGCGGCTCCCAGTCCTCGGGCGCGATGCCCTCCTGCTGCATCTGCGGGAAGAGGAAGTCCGGGTGCTCGTGCGTGCCCAGGGCGCGGGCCACCGGGCCACCGCGGTCCCACTCCCAGTACCAGAGGCTGAAGGCGATGACGTTGGTCAGCCAGATGCCGCCGCCGGTCGTCAGCAGGGCCGCGGCGTTGGAGCCTTCGGTGCCGTGCAGCAGGTCCCGTACCAGGATGACGGCCGACCAGCCGTTGGCGAGGCTGACCGCGGCGGCCAGCAGCAGGCCGAGGGCACGGGGCAGACGGGAGCGGTACTCGATCCGGCGGTGCGGATGGGCCACCCACAGCGCCGCCATCATGACCAGCTCCAGAACGGGCAGCAGCCAGTGCGGGCGGATGCTGAGCCGGTCCGGCAGCGCCCACTGCACCCAGATCGCGACCAGCAGCGCCGTCATCACGGCCCAGCGCTGCTCGCCCCTGGTGCGCCTCTGCCACGCGGGGCGTTCGGATACGGTTTCCCGATCGGCAGGAACGAGCAGGCCCTCTATCCGTTCCAGGCGGATATGCAGGAGTTCGGTCCAGTGCTCGGGGCCGGGGCGTTGGGTGTCATGCGTGCTCATGACCCCATTCTCGACAGACGCTTGCCGCATTACGCAAGCATGCAACTGTTTCGACCGCCCCGGAACCGGGCGCCGCCTCCTCTGCAGCGCCGGGCAGAAGGTGCAGGAGCCGCGTGAGCCGCTGCCCTGGACCTTGGTCACGGTGACCCCGGTCCCGGACGCGGTGACGGTGCTGTCGTACACGCCGATGTTCGCGTACTGGCCGGCGCCGGAGTTGCGGCCGAGGCTGACGTTCTACAGAGTCAGCCCCAGTGGAAGAGACTCACGCCCGGATCTCCCGCGCGGGCGCCCATCATGGCGCTGCAGGAGGTCGCGCGATGGGATTCCGCCGATGATGATGTCGACGCGTTTCTTCGACTGCGCGCCGCGAGCCTGCCGACACGACACCCAGGAGGCAACCGTCAACGTCACCCGCAGCCGCCTGGGACGCCTCGTCCGACAAGGCTTCCTCACCCAACCCGGACGAGGTCGCTTCCAGAAACGGACATAACGTCCACTGGCAACAGGAGCATCCCAGGCATCCAGCAGGACACCGCGATGCCCAAGACCCACGGCCACGGCCTTCGCGCCACTCCTCTGCCTCCGTGACGAAGCAAAGGATCAGGCGATGGCCACCAACGTGCCCACTGAACTGCGAAAAATGCCGGGCCGCGTCCGATGCTGGGCTCCTAGCCGATCAGTTCACAGTTCGCTGATCGGATACAGTCGGGCGAACTCGTTATCGAGCATGCCCATCATGACGAGATCATGATGCCGGCCGACGGCGAACACGTGATCGCGCAGGCGGCCTTCCTCGGTGAATCCGAGCCGCTGGTGGAGGGTCAGCGACGCTTCGTTGTGGGCGAAGACCCGCGCCTGACACCGGTGATAGCGCCGCTCGGCGAACATGAAGCGCAGCAGCAGCACGACGGCTTCAACCGCGTAGCCTTTGCGCCGGTGGTCAGTACCGATCGTCACTCCGTACTCGAACCAGCCGGCACGACTGTCAGCAACATGCGAGCCGACCGCACCGACTATCGCGCCCGTCTCGACGGCCTCGATCGCCAACTGGAAGCAGTCGCCATCGGATGTGGCAGCGGCTTGTTCCCTCGCCCAGGCGCGGTAGCCCTCGGCGGAACGAGGCGGCTGCAGCAAGTCTCCCAGACCCTCCTCGTCCGCGGCGAAGCGCATGAACGCCGTCCAGTCGTCGGGCTCGATACCGCGCAGGCGTACCCGCTTACCGGTCCAGAACGATGTCATCCCCTATTCGATCACGCTGTCGCTCACGAGTTCCAGACCCTGCTCCCCCCAGAAACAGCCAGCGCCCCGGAACCAAAAGCTTTCCGGCCTGAGAGTGCGGAACGTAACCTTCCGTCCGGCTTGTCATCGCTCGATGGTGTGACGTTGGGGCATCGCCTCCGGTGAATAACGCGCTCAGCTCAGTGACCGGCCTCCCGGCCGCGGTGCGGTCCGGGCCCCTGCAGACGGTGCGCCCGCTGGTCGTTCTCGCGCACCGGGTGCACTGCGTCGGCATCGTTCCTGCGATGTGCCGTCTTCGTGGCAGTGAGCCAGCTGGGGATGTACCGCCCCATGACAGCCGCGAGGTCGCGAAGTACCACCGCCGTGTCAGTGGCAAGCCCCGCCAAGGGCCGACGACCAGCAGGAACACGGCTCTCCCGCTCAACCGTGACTGACACGCTCTCACTGACACGAAGCCGACACATCGCAGTTGTCCGGCTTGGCCTGCGTGCCGTCACCCCCACCCAGACCCGGCCGCCCGGCACTACCGCCGCGGCCGGGCCGTTCCGCTTGACATGATCCGTGCAAGAACAGAACATGATCATCAACGCGAGGCGAGGCACACCGTCAATACGGTGGCACATCTCGCCCTCATGGATCTTGAATTGCGTTGTGCAATTCACGGGGAGGGGATTCCCTTGAAGAAAAAACTCAGGACAGCGGCGGTTGCGGGCAGCATTCTCCTGGCTTCCACCGGCATCGGCCTCGCATCGGCGGGCAATGCCTCGGCCGCCAGCTGCACTTACTCGGACATCAACGGCGGCGGCACGCTCTGCATCGACTACGACCCGTCCGGCTATCAGGCGATGTGGAATCAGGGCGGCATCAGTTACCTGGACTGGCTGGACTTCAATCTGGTCTGCAACAACGGCCAGAGGTTCGGTGACGCCGGGTCGTTCCAGGCGGACTCGACCAACTATACCAATTCGTACGTCTTCTCCGTCGCCTCCCAGGGTACCTGCCATGTGGAACTCTACGACCGCTCCTCAGGAGCACAGGCCTCCTCACCTTCCGTGACCCGGTAACAGCGGTTGCCATCTCTTGCAGACTCTCCCATTCGTCATGCAATGTTCCGTGCGGCACTGACCGCCGGTCACAGAAAGGCATTTCCTTGAAGCAGAAGCTCAAGCTGGCAGCCGTCACAAGCAGTCTTGTCCTGGCATCTACCGGTCTCGGTCTCGCGTCGGCCGGCAGCGCCTCGGCGGCACCTCAGTGCAGCTGGAGCGGATCGCTCAACGGTGGCGGATCGGTCTGCATCGACTACGACCCTTCGGGATACCAGGCTTCATGGCAGCAGAGCGGCAGCACCAATTGGGACTGGCTGGATTTCAACTTGGTCTGCGATAATGGCCAAACTTTCGGTGATGCCGGTGCATTCCGTGCGAGCACCGCCGGCAACACTTATTCGTATGTCTTCTCTGTCGGTTCCCAGGGCACCTGTCATGTGGACGTGTACGACCGCACGTCGGGGGACTGGCTGATGTCTCCTTCGCTTACTCGGTAAGTTGCAGACCGCGTGAGCGAGCGGCCCCGCCCCCGATGCGCCGGTGCTGTTGGTTGATTCGGGGCCTGCGTGACGGTGGTCCCCAAGACCCGGTTGTGGTCTTGGGGACCACCGTTGTCGCGTGGGGAGGGTGTCGATGTCGATATGGCCGGGTGGGCCGTGTGCACAGCGATAGGTGCCGTCCGTGCGGTAGTAGCTCCGCACCCGGGTCGTCGGCCCGACCGGAGCCGGCCGCGGCGGGACAGCGGCCGTGTTCACCCGGCGAGGGGTGCGGGCTGAACGAGCGGGGCGGGCGGCAGTCGGGCGGGTGCGGCGGTAGTGCGGGCGGACGTAGGTGCCGTCCGAGCGGTAGTGACCGCGAACGTGTGCCATCAGGATGTCCTCGGAGGAGTCGGGAGAGCGAAGCCGATTCAGGCGTATCTATGAAGGTAAGCCGCGGCACTGACAGCCGCCGTCCGACCAACTTCCCTCGCTTTATGCGGAGTTGATCCACTAGGGCGAGGCAAGGTCCCGCGCGGCCGTCTGCCGCTGCAGGGCTGCCCGTACGATGATCGCGTGACAGCCCGCCGCACCCTTGGTACCGGCCCCGAGGCCCCGCACAGCATCGCCACCCAGGCCGACCTGCTCGACTCCCTCCCCGGAATCCGTCTCCCCGACCTGGAGGAACTGCGGGCCCGCGGCGTACTCGGCACCCACGCGGCAGCGGTCCCGGCCCCGCGGCGAACCCTCGGAGCCGGCGGCCGCGCCGACGAGGCACCCCACCCCGCCGCCTGACGTCGGAGCCGACCAGGACGACCGACCGTCGCGCTATCGACGGGACAAGGCGAGGGCGACCGTCACAAGCAGGGTGATGCCTCCGAACGCCGTTCCCAGAGGGGCACTCAGGGACGGGTGGCGCCACGTCAGGTAGGCGAGCCCGGAACCGACGAGCAGGATCACGAGCACCAGGACCAGGATCAGCAGCGGCCAGACCGCGCGGGCCGGCGCCGTGGGTCCCGGGGAGTGCGGCTCCTCAGGCGGAGTCGTGGTTGCAGGCATGACACTTCCTTGTCTGAGCGTGACGGAGGTGAACTGGCGGTGGAAACTTGGGCCACCGAGGTGTTAGCCCCGCAAGCCGGCCCGGGGCGCCTCCCGGAAGCCCGTGTAGGGCGGGCAGATGGGTGGACGCCGCGCGCGGGGAGCGTTCCGGTCGGCCGGAGCGGCTGTGGCCGGGCGTTGAAAACTCTCCGGGCCGGCACCCGATTGCCGGAAGAGGGGCGACGTCACGCAAGAGCCGCAAGATTCACACACCGTGCGTGGACGGGCGTTGCGGCGGCAGGCAACCTGCAAAAACATCGGCGCTGTCCCAGCCGTTGGGCCGGGACAGCGCCGTCTCAGAGGTCAGATCCAGGTGGCAAACTGGATCTCGTCTCCGCTTGGCTGGACCGGGAGGTGCCCGCGGGCGTCAAGGACCACCATCGCGCCTCCCACCACAAAAACGCTGAGGAGGATGACCGCTAGAGCGGCAGCGAGCGCGGCAGTATTGCCCCTCAGCTCGTTGATCGCAGCCCATTGCAGGCCGGCAGCCCGCCCAGGGGGCGCGGCGGTGGCCGCTGTGCATAAAGCAGTCGACACCATGACCACGAAGCCCGCACAGCCGATGACGACAGGGCCGGTAGCCGGCTTTAGGCGGACCGTCTCCTCCTCGACTGCAGGTGGACTGCCGGCCTCGGCACGTTCCATTTCCGCCGCCAGAGCCTGCTCGGTGATCGCGATCGCCTCCGCCAGGACAGCCTCCTTCTGGTCGTGCCAGCACGGTTCCTCCCTCAGCGCAGCGACCACGGTGTGCGCTTCCACCAGCTCGACGCGCAGTGCCTCGATCGTGGTGTGCGCTTCCACCAGCTCGACGCGCAGTGCCTCGATCGTTGCCTGGTCTACCCGGCGTCCATCGAGTTCGGCGGCGAGCTGTTCGGTGCGCTCGCTGATCTTGCACTGGGCTGCGGCCAGATCCGCAGCCCATTTCTGATCCCGCTCCTGTGCCGCGGCCAGATCTGCGGCCCTTTTCTGCTGGCTCCGCTCCGTCTCGCCCTTCAAACGGGCGACCTCGTGGGCATGTTGCGCAGCCTGCTGCGCCAAGCGCGCGCGAAGATCCTCCAGCGCCCGGAGCGCTTCCTCACAGCGGTCCTGCGCGGCCGCGGCCCGGTCGGCGGCCCGGTATTTGGCATGCCGGGCCTTATCGATCGTGCCCAGCGCCTCCATGTACAGGTCCCGGGTCCGGTCGCGCACCTCATCGCTGACCGCGCACGCTGCCAGAACAACGTCGACGAACTCACGATTGGGCATGGACGTGTCGCCATTCCGGTCCAGGGCGTTCAGCCCCCGGGACAGCCACGTCTCGCTCTTGCCCATGCGCGCCACCGCCTTCTTCTGGGAGCCGAAGGCTTGCATCACCAGCCCTCGTATGTGGGTGCACCAGGCCTCCAACTCCGGTGAACGCCCCCCGCCCGACTCGCGGCCTCCCTGTTGTCCTTCTTCTCCCATTGCCCCCCCCACGCTTGTGGTCGATTGCCCGCTGGGCAATTCCTCTCTCCTGCTACCAGACAGTGTCAGGACCAGAGAGCTGTCACAGCATCAGCATCACGGCACCGGCCCAGCACTGGCAGGACTTCAGCAGGAGTCACACCCGGACCGGGCATCGTTGGGTAGGGCGGTCGTCCGTAACCGGATGTCGCTGTCACGGTCAGCCGGTAGCTGATGGGTAGTGGTGATCGATCCACCAGGGGACTTGCCACAGCGCTGCGCCTGCGGCGGCGACTGCGCCGAGCGCCACGAGGAGCCACACGCCCACAGCGGAACCTGTGACAGCGACTTCTTGTCCATGCCGTCCAGCACAACGCGGCGCTGCCCGAGCGCCCGCGCGGCTCAGCGTCCCGCGCAAAAAGGACCACCGGTACGGCGGAGACAGACGCATCGGTTCTTGAACACCGCACCGAGGCCAGCGGCCCTTGCGTCGGATAGGGAGAGGTTATCCGACGCCACACGACGTGATACGTCAGTCCGTTCGGTGGTCCGGGTCGATGACGCCAGGGATAGCCCGGTAGCTCTCCTGCCGGATTCGGTCGATCTCGTCGGTGTACAGCTCGGTTGCCCGCTTAACCTGAAGCCAGAGTTCGTACAGAGGCGTCCCCTTTTGTGGCGCCCACTCCTTGAGTACGTCTCGCACGGCCTGAACCCGAGACCCCTGGAATTCCCCGACACGTGCGGCAAGGTGGTGCTGTTTGAGTTCGGCGTTCTTGCCCTCGAGGAGGGAGCGAAGTGCCGCTGGCAGTTCAGTGCTCATGGGCTCACGGTCCCACGTTCCGCCCCGGTCATTCCGGTAGGTCGCCGGAAGGGACATTACCTAGAGCCAGGAAGCCTGTTGCCCTCGCAACGGCGATGGCCCCGTTCGCAGCGGGGCCATCATCCGACGCCGTGTGGCATCGCATGTGAGCTTATCGCTGATCAGCGCGCTTGCCTGTCGTCGTGCATCTCTCGTAGCAGCCTCTCCGCCGTGCCGGGAGGTTGCTCCTCCAACCAGCTGGCGAGTGCCAACTCGGCGCGTACCTGAACGGGGTCGACCCGCAGCATGGGAGGCTCGCTGATCCGGGCGATCGCCGCGTCCGGCGTCTCGCGAGTCAGGTGCGTGGCGGCAATCGGCGGCTCGGGGTGTGCGGCTGTATCCGCCAGGAGGTGCTCCTGGTCCACGATGGCCTCATCCAAGGCGCCGTAGCTGAGGGGTTCCGGGTGCTCGCTCATGCGCTAGTCGCCTCTGCGTCTGGGTCGGCGTGGATATGAGGAGAGTATCCCCGGTCAGACGGCGCGATCCCTGCGGTGGAGAGACTGACAGTCCCTCAAACCCCATACCAGACCCGTGAATAACCCTGGCGGTACACGCCGCCGACTGCTACCGTCATCTACGCACAGGCCACACCGAGGGTTTAATGAAACGGGAGGATCCATGCGGATCATCATCGAAGACGTGTCGGACGAACTGGCCCGAGAACTGGCCACCCTTATCGGCAAGCACGACAGCGCCCCGGCCGTCACCTTCGCACCCGAGTGGACCGTGACCCGCGCCGAACAACTCCTGCGCGACCTCCCCGCCGTAGCAGCACAGCTCATCCGCGAAGCCGTCGCCGGAAACGGATGGGCGCCGGCAGAGAAGCTGCGCGGCCCCGACGGCACCGCGTCCCTGCGGGGCCGCTCCGGCGCCATCACAAAGGCCATCAACCGAGGCGCGGCCGCGCACCGTTGGCCCACCGACATGGACACCCCGGTACAGGCCCAGTACGACCCGGAGAACCCCTCGTACCAGCGCACCACCGGGTACGTCATGCCCGAGGACCTGGTGCCCGTCTTCCGCGCCGCCATCGACCGCATCGACGAGAAGTGAGGACACCGACCATGGCCGATGACGAACTGCAGGCAAAGCACGACGACATGGTGCGTGACCTGGATCAGGTCGTGGACGTGGAGGCTGGCCTAGCCGAGGTGCTGCGCGCCGGTGAGGCCCTGGACAACGGTCTGGACCGCCTGTTCCGCAAGCTCGGGCCGCCCACCGAGAAGTGACAGTGCAGCGATGCCCCGGCTGAGGAAAGCAGCCGGGGCATCGTCATGCACGCTACCGGACGACGAGAACCGGACAACCCGCGAAACCGCAGGTGAGACGTATTTGGATCTGATGAGATCCAGCGGGATGCGACTCACCGATTTCCCGCGAGTTCCTTTCACTACCCGCACTGTGACCTGCAACAACGCTCTCCATGGCCGAGATGAACAACGGCTTCGTGCAGCGGCTGATCCGCTCCCCTAACGTGTTCTCGTCCGGCACAGGAGGCAACGCGAGGCGAAATGTGACGGATTGCACAATCGGAAAAGTGAAGGATGGCGTTCCGCCGGGTTCAGTGGGTGTTCAGCTGCATTAGGGAAGCGCTGGCGAGCACAGCAGAACGGACACTTCGTCACCAGCCGTGCCCGCGCGCCAAGTTGGGGGGCCTAGCACTCACCGGCTCTACCAGAGCCTCGTACACTTCTCGGCAAGCAGAAGGAGCCCAGCCCCGACGCGAAGTTTCTCAGGCCCAGCGTCAGGAGGGCTCCCTGCGCGATGTCCCATCACATCCGGTTAGAGACAGGAGAAAGAGAGACACCGTGGAACACGATAACAAGGATGACGATTCCGCAGACAGTCCCGTCCGTCGAATCACCAATGAGATTAGCCGTTGGACGAAACGTAACGGACGAAACGTCCAGGATCAGATGACTCGTGGTGCGGCATACAGTCTCGGCAGTGGAGCCGTGAGCTTGGTGCTCATCTTGTTCCATCGCCACTGGTAGCAGAACACGGTCGGCCCTCGCCTGGCGGGGGCCGACATCAGGGCAGTACGGTGCGGTGGAAGTTCTTCCAGGACCTTGAGGCCGTCGGGCCCCGCTGCCCCTGATACCGGGACCCGCGTACCACGCTGCCGTACGGGTGCTCGGCTGGTGAATTCAGCCGCTCGACCGCCAGCTGACCGATCTTCATGCCTGGCCACAGTGCGACATCAAGACCCTCGCCCGCGAAGCGGGCGTCGACCGCACCGCCTTCTACGGCACCCGCCCCTACGCGCACCTCCGCACAGAGTTCGAGCGACGCATGCAGGCTCTCCAGCAGGCCGGAGAGAGCCCCGATCCCCGTGAGGCCCAGATCACCCGCCTCAAGGCTGAGAACGCCAAGCTCAGGGAACGGCTGACCCGGTCGGAGCAGATGATCGACGACCTCATCGACTTCCGCAACCAGGCCCTGGCCCGGCTCGCCGCACAGCACGAGGAGGTCATCCGGCTCCGAGAGCAGGCCGCCGCAACCAACCATGTCAGCCGCCTCCCCCGAGCCCGAACGGGCACGATCGGGTCCTGCAGTTAGCCATGGCCTCATTCCCTATACTTGATCAGATGGCCAAGGACACGACGAGCGCTCCCTTCGTGGTCGACCATGACCCCACCTGGCAGGCA
>NZ_JBVHMR010000051.1:0-41271 GCF_055558375.1 Streptomyces sp. NPDC025793 | reverse complement strand
TCCTTGGGGGCCGCGTAGAAGGCGCAGAACTTGCACGCCGTGACGCACACGTTCGTGTAGTTGATGTTGCGCTCGATGATGTACGTCGCGATGTGCTCGGTCCCGGCGTACTTGCGGCGGCGTACGGCGTCGGCGGCCGCGCCCAGCGCGTGCAGCGGGGCGTCGCGGTAGAGGACGAGAGCTTCCTCCGGGGTGATGCGTCCGCCGTCGGCGGCTCGGTCGAGCACGGCTGTGACATCAACAGAAGCGAGGTCGGCCTTCTCGGTCACCGGGCTGCCTTTCCGCAAGGAACGTGGACGGACCGAACCAGCCTACGCCAGCCGTTTCACCCCGCTGACCTCAGGCCGCGCAGGCGCCGATCAACAGTCCGGCCAGGGCGCCGGACAGCAGGAACGGCCCGAACGGGATCGCCGTCCTGCGCCCCGCCCGCCGTACGACGACCAGCGCGCCGCCGTACACCGCGCCCAGCAGGAAACCGGCGAAGGCGCCGAGCAGCACGACGGACCAGCCGTACCAGCCGAGCATCGCGCCCATCCCCACCGCCAGCTTCACGTCGCCGAAGCCCATGCCGGAGGGATGGACGAGGAACAACAGGAGATAGCCCGCGCCCAGGGCGAGCGCACCGTACAGCGCGGTCAGCCAGTGGCCGGCGTGCTCGGGCAGCAGCGCGGCGAGGCCCAGCAGGGCGAGGGCGGCCGGGGCGAGCGGCAGGGTCAGCGGGTCGGGCAGCCGCTGCACCCTGAAATCGACCACGGCCAGCAGCACCCCGACGGGCGCGAGCAGCAGCCAGACCGCCAGTTCCGGCCGGGTTCCGGTGGCGGCGGTGAGGGCGGCGCACAGGAGAGCGGTGACCGCGGCGAGGAGGGAGGCCTCCCCGGTCCGCCCGCGCTCCCCGCCGCGCACGCACTCCCCGCAGCGTGCCGGTCCGAGCCAGCCGCGCAGCGCGTGTCCCCGCGGGCACCGGTCTCGCCAGCCCTCCCCCGCCGGGACCGCGAAGCGGCAGGCGGCTCTGGGGAGCAGCGCCCCCGCCGCCGCACCCCACAGCACGGCGGCGGTCCAGAGCGGCACGCCGCTCATCCGGCCGCGGTGGCGCCCTCGCGCCAGGTCGGCAGGAGTTCGTCGAGAAGGGCCTCGGTGCGTGGCGGGAGACCTCGGGCGCCGCTGCGCGAGCGGAGATCGGCGGCGCGGGCGCGCAGTCGGTCCGGGTCGCCGGTGGCGTGGGTGGCGCGCAGCACCTCGTTCCACAGGCGCTCGTCCGTCGGAGCAGTCCGCAGCGCCGCGTCGAGTGCCTCGATCGCCTTTTCCGCGCGGTCCTTCTCCAGGTGGAACGCCGAGAGCGCGAGGCCGATATCCGCGATCAGCAGCGGGAGTTGGGCGTCGATGATCTCGTGGCCGAGCCAGTCGTAACGACCCTCCGGCCGGTCGGCGAGGAGCGGGCCCCGTACCAGCACCAGCGCGTCGGTGAGCATGCGTCCGCGGACCGCGCGGTTTTCGGCCCCCTTGCCCTGGGTGGCCTCGTGGTAGAGGGAGCGCAGCACGTCCAGGTCGGAGACGACGGACGTGGCGAGAGTGAGCCGGCCGGTCTCGTCGGCACGCAGTCGCGGGCTGCCGTCGGGGTCGGTGCCCAGCCAGGCGCGCAGCCGCTCGACGAGTGCGTCGCGGACGTCCTCGGTCACACCACGGGGCCACAACGCGGCGGCGAGCACGCGCGGGTGGACGCCTTCCCGGTGCATGAGCAGCAGCGCGAGCGCCTCCCGGAGCAGGGTGCTGCGGTCGTCGTCCGGGGTGTCGAGGCCGATGATCTCGTACGGCCCGACGAGGCGCGCGTAGACCGCGGGCCGGCCCTGTTCGGTGACGTCGACGAGGAAGGGCGGGGTGGTGGCCGGGCCGTCCGGATCGTGCTCCGGGTCGGCCTGGGCGAACAGTTCAACGACCGCGCGCTGCTGCGCGGCCGGCAGCAGTTGGGCGTCCAGTTCCAGCCCGAGAAGTGGCGCGAGCAGCTTGCCCTCGTGCGTGATCTGCATCTCCCAGGCGGCGCCGGGCAGGTCGTCGGCCTCGGTGCCGACGAGGTAGCCGATGCCGAGGCGGCTGGCGTCGGCGGCGAGTTCGGCGAGTTTGAGCGCGTCCTCGGCGGAAGGCTGGGCGGCGAGCAGCACCAGATGAGGGGCCCAACGGGTGTGCTGGGCGGGGCCGGTGCGGCCGGTGAGGACCGAGTCGTGGCCGGCGGCGCCGAGTGCGCCGCGCCGCTGCCGGGTCTCGGCCTCCATGGTCTCGGTCAGCGCCTCGATGCCGTCGAGGTGGCGCAGCCGGTTGGGTGCCAGGGCGGTGAGGTCCTCGCCGAAGCCCACGAGGGTGATGGTCATGCGGTCCGACCAGCCGTTGGTGGCGAGCTCGGCGGCGACCGAGGCGAACACCGCGGCCCGGTCGGACGCGCGACCGCTCAGCGAGACGATGCCGGGCACCGCCTCCAGGTTGAGCAGCAGCCGGGAGTCGTCCATGGTGCCGAGGCTGACCAGGCCGGGGTAGGGAGCGGCGGTGTCCGTGTCGCCGTAGCGCTCGGCGTCCGTGCGGGACAGCACCCAGAAGGTCTGGTCCTGCCCGGGCCGCCAGGGTGCCGGCGGTTTTCCGGCGGGCTGGGCGAGCTGCAGGTGCAGATCGCCGCGGCTGAGCCAGGCGGCATAGACCACGGGCAGCGGACGGGACTCTGCGGCGAGGGCGGCGGCGAGCCCGCGCAGCGACCGGTCCAGCAGCCGTACGCCCTCGGGGTCGGCGCCGACGAGCAGCGCGTCCTGGGCGCTTCGGGCGTCGCCGGTCGGGGTGGGGGGTTCCATGCCGCGCCGGCCGCCGACGGCGGCGAGCGCCGACTGCCACAGTGCCTGTCGGCGCCGGTGGCCGAGGGCGGCGAGCAGTCCGGCGGCGAGCAGCGGGGCGCCGACAAGGGCTTCGGACAGGCCGAAGGAGGATGAGGAGGAAGCGTCCCGGGCGGCGGTGGCGTGCTGCCGGCCCGCCGCTGCGGCGCCGTCGCCCGCGGTGCTGGTGGCCGGCCCCCGCTGCGCGGGTACGGACGCGTGGCCGTCGCCCTGGGCGTGCCGGCCGTTCTGCTCATGCGCGTGGGCGTGGTGGCCGGATTTGTCGTACTGCTGGATCTGCTTCTGCGCGGCCGGGGAGACGTGCGCGTCGGGCATCTCGACGAGTTCGCCGCCGTGGGCATCGCCGGGCATCTCCATGATCCAGCCGGGACGGATCAGGCTGGCCTCGGTGAGGCGTGAGCCGTCGGTCTGGAGACGGTCCTTGTTGAGTTCGTAGATCTCCTTGTACCGGCGCCCGTCACCGAGGTGGCGCTGGGCTATCTCCCACAGGGAGTCGTGGTGACGGCCCTCGGGCGGCTGGATCCGGTAGAACTTGGTGCCCTCGTGCTTGCCTCCGTCCGACCGGGCCTGCGCCGCGGCGTGGTCCGCCTGCTCGGCGACGGCCGCTGCCGCGCGCTGGGCCTCGGCCTGCTGCGGGGAAAGGAGACCCGGCGTCTGCTGGGCGGCGGCGACCGTGCCCTTCTGGTTGCCCTCCAGGCCGGCGTGCTGCCCGAGCTGCGACAGCCCGGGCGTGAGGCTGGCGGCGGTGGCACCGACGAGGAGCAGCGCGGTGACGAGCTGCCGTGCGAGCAGCTGGCTCGGGCCGGCGCCCGGGACGCGGCCCGGCAGGCCGACGCCGGAGACGGCGGCCTTGATCTCCACGAGCACGCAGGCGGTGAACTGGGCCCAGGCGAGCCAGACGACGACGGTGAGCACGTGCAGGAAGGTCTGCACGGTGATCTCCTGTGTCAGCCAGTCCTGCGACGGCAACCCGTGCGGCAGCGGCCAGCCCACGAAGACGGCGAGCGCACCGGGTACACCGACGACGAGCGCGAGCAGGGCGACGAACGCGAGGAACGCCATGACGAAGTCCCCGAACGTGCGCCGTCGTACCTGTACCGGGTGAGGTGTGCGGTTCCGCGGGCCCGTCGGGCTTCCCGTCGAGCCTGATGTGCTGCGTCGCGCCATGGCGGGTGTCCTGGGTCGTGGGGGCGGGAGTGTGCGGTGGGGCGTTGTCGAGAGCCTGCAGAGATCCTATGGACCGGGACTGACAGTGTGGAAACAGCGCATTCCTCAGCCGACCTCGTTCTTCGCCACGGACCGCCCGCGCACGACCACGTCGCCGCCGTAGAACAGCCCTGTGAACACCGGCTGGTACGTCAACTGGACCTCGACCTCCACCTGGTCGGCGTCCGCGGCGACGCAGTGGGTCGCGCCGATGTCGGCCGTGCTCATGCCCATCTCACGGGCGAACGCCTTCACCCGGGCGTCGCAGTCCTGGTACTTGATCGGCGCCGCGCCGCCCTGGTTCTCGTACAGGGCGTTCTTGTCGATGTCCTGGGCGGCGTACCGGGCGGCCTGTTCCGCGATGTCGGCGGCGCGTTCCCGTTTGGAGATGGACAGGCCGCCGTCTATGACGAAGGCCGCCAGCGAGAGGAAGACCAGGGCGAAGATGATGACCGCGCCCGCGCCCGAACCCCCGTCGTCCAGACGGCGGCGGCGCGCGGCCCACCAGGTGCGTACGACGTCTCTCACGCCGACCTCCGGAACGGGTCGAGCGGGGAGGAGAAGCTGGCCGAGAGGTGGGTGGGGATGTCCAGGCCCAGCATGGCCAGACCACGCACCTGGCAGCTCACCTCGACCGTGAAGATGCTGTCGGGCGCGAAGCCCTGGCTGGTCTGGACGACCGAGACCGGGCCGGAGCAGACGTCCGACAGGTCTGCCTCGGCGGCCCTGCGTGCCTCCTCCATCGCCGTCCCATGGTCCTTCTGGATCGAACCCGCGCGGGCCGCGTCGCGGGCGGCGCCGTCGATCGCGCCCCGGCCGTCGACGAGTTGGCCGAAGGCCACCAGCACCAGGATGAAGAGGATCATCACGGGGGCGAGGATGACCACCTCGACCGTGGACAGCCCGCGGTCGGCGGCCGCGCAGCGCCTTCTCAGCCAGGAGCGCATCAGTTCCCGGGCTCCTTCACGAACCGCTCCACCGGGCCCGACGACTGGGCGTGGACGGTCAGGTCCAGCCCGGGGAAGACCGTCGGTACCCGCGCCGTGATCACCACGCCCACCGTGTGCTGCTCGGGCTGCACCGTCTGCACGTCCGGCGAGAGCACCAACTGCGGACCGAGCTGCTGGATGTACGAGTCGACCACGTCCCGCGCCTCACCGCGCCACGCGCCGGGCTGCGCATCGGCCGTGGCGCGGGCCTTGCGCGCCCCCGCCTGGGCCGCCGCCTGGGCCACGTGGTCGGCGAAGAAGTACAGCGCGAACTGGACGGTCGCGAAGATCATGAAGAAGAGGACGGGCGTGAGGAACACGAACTCGATCGAGGTCATGCCGGAGTCGCCGTTCCGGCCACGCGCGGCCGCGGCCCGCCGCCGCACCCGTCTGCCGGCGTTGCCGAAGACGTTCACCGGCGCCCCCGTCACCCCGTCACCCCCCGTACCCCGTCGCCCGAGCCACCCGTCGTGTCGTACGTACGCTCAGCAGGTCTTGGACGCGCTCGCGCCCTTGATGCAGTTGCCGACCTTGTTGGCGCCGTCGCTCAGCGCGCTGTTGATGATGGCGGCCACCACGCCGACGATCGCCACCACGACCGCGGAGATGATGACCCACTCCACCGCCGAGGCACCGCGGTCCAGTTCACCGGACCGGGCCCGCTCCACGCGGCCGCGCAGGTAGGTGACCAGAAAATCCACTGCCGGGATCCCGGTACTGAAGTTCCGTCCGTTCATGATGAGTTGTCCTCTTTGTCGTCTCGTCTCGTGCAGCAGTTGGTCGAAGTTCTTCCGAGACCGCTCACACCTGGAACACCCGCATCGCCGCGGGGAAGATCAGGAACACCAGGAAGCCGGCACACAGCAGCAGCTGCGCCACGAGCATCGACTGGGACTTCTCGCCCGCGCTGCCCTCGATCTCGGCGAGTTCGCGGTGCCGCATGGTCTCGGCGCGAGAGGCGAGCGACTCACGCACCTTGGCACCGTCGTCCGCGACGAGCGCCAGCGACGCCGACAGGTCCTTCAGCTCCTCCACACCCAGTTCCTCGCCCAGCCGGCCCAGCGCCTGCCACTGGCTGTGCCCGGTGATCCGGGCGTCGGCCAGGGCGCTGCGGATGCGCTGGTTGGCCCAGCCGTCGGAGATCTCGGCCGCCGCCATCAGGGCCTCCGGCAGGCCGCGTCCGCCCGCCAGGCTCATCGACACCAGGTCCAGGTACGCCCCGATGACCCGGCGCAGGTCCCGGCGCTTGTCGGCCGCGTCCCGCCGTACCTCGACGTCGGGCAGGAAGAAGAACACCGCCGCGCACGCCAGGGCCAGCCAGACCGGGATGACCGGGCTGGAGCCGATGCCCATCGTCCAGACCACCGCGAAGAGGAACGGCCCGAAGAACAGACCGGCGACCGCCAGCAGCACCTTGGTCGCGAGGAACCTCTCCCAACTCCGCTCCAGGACGGCCAGGTCGGCACGGAGTGAGCGCTGCTCCCAGCCCTGCTGGAGGTAGAACTCCGAGACGCGGGCTCCGACACGGGCGCGCAGCGCGCCGAACCGGCCCTCGTCCTCCTTCGTCCGGCGCGCGGACTCGTACGCCGTTCCACGCGCCCGCAGCGCGTCGATCCGCGCGACCTGGGCGACCGCGCTGCGCCTGGTCGGCATCAGCGCACGGATCAGGGCGTAGATGCCCAGCCCGAAGACGACGCCGACGACGATCGGCAGGGTGAGGCTCATCCCCGCACCCCGTCTTCCTGGGCCACCGCGGAGCGGGGCCGCACGAACAGCACCGCCGACTCGTCCCGGACCAGGAACCGCTCGGGCGTCTCGATCGTGGACAGCTTGCGCAGCCACCAGAACCCGAGCGCGAACAGGGCGCAGACGAGCGCGAGGACGAGCTGTCCGACGGGGGTGCCGTACGGTGCGACGAAGTCCCGGTTGAAGACGGCGAGTCCGAGGACGAACGCGACCGACACGGCGACGACGATCTGCACCGAGCGCCGGGTGGAGGCGCGTTGGGCCATCACGCGCTGACGCATGTCGACCTCCTCGCGCGCCGACTTGGCGAGCGCGCCGAGCACCTGGCGCAGACCGGGGCCGCGCAGCCGGGCGTTGAGGATCAGCGCGGCGACGATGATGTCGGCGGAGGCGTCGTCGATCTCGTCGGCGAGCAGCTGCAGCGCGTCGGGCAACGGAGTGCGGGCACGCAGCCGGTCGACGAGCGCGTCCAGATGAGGCCGCAGCACCGGGGCGGCCGCCCGCGCGGAGGCGGGGATGGCCTGCTCCAGGCCGACGGCGCCGGCGATGGTGTCGCGCAGGGACTCGGTCCAGGAGGCGAGGGCCTCGACGCGGCGCATGGCGGCGCGTTCCTCGGCGGCACCGCCGAAGAGCCGGTTCCAGAAGAAGACGAGGACGCCCGCGGCGATACCGGCGACCACCCAGCGGGTCAGCAGCAGCACGACAAGGCCGACACCCACGGCGAGCGAGCCGCGCCGTCCGGCGAACCGGGCGAGTTCGGCGGCGCGTTCGTTGGCACGCTGCTTCTCGTGCTCGGGCTTCGCCGGCAGGCCGCGGACAGCGATCAGGAGCAACGCGAGTCCGCCGCCGGCGGCGACACCGCTGCCGATGGCGTACAGGACCGTGGTCGAGTACAGGGCGCCGAGCGCACCGAGGTCCATGCTCACCCCCAGCTTCCGTGGGGCCGGTAGCCGTGCGGCATCAGGTCCTCCAGGCAGGCGATGGGTGCATGTGGCACGACCCGTCCGTCGGCGGCCTCGGCGAAGACCTCGCTGGACAGGACGCGGCCGTCGACGCCGTTGACCTCACGGACGGAGGTGACCATGCGCTGCAGCCGGCCGCCGCTCTCGTAGTTGTTGCGCCGCTGGATGAAGACGACGAAGTTGACCGCGCCCGCGATCAGCATCTGGCTGGCCTCGATGGGCAGCCGCTCGGACGCCTGCAACGCGTAGGTCGAGATACGGTTGAAGACCTCGCTGGAGCTGTTGGCGTGGATCGTGGACAGCGAACCGTCGTTGCCCTGCGACATCGCGTTCAGCATGGTGACGATCTCGTCGCCCAGCACCTCGCCGACGATGACGCGGGAGGGATTCATGCGGAGGCTGCGGCGAACCAGTTCGGCCATGGAAATGGCGCCATGCCCCTCGGAGTTGGGCAGTCGCTCCTCGAACGCGACGACGTTCGGGTGCAGTTCGGGGAAGGTGTCGAGGCCCAGCTCCAGGGCGCGCTCGACGGTGATGAGCCGCTCGTGCTGCGGGATCTCGTTGGCGAGCGCGCGCAGCAGGGTGGTCTTTCCGGCGTTGGTCGCACCGGCGATCATGATGTTCTTGCGGGCCCGGACCGCGCAGGCCATGAAATGGGCGACCTCCGGCGTCAGCGTGCCGTTGCCGACCAGGTCGGCTATGAACACCTTGCCCATGCGGGCACGCCGGATGGACAACGCGGGCCGCCGGGCCACGTCCATGACCGCGGAGAGCCGGGAGCCGTCGGGCAGCCGCAGGTCCAGCTGCGGGTTGGCCGAGTCGAACGGCCGCGAGGACAGACCGGAGTAGGCGCCGAGCACCTGGATCAGCTCGATGAGCTCCTCGTCGGTCTCCGCGACGGGCTCGCCCTTCACCTCACGCCCGTCGGCGTACCCGACGAAGACCTGGTCGCAGCCGTTGATGTCGATGTTCTCGACCTCGGGGTCGTCCAGCAGCGGCTGGAGCCGCCCCACGCCGAACAGCGCCGCGTGCACGGCGGCGGCGTACTGCTCCTCGGTCTCGGCGTCCAGCGGCGCACGGCCCGCGTTGATCTCGGCGCGGGCGTGCTCCTCCAGGATCTGCGCGATCACCGCGCGCGCGTACTGCCGCTCGTCCTCCGTGGACATCGGCGCGACGCCACTGACCTGGTCCAGCCGCCGCTGCTCGGCGATCCGGTCACCGGCGTCCTGCCGGAACCGCTTGACCAGCTGATGGTCGACCGCGGTCATCGGCCGGCCCCCATGTGCCCCTGCCGGTGCTGGTACGGCGGCTGCGGCTGGCCTTGCTGGGGCTGGCCTTGCTGAGGCTGGTACGGCGGCTGGTACTGACCCTGGTGGGTCTGCTGAGCCTGCTGGGGCTGCTGACCCTGGTGCGGCTGCTGCATGTGGTGGCCCTGCTGGGCCTGGGCGGAAACAGCCCAGGCGGCGCCGTACTGCTGGTTCAGATCGCCGGCGATCTTACGGGCCGAGCGGACCAGCAGCGACTTGTCGAGGCGGCCCCGCTTGCGCCCGGCCAGCATGTCGGCGCCGGCCGGGTCGTCCGCGAGGGTGCCGACGACCCTGGCACCGGTCTGGGCGTGCACCAGCATGTCGTTGACCTGGTTGACGAGCTTGCCCGAACCCGCCGGGTCGGCGATCAGGACGACGCCGACGAGCGGGGTGGCGAGCGCCGCGGCACCGCGCGAGCCGCCGTGCAGCCGCGCGGACAGGTGGGCAGCCCGGTCCCGGACCCGGGCCAGTGCCTCGGGCTCGGTGCGGGAGAGGAGCAGGACGAGCGCCGCGTGGGGGAACAGCTCGACGGCCGGGGTGTCACCGCTGACGCGTCCGCAGTCGGCGATGACGTCGGCGGGCGCCTGGGGCGAGTCCGCGAGGGCGGCGAACGAGCGCCCGAGCGTCGGCCACAGGCTGACCAGCCCGGCGGCCTGTTCGGCGACACCGAGCCCCACGAGCACTTCCAGCCCACCGCTCAACGGCTGGACATGGTCCCAGAGTTGATCGGGCACCAGCCCGCGCCGGGCCGTCGCGGCGATCGACAGCAGTCCGGTGTTGGGATTGAGCGGCCCGCCGTGCGCGGCCGTGCTGCGGTACACGAGATCGCCGCCCGCCGGGTCGGTCTCGGCGAGCAGAACACGGCGCGGCCAGACCGCGGCGAGCGCGACGGCCGCGGTGGTGACGCCGGGGGAACCCTTGTCGGCGGCGAGAGCGATGAGCGCCATGAGATCCGGGGTCCGCCTTACTAGTTGCCGGAGCCGGAGCCGGAGTCGGAGACGTGCACGACGGCGACCGCGCCGTTCGAGGCGGCACGGGTCACGGCGGCGGCGTCGGCCTGGTCGACGATCAGGGTCAGCGAGAGATTGCCGCTGCTGATGGTGGCGTCGCCGCCGTCCTTCTTGTAGCCGACCTTGGCGGTGGCGACGGGGGCCCCGGAGGACGCGGAACCGGAGGACGAGGACCCGGTCCCGGCCCCCGTACCCGTCTTGCCCGACCCCGAACCGCCGCTGTCGACGTTGTAGACGGCGACCGTGTCACCGGCCTGGATGTCCGCCGGGTACTGGCCGTCCTTCAGAGACACACCGACGACGGCCTTGCCGGCCGGCAGCACGTCGCCCTTGGTGAACATCTGGCCCACGACGACGGTGCCCGGGTAGATCGTGGTCCGCGCCTTGTAGTCCTTCAAGGCGCCCAGCTGGTCCCACCGGACGTAGTCGATGCTGTTGTCCGCGGCCACCATCACGGACGTGGAGTTGCTGCTGTTGACGGACTGCCCGACCTGGATCGGCTGCGTCACCTTGACGACCTCGATCCGGTTCCCGGCCCGCAGCACGAGCGTGGTCGCACCGAGGGCACCGAGCAGGATGAGCAGCACCGCGAGCGCGGCGAGGGCGGGCTTGCGCTCACGGGGCGGGGTGGGGAGGCGGTCACCGACGGGTGACTGCGCCGGAACGGCGGCACGCCCGGCACCGGCCCCCGTACGCTCTTGGATCTTCACGCAATTGCCCCCGAACAGCCAAAGAATTCTTCAAGTAGCTGGTTACTTCGTCAAATTACCCTGTGTGCAGCCAAGTTCAGGCGTCGAGCCTCCGCACGGTATCAACACCATATAGACCACTCAAGGGCGATCCCCTCCCGCCCTGAGACAGCGGACTTGACCACACGTCACATCGTCACTGCAGTTCCGCACTTGGTGCAGTCATTACGAAAACGCCGATGACCAGGGCTCGCCAGATCCCCGAACCACCCAGGAGAGCCCGCATGAAGCGTTCGACCATCCTGGCCGCGTTCATGCTGTCGCTGCTGCCCCTGGCCGCGCTCACCGGGTGTGGCGGCGCAGGCGCCAAGCGCAGCCCGGACACCCCGACTTCGCCGACATCGGCCTCCCCCACAAGGACAGTCAGTCCAACCCAACAGGTTCAGCAACGAATCCCCACCGGCACGGACGCGGCAGGGTACCTCGCGTCGAAGCCGCACTCCGACTACGGCCCGGCCACGTCGCAGAAGGACCTGACGATGGACAAGCCCGCCTGCTTGTCGGCGGGTTACGCGATGAACAGCCTCCCGATCGGCTCCCCGCAGGCGTCCCTGACCCGGATAGCCGCCAAGAAGGAGCCGGACGGGGTCAGAACCGTCCCCCACGGGCGGTGACGAGGCTCTCGCCCTCGCCACCGACTTCGACGACGCGTACGGTCACACCCAGACCGTCCGGACGCAGGTCTTCCGCTTCGGCGACCCGATGGCCACGTACTTCGCCATCGACAGTCAGGCCTTCCTCCAGCGGACCACCGGCGACGCCAAGGTCCCGCCGGCTGTCGTCAAGGCGCAGAACGCAAAGCCGACCTGACTAATTCTTTTGAATTTCCGTGAGTTTGCTTGACCTTGAGAGTATCTGCCTGCAGAAACCGAACAGCGCACCGGTAGCGTCATGCATCCTGACTCAACTCACGTCTCCGGGGGAGCCGATCGTGAAGAGCCGTTCCGTGCCCGTAGCTGCCGTGCTGGCCGCGACAGCATCCCTGTTGTTGACCGCGTGCGGTGGTGGCGGCAGCTCGTCAAAGGGCAACGACAAGATCGCCGGCGCCGGCACTGCGAACTCCTCGCCTTCGCCCAGCACTTCGCCGAACGATGGCGCACCCCGCCCCAGGATCACGCTGCCCACCGATGTGCACGATGTCTTCGCAGGCTGGAATACCGCAGACCCCAAGACCGGCCCAGTACTCGCCGACTCCGAACGGCGTATCGACGCCACGAACTACGCCCTCTCCCAGGCAAACCCCGACGAGCCGTCGCTCGGCTTCTACTACACAGGGGATGCCCTCGTGGGAGCGGCTCAGTGGGTCAAGCAGGTCAAGGATGCGGGCCTCACTCTGACAGGGACGACTCGCTACTTCGACCCCCAAGTCAACGTGTACGCGGCGAACAGCGCGACGCTGAGCTACTGCTCATTCGAAGGCAAGGCATACGGGAAAAGCCGGAAGACGGGAAAGATCGACACGACTCCGGTGACCGACAAATCGTACATTCTCTACACTGCGCGCCTTGGAAAGAGCACTAAAGGCGTCTGGCAGACATCCGCTCTCAGGAGCGACAGGGGGAACAAGGCATGCATGCCCTGATCGGCGGTCGCTCGACGACCACCTGGCAGAGATGGACCATCGTGGCAGGCGCCACCGCCCTGACCTGCGGCGTGATCGCACCGCCCGCCTGGGCGGACCTGAGCCCGGGCGGCGGCACCCAGGGCAAAACGAGCACCAGTGCGCGACAGGACGGCCACACGATCGAGTCCCGCGTCTCCTTCTCCGGCTCCACCCGGTCCGCCGGCGACCCGTCGTCCTCCGCGGTCACCCCCGTCGGCAACTGGACGCCGCCCGCCTGCTGGTACGAGCCGATATCGGCGCAGCAGTTCTCCAAGGAAATGGAAGACGGCTACAACCAGGTCGTCAACGACCCGGGCCAGCCCGACTACGCCAAGGAGGCGACGGGCGAGTACCGGAACATGTACAAGAACGGCAAGTACAAGAACTACAACCTGGACAAGTCCAATGAAGGCAACTGGTGGGTCTCCACACAGGACCCGTCTCGGTTGAACGATCCGGCGGCCTGGGAATGCAGTGACCTCCCCTTCTGGGTGAAGAACGGCGACACCCCGCCGGTCAAACAAGCGATCTCGCCGGAGATCCTGGCCGAACTCGCCTACAACCGAATCAAGTTGCCGGACACCAAGGTCTCGCTCGCTCCGGCCGACGTCACCAAGGTCAATCTCCCCACCTGGGCCTGGCTGGACAAGGCCACGTTCAAAAAGGTGTCCGTTACCGCCTCGCTGAACGTCCCCGGCCTGAACATCCAGGCCACCACGACCGCCGAGCCCGTCTCGCTGAAGCTGGAGCCCGGCACGCCCGATGCCAAGACCTTCCCTTCCTCCGGTGAGTGCGCCTTCAGCAGCGATCATTCGATCGGGCAGGCCTACGCCAAGGGGATGGCCGACCAGACCCCACCCTGCGGCATCACGTACCTGCGCTCCTCCGGCAACGGAACGTTCCCGCTGAAGGCCACGGTCACCTGGGCGATCACCTGGACGGGCACGGGCACGCCGGGCGGAACACTGCCCGATGGAACGTTCGGCAAGGAACAGGACGTGAAGGTCCAGGAGATCCAGTCCGTGAACCACTGAAGTGCGGAACTGAGTTGGCACTCGAAGGCGGCCCGTCGACGTCGGGCCGCCGACCGGGCCGGATAGCCTTGCCGGCATTCGACGTGGCGGCGCCACGGTCCCCAGGAAGGAACACGGCCGATGCGGCTGTCCGTGACGGTGGTCCGACAGGGCACGGATCCACAGGACGTCATCCTCGACTTCGGTGAGGACGCGAGCGTCGCCGAGGTGGCCAAGACGCTGGCACCCTCGGCCGCCCCCACCACCGTCACCGCACTGCGGCACGGTCGGTACGACCCGTACGACGCACGACCCGGCGGTGCGTCGGCACCCGGCGCCTCAGACGGCCTGTGGGCCGACGGCCGGTACTGCGAACCAGACCTCCCGGCGGGCGACGTGCTCCGCGATGGCATGCGGATATCCGTCGACGACGCCATCGGACCGTTTCTCCGGTCCGGTGAACCTTCCGGGCGCTACGAGTTGCGGGTCACCGGAGGTCCCGGCGCAGGCAGAGTCGCCCGGCTGGCCGCGGGCGTGAGCACGATCGGATCGGGGCCCGGTTGCACCGTCACAGTCCCCGATCCCCACCTCCCCCACGAAGCGCTGCGGGTGAGCGTCGCCGTCGACGGCCGGGTCACCCTGACGCCGGGAGCGGCGGGCGCCGAGGTTCTCCTCGACGGGGAGGCCGTTGCCGGGGAACGCGAGTGGCCGCTGGGCGCGCTCCTCACCTGCGGCAGTTCCCTGCTGGTCCTCGACAGTCCGGTGGAACCCGACGCGCACCTGGCACCCATGGGCGAGGGCGGACTGGCCTACAACCGCCCGCCCCGGCTGAGTTCGCTCCCGCCACGCGCGAGGCTCGTGGTTCCGGACTCCCCCGGCAAAGCCGAGCGCCACCGCTTCCAACTGATCGCCTCGATCACCCCGTTGATCTTCGGCGTGGTCATGTACCTCATGACCAAGCAGACGTACACGCTGCTGTTCTGCTTGATGAGCCCGGTCATGATGGCCGGCGAATGGGTCAGCCAGAACCGCGAGGGCAAGAAGAAGCACCGCACCACCATGAAGGAGTACAAGGCCCAGAAGGCAAAGTACGACGAGGACCTGTCCCGCCTGTGCGCCGCGGATCAGCGAGCCCGGCGTGACGCCTACCCGGACGCCGCCTCTCTCCTGCTGTTCGCGACCGGACCACGGCGACGTCTGTGGGAACGCAGGCTCACCGATCCCGACGCCCTGGTGCTGCGCGTCGGCGTCGCCGATCTTCCGGCGAACATCGAACTCGCCGCCTCTCGGTCGAGGGCCGACGAGGGGCCGCCTGCACCGCCGCTCGTGCACGATGTGCCGCTACCGCTGCCGTTCACCGAACTGGGCGTCGTGGGTCTGGCCGGAGCGCGTACCCAGGCGCTGGCCGGCGCCCGTTGGTTCGCGGTCCAGTCGGCTGTCCTGCACAGCCCGCGCGATCTGTCGATCGTGGTGCTCTCTTCCACCCCGGACGCCGGGGACGCCTGGAGCTGGGCGCACTGGCTGCCCCACACAGCGCCGCGCAACGGGCAGGACTGCGTCTCTCTCGTGGGCGCCGACTCCGAGACCGTCGGGCGACGCGTCACCGAACTGCTCAACGAATTGAATCGCCGTAAGGAGGCTGCCACTCCCGCCGGCGGCATGGGTCGGCTGCGGCCCGACCCGTACACCCTGATCGTTCTGGACGGGGCGCGGCTGCTCCGCCGAGTGCCGGGCGTTCCCCAACTGCTGCAGGAAGGGCCGCTTTACGGCATGTTCGCGCTGTGCGTGGACGAGGATGAGCGGCTGCTGCCCGAGGAATGCCGCGCGGCGATCTGCTGGCCGACCGGCTCCGCCGACCGCGTGCTGCTGCGCGGTGCGGGACTCGACGCACTGGGTGAGGTGCTGGCCGACCAGGTGTCCCGGGAGTGGTGCGAACTGGTGGCCCGCTCACTGGCTCCCGTCCGCGACGTCAGCCGCGACGACGCCGACAGTGCGCTGCCGTCGGCGGCACGTCTGTTGAACCTGCTGCAGATGCCTGATCCGACGGGCGCCGCCATCGAGCTGATGTGGCGCTCCGGCGGTGCCACCACCCGCTTCCCGGTCGGCGTCGGGGCCGAGGGCACCTTCTCGCTCGACCTCCGGCTGGACGGGCCGCACGGGCTCGTCGCCGGCACCACAGGTGCCGGCAAGTCCGAGTTGCTGCAGACCCTCATCACCTCGCTCGCCGTGCACAACCGGCCCGACACCCTGAACTTCGTTCTGATCGACTACAAGGGCGGCGCCGCTTTCCAGGACTGCGCCCGCCTTCCGCACACCGTCGGCATGGTCAGCGACCTCGACGCGCATCTGACCGAGCGCGCCCTGGCCTCGCTCGCCGCCGAACTGAGACGGCGCGAGGAACTCCTGCTCCAGGCTCCCGCGAAGGACATCGAGGACTACACCGACACCCGTCAGCTGCGGCCCGAGCTGGAGCCGATGCCCCGGCTGGTCATCATCATCGACGAGTTCGCCTCGCTGGTCGCCGAGCTGCCCGACTTCGTCGCCGGTCTGGTCGACATCGCACGCCGCGGGCGCTCTCTCGGTGTGCACCTCATCCTCGCCACACAGCGTCCCGCGGGCGTCGTCAGCCAGGACATCCGCGCCAACACGAACCTGCGCATCGCACTCCGCGTGACCAACCGCGACGAGTCCGCGGACGTGATCGACGCGCCGGACGCGGGGAGCATCGCGAAATCCACTCCGGGCCGGATGTACGTACGCTCGGGTGCGAACGCGCTGGTGGCCGTCCAGTCCGCGCGCATCGGCGGCCGTCGGCCCGGGCAGTCGTCACGGCCCGCCGTCGGCCTCGTCCCGCTGCCGTGGAACGCGATCGGCCGTCCCCTGCCCAAGGCAGCCGCCGACGGCGACGACGGCACCATGGTGACGGATCTCGCGGTGCTGGTGGACGCCATCGCGGACGGGTCACGCCGCATGGGCTTCGGCGAGCCGCACAGCCCGTGGCTGCCGCCGCTGCCCACCCACGTCGCCCTCGCCGACCTGCGTCAGGAAACCGGTCCCGCACAG
This sequence comes from Streptomyces sp. NPDC025793, assembly GCF_055558375.1. Lineage (NCBI taxonomy): Bacteria > Bacillati > Actinomycetota > Actinomycetes > Kitasatosporales > Streptomycetaceae > Streptomyces > Streptomyces sp. NPDC025793. Next base: position 24,753 of record NZ_JBVHMR010000051.1, on the reverse strand, counting down.
GGCGACCTGTCCCCGGCCGTCTTCGGCGTCATCGACGTACCCGCCCGGCAGGCCCGCTCCCCGCTTCACCTGGACCTGGTGGACGGCGAGCACCTGCTGATCGTCGGCGGTCCTCGCTCCGGACGCTCCACCACGCTGCGTACGCTCGCCGCCTCCGTGGCCATGACCACGTCCCCGTCCGACGTGCACCTCTACGGCATCGACTGCGGAGCCAACGTTCTCCTGCCGCTGACCAGGCTGCCGCATGCGGGCGGTGTCGTCACCCGCGACGAGACAGAACGCCTGGTACGGCTCCTGGGCCGCCTCCAGGGCGAGGTGACACGGCGCCAGCAACTCCTCGCCCACCTCGGCTTCTCCAGCGTCGCCGAGCAGCGGGCGTCGGCGCAGGGCGAGGACAGGCTGCCGTACATGGTGCTGCTCCTCGACGGCTGGGAGAGCTACGTCCAGACGTTCGAGGGTTACGACTACGGCAAGCTGATCGAAGCCGTCACCCGCCTCTTCCGTGAGGGCCCCGCCGTCGGCCTGCGCGTGGTGATGACCACGGACCGCAGCGGCACGACCGGAACCGTGACCAGCTCTTTCGGTGAGCGGCTGATCCTGCGGCTCACCAACCCCGACGACTACGGCATGGTCGGCATCAACCCGCGTTCCGTGCCCAAGGACATGCCGCCCGGCCGCGCCCTGCGTCTCACGGACGACGGCGTCCAGGAATGCCAACTGGCCCTGCTGGCCGCCGACCCGGCCGGCAAGGCCCAGGTGGAGGCAGTGCAGCAGATCGCCACCGAGGCCGCCCGTGTGCACCCGCGGCCGCCGCGACGGCTTCGGCCGATGCGGGTGGACGCCCTGCCCATCCGGTGCACGGCCAGGGAAGCCCTCGCCCTCGACCCGGAGTTCGTCCCCGCCTCGGACCTGTGGGCTCTGGTGGGCGTCGGGGGCGACGAACTGGCGCCGCTGGGGGCCGACTTGTCGGAGGCCGGTCCCGGCTTCGTCATCGCCGGCCCACCGAAGTCGGGCCGGTCGAGCACGCTCACCACGATGGCACGGTCACTGACCCGGCGCGGCCTGCCCGTCGTTCTGGTCACCCCGAAACGCTCTCCACTGAAGAACCTGGAGGGCGAGCCCGGCGTCCTCGGCGTCCTGACCGGCGACGCCTCGCAGCACGATCTCACCGAACTCCTGTCACCGGTGTCGACCGAGCGTTACGCGGTCCTCGTGGACGACGCGGAACTCCTCTACGACTCCGCGCTGGCCGAGGGTCTGGAGGAGGTCGTCCGCAGCGGACTGGACGGCGATCACGCCGTCATCGCGGCCGGTTCGGCCGAGGTCCTGGGATCCCAGTACCGCGGCTTCGTGGTCGAGGCGCGACGCAACCGCCACGGCCTCCTCCTCGCTCCCACCCCGGACGCCGGCGAACAGCTCTTCGGCCTTCGCCTGCCCCGCACGACCGCGGCAGGCCCCGCGGGCCGCGGAATCCTGGTCCAGGGCAGCTCGACGACTCAGGTGCAGGCGGTCGTCGACGACTGAGGACGCCAGAGAGACCCACGGCACGAGAAACGGCCCGGGGGCGGGGAGTCCGAAGCTTCGGACTCCCCGCCCCCGGGCCGTAACTACTGGCTCAGTGACCCGAAGTGGCCCGGCGGATGTTCTCGTGGTGGGTCTGCGAAGCCTGGTGGGCCTCGTGCAGCAGGTCCACGATCTTCTGCAGGTGCGGCTTCATCGAGGACCACTCATGGCGGAACTTGTCCGCCAGCGGGCCCGTCCAGTACGCCTGGCTCTCGTCAGAGGCGGAGTTCAGACCGGAGAACACCGACTCCAGGTTGATCTTCTGGCTCTTGAAGTGATTGACCAGCTTGTTCAGCGCTTCGAGATCGGCACCACTGATATTAGCCATGGCTAACCGCTCCTCCCCGTATCAAAAACCTCTGCTGCGAACCCGTCGTCCGCGAGTGGCACCGTACTCTACGCCACTCGCGAAACCTCAGTGCCAGCCTATTCCTCTACAACACACGCCACCTGTATGCCCGTTGGTTCCCACATGCCATGATGTTGCTTCGCGGTGGTACATGCGCATGCGACGGAAGCGGGGAGAGGTCATGGGGGATCCGGCAGCCCAGCAGAAGGTCGACCTGCCCGGCAGAAGAAAGACCACCACGATCAGTACCGGCTCCGGCCGGCGACTGGGGGCAACCCGTAGAGCGTCCACCGATCTCGGAGCGGTTCACCCCAGATCCTGCTTGGTTCCCCATGGCATCATGCTGGGAACGTCAAGGACCGATGGAGCTTGAGAGGGAGCCCATGGGGAGTACCGATGGTCAGGCGAACGTGGACAACCCGTACCTTGCAGCCCTGAAGTCGCTGAAGGCCAGCCTGCAGAAGCAGACCGCAGACCTCAGAACACTGCTTGAGACGACATCTAAAGACATTGGTTCCGGGAAGGTATGGGTTGGCAAGGCCGCCGATGCCTGGCATGCGGAACTCGAAGGTCGGCGTACCCACATGAAGGCCCTGATCGACAAGGTCATCCCGGCAGTCGACGCTGAGATCGCCAAGTGCCCGGACAAGGTGACCCCTGGCCTGGCCAAGATGATGCGAATGGACCTTGAACGCAACTGATAGGCACGGCCGACGTACGCGCATGCAACGGGGAGAGGCAGCATGGGGGATTTCTCCGGGATAGACCCGGATGCTCTACTGAGGACAATCGGCTCCTTCAAGGGAGACAAGGAGAAGCTGCGCAACGGCGCATCATCGATCAAGAGCCAGTTGGGCCGATTCGGCATAGATGTCCAGGCGCTGAACAGTCTGACTGCCATCTGCGGCTGGCTCGACGACCAATTGCCCATGCTCCAGCGCCGACAGGCTCTGGGAGCAGCCCTGGAGAAGCAACACCCAGGGCTCAGTACCGTCCGCATTCCGGAGCCGTACTCCATGGGAGCGGCCGACGCGGCCCTGCTCCAGCAAGCGCTCGCGAGCAAGGATCAGGCCGCGGTCAACCTGGTTAAGAGTGACCTCCGGAAGCACCTGAACGACCCGGAGTTCCTGAAGGCATACTCTGACGCCGCTCCACCAAACGATGTAACGGCGTTTCAAGGGTTGCCCTCCGATGTGGCGGACAAGCTCAACCGACTGCGCCTCCAGGCGGCGGTTCAAAAGCCGGACTGCCCGCAGGAACTTAAGGATCTGTGGCAGCACCTGACGGATCCGAACGACAAGTTGTACAGGTCGGACATGTTCTTGCTCGGCTTCGACGACGTAGGCAGGGGGCACGTCGCAGTCTCATACGGAAACCCGGATACGGCGGCAAACACGGCAGTATATGTGCCTGGCACGGGATCGAGCCTGGGCGGTGCATCGGGTGACTTCAATCGAGCCCTGACGCTCTACGGCACGGCAAACACGCAAAAGCCAGGCTCCACCGCATCGATCTATTGGCTCGGCTATGACGCTCCGCAATGGGACGTCCCCGGTCCGGCCTCGCAGAGTAACGCGGACGCCGGAGCGCCCAAGTTGGCGGCCTTTGTCAACTCCCTCAAGCCCAACCACATCGGCGCGGACAATGTGACACTTATCGGACACAGCTACGGCTCGACCCTCGTCGGCGATGCCTTCGCGCACGCAGGAATGAAAGCCGACGGCGTCATCTTCGTGGGTTCCCCCGGGGTCACGGTCGACAAAGCATCCGATTTGCACCTCGACCCCAGTCACGTCTGGGCAGGCAAGGCGAAATTCGACCCCGTTCCGGAAGTGTCCGCATCGCTCAATCCACTTGAGTGGTTCGACGACCATCACATCAGGTTCGGCAATGACCCGACATCCTCGGCCTTCGGCGGCCAAACCTTCGACACCGGCGACGGGAGCGGGGTCGGCCACGCGCACAGCGAATACTGGGATCAGGGCCCGTCCCTGAACAACATGACGGACATCGTGCTCGGCCAGACGGACAAGGTCACGGCGATGCCGACCGAGCAGAAGATCGGCGCGATACCCAATCTCGCGGACCTCGCTATGCCCCCAGTTGTCTCCGTGCCTGACATGGGCGGTGCGGTCCTGCAGAACGTTGGACACGCGATGGGGGACTGGGGAGCGCCGGTCGAGCACACAGGCGACGCGTTGCATGCGTTCGGGCAGGCGGAGAACAACGTGATCGGCGCCGGCGGTGATCTCGTAAGCGGCGACGTGGATGGCGCATTGGATGATCTCAGCGATGTCGGTGATGACCTGAAGGCCAGCGGCAAGGGGATATTGCACGCTGGAGAAGACCTCTTGGATTGGTGAGATGTGAAGATGACGGAACGGTTGTCGAAGGGAGCTGCGGCCGCCGCCGTAGCAGCGTTGGCAGCGACAGCGGGCTGTGGAGGGGCAGGGGTCGACGGCACCGATCCCAAGTCGGTGGTGAAGAAGGCTCAGACGCTTGCGCAGGAGACACTTGAAGCGGTTCGCCCGACCATTGGATCCGCTGCCACGTCGGTCGACAGCAGCCATTGGGCGAAGTGCTCGACCGAGACACCTGGTGTGCACAGGTTCACCTACGCCTACGTCCTGAAGGTCCATGTCCCCAAGGACAAGTCTCAACCCGTGATGGACGCAGCGAAGGCGCACTTCACCAAGGCCGGATACACACTCGACATCCCGGACCCGAAAACGGCCAGGGTCGGAGGCAAGCTACCCAAGTCCGAATGGTGGGTCGGCGTAGGCGTACAGAACGAGTCGTCCATGTTCATCAGCATCGACTCAGGATGCGTCCCCACGTCCTCCGATCCGAAGGTCTGACGGAGCTGGCCCGAGAGCACGGACAAGTTTGCGACCACTATCCTCGATCTTTCTGCCGGTCCGCCTACGGAGTCGACGGACCGGCACGAAAGATCGAGGATAGAAACAGATCAAAAAGCGCTTCACGCTTCCCAGGGACTGGTAAAGGGTGTCCGAGCGCACGCACTCGGCTCCGCACGCCCGGCCTCGTATTCAGCGGTTGACCGCCTGCGCCTCTTCGACGACGACGTTCTGGGTCCCCCCGAACGCACCGTTGGGCAGGCCAGTCGGGTTCGGGTGACCCGTTCCAGTCCAGGTGACCTGCCAGGTGATCGTCGCCTTCAGAGGGAAGGACCCGCCGGCTGACGAACGCAGGTACTTGATGCCGCAGGGCGGGTCCTGGTCGCCAAGTCCCGGGGCCCAGGCCTTGCCGATGGAGCCGTCGTCATTGAACGTGCACTCGCCGCCGGCCGGGTAGGTCGTCGCGTCCGGCGTGCCGGGATCCAACTTCAGCGAGATCGGCTTGGCGGTCGTGGTGGCCTGAAGGTTCCATCCGGGTACGTTCAACACGGCGGTCACCGAGACCGGCTTGAAGTCCTTCTTGTCCAGCCACGCCCAAGTCGCCAGGTTCACCTTGGTGGGGCCGGACGGTGCGAGCGTCACCTTTGTGTCCGGCAACTGAATCTTGTCGTATGCGAGTTGGGCCAGGACCTCTGGGTTGACCGCGTTCTTGACGGTAGGCGTCTCCCCATTCTTCACCCAGAACGTGGCGGTGTCACAGGCGAAGGCCGCCGGATCACCGGCCTTCTCCCGTGCCGGATCCCGCACCGCGTCCCACCACATGCCCTTGCCGGTCTCGGCCTTGTTGAAGTCCTTGTACGGCTTCCCGTTCTGGAAGTGTTCCTTGGCCATGTTGTAAGCCTCGCCGACCCCACTGGCGTCGGGGATGTCCCACTCCGTGTGGAAGTGCTTGGCGAACTCGTCGGGGTTCCACTTCGGCTCGTACCAGCACGCGGGCGGTGACCAGTTGGTCACCGGCGCCAAGCCGCCGGAGTCGCCGCCGGAACCGCGGGTCGCCCCGTGGAAGGAGATGCGCGAGCCGATGGTCTGGCTCTCGCCTTGCTGGTTCTCGCCCGAGACGTCGAACTGGGAACCGCCCGGCCCCGTGGCGAACGCCAGGTTCGGTGCGAGGGTGCCGGCGAGGATGAGCGCGCCGACGAGCAACGTGCCGCAGCGCTTCAGCGCATGCATGGCTGACTTCCCCTCACGGACACTCCGTCCGCCGTCTGCCAGACGCCCTGGGCGTTCTTCTCCAGGCGCATGTTGTACAGCACGAACGCATCCTTGCCGGGCGCGGAGTGGTCGACCTTGCCGGTCTTGCGGTTCTTGTTGAACGCCTTGGTCTCGTCCGAGCAGAACACGACCCCGGCCGCGTTCTTGCCGAACAACTCGACCTTCGGGTTGAAGTAGGACGTGGTTCCCGTGAAGGTGAGCCCGGCATCCTTCCACTTCTGCACCCACTTCACGGTGGAGACGAGGGCTTTGTCCTTGTAGTAGAAGGACATGGCCGACGTATTGGGATCACCCTTGAGGATCGCGTCGTTCATGGCATTCTGCGCGCCGCTGGCGTCGGTGAGGACCGCGTCCTTCGTGCCGTCCCCGGTCTTCCAATTTTCGAAGTCGTCCTTCACATCGCTCGGCAGTGAGATCGCCGGGCGATCGGCCACCGCCGACGCACTCGGGCTGGGCGACGCCGACTGCGTCGTGTCGCCGCTTCCGGCGCCGGCGATCTTGTCGCTGCCCTTGTCCTTGGAACCGCTGCTACAGGCGGACAGCGACAGGGCCGCGGCGCTCGTCAGCGCGGCCGCGATGAGCAGAGGGCGGCGGTTCACGTGTGACTCCCAGTGAGGCGAGGGCTTCGTAGTGGACATGACGATACCCAGGGCACAGGGTGTCACGGTGGCGAATGACCATGGGTAGCGGGATCGCAACGTGGCCGATATTGGCCCAATCCACAGTCTTCGAGGGGCAGCCGAGCGCTATGTTCCGTTTTCATCAAGCTCACCACATCCCTGCACGTCAGCCAGCTTGAAGGTATCGGGCCCTGAGTCGGCGGCCCGGCTTCCGGGTCAGCAGCAGGGCGGCTCCGGCGTCTGCGTACGTTCTCTACGCAGGGCTGACATTCGCCCCTCGCTTTGGCGCACGCGAGACTGGCTTGCGGAAATCCGGGAGCGGAGAGGGCCACCTCGCCTCTGCGCCGGACCATCTACCCTGCCGAACATGATTCGCGCAGTGGTGTGAGACGTCAGTGAGTGCCTCGTGGACGAGACGCGGAAGCACGGGACCGGGATGGGAGCCACCGAGCTGCTGGTACGCGGCGTCCGTCTCAAACATTCGGTCCGCCATCAAGGCCATCAACAACCTGATCAGCTACGAGTCTTGGGTCGGTGCAGACGCCGACAAGTGGGGTAACGACTTCCATGGCCGCATGGGGGCTCTGAGCAAGTTGTTCGACTCCTACCCTGCGGAGGAGAACCGTCTGGTCACCAAGGCTCAGGCGAGGCAGGCCGCCATGAATCGCAAGAGGACGAGTGACGGTGCATAAGGCGAGCGCCACGGGTGGCTGGCTCCGGGATTGCCGGCTAATCCAAGAAGCAGCCCCTAACGAGTTCGTTAGGCTGACGGTCGGGTCTGTTCGAATGGGGCGCCGTAGATGGTAATTGCTCAGCCGTTGCCGGTTCAGGGGATACACACGGGCCCCTTCCCGATCGGGCCTGCCGTGGGCATGCTCGTGGTCGGTGGGGTGGTCGCCGCCTCTGCCGCGCTCTTGGCCAGGGGATCCGGACCGAAGGGCGATGGCAAGTCTCTGAGAAGCTGGCTACTCGGACTCGGCACGACGTTGTGCGTGCTGGGCGGACTCGGTTTGTTCGACCACTACATCGAGAACCAGCGGACGAGCGACGGACTGCATGCCGCCGGTCGCCAGGTCATCGACGACGCGGTGGAGGAGGCTCGGCATTGCGACCCCTCTTCCCCTGAACCCACCTTCGTCTATCCGAGCGGTTCGGTGCCCGGCGGGGCTTCCACGTACGTCCCGTCGCCGTGCAGTACCTCTCCGCGTGACGTACTGCTGTCGACCCCGACGACATTGACCGCCCAGATCGGGTACAAAACGGAGGAGGGAGATTCCTTCTCCACAAATGGGCACGTGACGGTGACCGACGAGGACAGCGGCAAGCAAGTCTGCGCCACCGTTCCGGACACGGTGAACGGCAGCGGCTCTGTTACCGATGGCCCATGCCGGGACTAGGCAGCGGACGTCGCACGTTGAAGTAGCGGTCCAGGAAGATGATCACTGCAGCAAGAGCGGCAAGGGCATCGGTGCCTCGGCCAGCGGCTGATAGTCCCGCCGCTGTCGAGGACCTCAGCCTTACCCCTGTTTGGCCAGCAGGTCTCCGGCTCTTGCGCTATCCCTGGCCGCCGTCTGGCACCCCGTCCAATTCTCGGTACGCCACGAAGGTGCCCTTGGATGGAAGCGTTACGACAAGCCCGCGCTCCCGAAGCTCTCGCGTGGCTCGCCGCGCAGTCAGGTGAGCGACGCCATATTCCGCAGCGAGATCCCGCTCTCCAGGCAGCCGTGCCCCCGGCCGCAGTTCGCCTGACTTGATGCGCGCGGCAATGTGGTTCGCGACCTGCATGTATACGTAAGCGATCTCGTTCGGGTCGATGGGGGACCCACTCGGGTGCTCTGCCATATCGAACAACGTACGACAGTACTGACCTGCACAGTTCGATGGAGCACGGCACACCGCTATACATCACTAATAAGCACCCTGTATCTTGGAATGGGAAGACCCCGGCGAGGTGGACAGACCTCCCGGGGAGTGGCCGATCTGAATGGACCAGACCGACATGCGCAAGCTTATCCACCGGATCCTCGACCGACTGAGCCTGATGCTCGCCCCCGGCACAGGTCGACGCCGCGCCCGCAACCGCCCTCTCCCACCGGCGCCCGCCGCCCGGCCCACCGTCTCGCACACACCCGTGCCACTCCCCACCCCCCGCTCCCCTTACAGCCTTCACGGCCCGATCGACGGCAGCACGACACTCCTCGTACGCCCCTACCTCGCTGCGCTGGAGAGGGAATCCACCCGGCAGGCACGTCGGCGACTCGCGCTTGTTCTCGCCGCCGACTTCGGGATCGACCTCGACCAGCACCTGATCGGAACGCAGGGGGTGGCCGCGTGACGGAGTCAGTCACCACCGTCCGTCTCCTGCCCTGGCTGTCGTCCGAGGGCAACCCCTGTTACCTCGTACCGGACAGCGAAGGCGGGCACCTGTCGCGTCTGGCCGATGACATCGAGGCCGTTCTGGTGACCTCGGGCGCGGACGTGCTCGTCCTCGCCCGCAAGGTGCTCGACGATCCGAAGGCGCCCTGCACCGAGGTGCGGTTCGCCGGGGTCCGGCTCGCCGAGTGCCTGAGCGACGTCCTGCGCGTGGCGGAATCGCGCGGCATGCGGCTGCCCGGGGCCGAGTTCCAGCCCCTGGCGATCAGGGGCAACACAGGCTCGGGAAGGTGCCCGTGAGTCCGCGCGCCGTCTATCGCTACGTCCCGCACACCATCCGGCACGACACGGAAGGCGGGATGGTCTACGAGGTGTACTGCACCGCTCTCCACTGCGGCGCGTACTCGGAGCCTCGGGAGGCCCAGGAAGCCGCCCAGGACTGGGCTCTGCGGCACTCCGGGCGTACCGGTCACACCCTGTTCCGCCGGGTCGTGACCGATCACGCCCGAGTGTCCCGCGACGAGTGACTCCGAGGCCACCGAGGCCATCGGCGCCGCCCCGGCGGCACGGGCAGGCAGTGGAAGCGAAGGGTTCCGCGGCCTGCCCGTACAGCGTCTTGCCGGCCTTGAGGAACGTCTGCGATCCCCTGGAACTCTCCTCGCAGAGCCAGATCCGCTTGCCCCCGGTGGCGTCGACGGCCCAGACGCCGCGGTCGTGGTCACGCGTACAGCACGCCGTCTATCACGGTCGGGTTCCAGAAACCGCGCCGACCGTTGGGCGACAGCGTCCAACGGGTGCTGCCGGTCTCCGGGTCCACGGCCGTCAGCTTGTCGCCCGGCAGAAAGCTGGGCGCCGACGCCACACCTCGGTGATCTCGGAAGAACGGGGCCGGGGCGCCTGATCGCCGATACAGCGGATGACGCGGCGTCAGCGGGAGCAGACCCCGGCGGCTCACGGCGCCAGCAGGTCCACCTTCACGTCCGCCGGAAACCCCGTCGTCGGGCCCACCCGGCGGGCGAACTCGGCGACGGCCGTCAACTGCGGGGCGCCGAAGCTGAAGTCGAGGGTGGTGAAGTACTGCGCCAGGGTCGCCTCGTCGAAGTTCTCCCAGCGGGCGGCCTGTTCGGCGACCTTGCCGACCTCCTCCAGGGAGACGTTGCGGGAGTCGAGGAAGGCCTCGTGGACCTGGCGGGTGATGAGCGGCTCGCGCTCCAGGTACTCCCTGCGGGCCGCCCAGACCGCGAAGACGAACGGCAGGCCGGTCCACTCCTTCCACATCCGCCCGAGGTCGTGCACGGTCAGGCCGTAGCGCGGGCCGTCGAGGAGGTTGGCGCGCAGTGCCGCGTCCCCGATCAGGACGGCGGCGTCGGCCTCCTGCATCATCAGGCTGAGGTCGGGCGGGCAGGTGTAGTACTCGGGGTGGACGCCGTAGCGCTCGGCGAGCAGCAGCTGGGCGAGCCGGACCGAGGTGCGGGAGGTCGAGCCGAGGGCGACCCGGGCGCCGTCGAGGCGGTCGAGGGGGACCTGCGAGACGATCACGCAGGACATGACGTCGCCGTCGCAGCCGACGGCGATGTCGGGAAAGGCGACGAGATCGTCCGCGTTGCGCAGGAACTCGACGAGGGTGATCGGACCGATGTCGAGATCGCCGCGCACGAGCTGCTCGCTGAGCTTCTCCGGGGTGTCCTTGGTCAGCTCGAAGTCGAGGAGCGTGCCGGTTCTCGCGAGCCCCCAGTAGAGGGGCAGGCAGTTCAGGAACTGGATGTGGCCCACGCGTGGCCGGGTGCGAGAATTGTCCACATCGCGAGGCTAGACCCCGTGCGGTACGGTGCTGCGACCGACCCCGACATCGAACGGAGTAACAGCCGTTCAAACATCCGGGTGAAGTGATCTTGCCCTCTATTGCTTTCGGCTGCCCGCGTGCTAGGCTCGCCGCAAGTTGCAGTTTGGTTTCCCTTGCAGTACAGAGCCTGCGGAGCATGTGACCGCGGGCTCTCGTCGTTTTCAGACGAATGCAGTTGTGCAGCACCGTTTCGCACGTGCAGGTTCTGGAGCAGGGCAACCCTTTTGAGCCCAAGGAGGGCTTATGGCTACCGGAACCGTTAAGTGGTTCAACGCCGAAAAGGGCTTTGGCTTCATCGCCCAGGAGGGCGGCGGCCCCGACGTCTTCGTTCACTACTCCGCGATCAACGCCCAGGGCTTCCGTTCCCTGGAGGAGAACCAGCAGGTCTCCTTCGACGTGACGCAGGGTCCGAAGGGCCCGCAGGCGGAGAACGTCACCCCCGTCTGATCACCGCCTGATCGCAGAACCTGAGTGCAGTACCCAAGGAGCCCCGCGCCGTACGGCGATGGGGCTCCTGCCTTTGCCGGGAACCCGCCTTCTGTGAATTCCCGGCGAATTCTCTCCTTCTCTACACGTGCTGCATGACGAGGACGAAGGCCGTGCCCGGCACCAGCGCCTCGTACGAGTGGGCGACGTCCCCGCGATACGTCATGTAGTCACCGGGACCCAGTTCCACCTCTTCCCCGACCGGTCCCGCCTTCACTCGTCCCGAGCCGACGATCAGATGCTCCACCGTGCCCGGAATATGCGGCTCCGCCGCGCGGGCCGATCCCGGCTCCGCGCTGATCCGGTAGAGGTCCCGGCGCGCCCCGGGCGGACTCGCCGACAGCAGCGTGCCGACGAAACTGGCCTGCTCGGAGGCGACGCCGGGGCCCTCGCCGGCGCGGATCACCCGGACACTCTGCACCGGCGGCTCGACCAGCACGCTGAACGGCACCCCCAGCGCCACCGCGAGGGCCCACAACGTCTCGACGTTCGGATTCCCGCTCGCGGCCTCCAGTTGGGACAGCGTGGACTTGGCGATTCCGGCGCGCTTGGCCAGCTCGGACAGGGACAGCCCGGCACGGGTGCGCTCGCGCTTGAGGGACGCGGCGATCCAGTCCATCGGGAGCCGGTCGGGGACCTCGTGCATCTCGTTCGCTCCATCGGTACGATCGTTCGCCTTGACGGACAGGGCGCTCACTGTCCATTGTAGAAAACATGCGTTCGCCACAACGAACAACCCTGATACCCCCGACGTCCCCCACTCTCCCGGCGCCCTCATGCGTGTCCGAGGACCGGTCGCTGATCCATGACGCCTCGCTCGTCTGGCTGGCCAGCGGCATCGTCGGCGTCTCCTTCGGCGCGGTCTCCGTCGCCGGCGGGCTGCCGCTGTGGGTGCCGGTGCTGATGTCCGTGCTGGTGTACGCGGGATCGGCCCAGTTCAGCGCGGTCGGCGTGCTGCTCGCCGGGGGCGGGCCGGTCGCGGCGGCGGCCACCGGGCTGCTCCTCAACACCCGTACGGCCGCGTTCAGCCTGGCCGTCGCGGAGATCCTCGGCACCGGCCGCGCGGCCCGCTTCCTCGGCGCGCACCTGGTCACCGACGAGACGGTCGCCTTCGCTCTCGCCCAGCGCGATGTGGTACGGCAGCGGCGGGCCTTCTGGATCTCCGGGCTCGGCCTGTTCGCCGTGTGGAACATCGGCGTGCTCGCGGGAGCACTGGCCGGCAGCGCGCTCGGCGACACCGCGCGCTACGGCCTGGACGCCGCCTTCCCGGCCGTCCTGGTCGCCCTGGTCCTGCCCGCGCTGCGGGCCGACGCGGCGGTACGGCGGTGCGCGCCGGCCGGCGCCGCACTGGCGCTGGCCGTGACGCCCGCGGTGCCGGCCGGGGTGCCGGTGCTGGTCGCTCTGGCCGGGCTCCTCCTGCACCGGGGACCGGTCGCCCGGAAGGAGGCCTCCGTATGAACGCCACGGTCGTCGTGATCCTGGCCCTCGCCGTCGGCACGTACGCCTTCCGGCTGGTCGGACCGGTGCTGCACGGGCGGGTGACGGTTCCGCCGCGCGTCCAGGAGCTGGCCTCGGCCGGGGCGGTGGTCCTGCTGGTCGCCCTGCTCGCCACGGGGGCGCTGACCGAGGGCGGCGGCTTCGCCGGCTGGGCCCGGCCGGCCGGGGTGCTGGTGGCCGTCCTGCTGGCCTGGCGGCGGGCACCGTTCGCCGTGGTGGTCGTGGGCGCGGCGGCGACGACCGCGCTGCTGCGGGTGGCCGGGGTCGCCTGATCTCCCGCCGCCCTTTCCAGGGGAGAGACGGAGATCCGGAGCCGCTTGAGGACCGCTTGAGGAACGCTTGAATCCGGGAGTACCGGGGGGCTGACCTGGTACGGGAACCAGCGGGGACGGCATGGGGATCGTTCCCCAGGAGCATCGGTCACGGCGTCGGGGAGAGGCCCGGCGACCGGATCACGAACCGTCTCTGCTCTTCCTGTCTTCCTGGGGGATACACCATGCGTTCCATCGCACTGCGTACGAAGACGGCTCTGACCGCGCTCGCCGGCGCGGGTGTCCTGACGCTCGCCATCGCCGCGTCCGGTCCGGCGAACGGTGTGGAGCGCGACCTGGCGCATGTCGCGGCCGGCCTGTCGGGCGAGCACGCGGCGTCGGGTCCGGTGCTGGCGGACGACCGTCAGCCCACCCTGGTCCACGCCTGACCACACCACGGCATCGACGGCACCGGCCGGGCGCACGCCCTGTTGGTGCCGTTCGACGTGAGCACGCGCCGGAGCGCGCGCCTCGACAGGCGGCGCCGTCGACTAGAGGCGTCGCGCCGCTTCCGTGACCCCCATCGCGTCGTAGAGCGCCTCCGCGGCCTGCCGATGCTGCCGCGCCGCTGGTTCGTCGTCCAGGGCCTGCGCCGCCTCCGCCATACCGGACAGGGCGCGGGCGATCTCGATGCGGTAGCAGAGGCGCGAAGCCAATTGGTGCGCCTGGCGGTACATCTCCATCGCCCGGTCGGGAGCGCCGCTGCGTAGCTGGACCAGGCCGACCACGTTCACCACGGCTGCCTGCCGCAGGGCCGAGGTGTCGGCGGAGACCAGCTCCAGGGCGCGTTCGGCGTGTTCGGCGGCCGAGCGTGCTTCGCCGAGGCGCTGGCAAAGCCGGGCCCAGTGGGCAAGAACAAAGGCCACGTTCCCGGGCTTGCGGGATTCGTCGCACAGTTCGAGGGCCTGAGCGAGACAAGCCCGTGCCCGCTCGTCCTCACCCGTGCCGAGGTGGGCCAGCGCCAGCCAGGTCAGCGAGTGGATCTCGTTGCTGCGTGCACCGACGCGCCGGTTCAGCTCGGTGGCCCGGGCAGAGTGCCGGACGCCCTCGGCATAGTGCCCCGACCAGGTCTCCACGGTCCCGAGGTTGTCCAGCGCCTGCGCCTCCATCCGGTCCAGGCCCAACTCCCGGTGCAGGGGAATGGCTTGGGTGAGGTAGGTACGAGCCTCATCGAAGTTGCCGAGTGCACCGTGCAGCAGGCCCAGCACGTCGAGGCAGCTCGCCTCTGATCCGCGGTCCTTGCCGGAGACCAGTTCCAGGCCTTCCTGGGCGGTGGCGATCCCGTCCCGGAAGTCGCCGAGCCACCAGTGGGCCACGGCCAGGTTGGACAGGCTCACGCTCAGCAGCCTCGGGTCGGCGAGCTCTCGGGCAGCGTCGACCGCGATCCGGCTGACGACACGGAACTGCTCGTAGTGCCCTCGCATGTCCAGGTAGAACAGGAGATTGCGCGCCAGCAGCGCGGTCGGGCCGGGCCGGGCCCCTGCTCCCGCCCGGGCAACGACCGCCAACAGCGCCTCGTGTTCACGGTCGTACCAGCGAAGCGCCCGTGCGTCGCTGTCCAGCCGAGGCAGTTCCGGCACATCACCGACCGGTGGCTCGCCGAAGCGCTCACGCCCGGGAAAGAGCACATCGCACGCCTGATCGGTCGCCAGCGTGTAATACGAGACCAACCGCCCCACCGCCCCCTCCTCGTCGTCCTCCACCTCCCGCACGCTCATCGCGTAGGTGCGCACCAGGTCGTGGAAGCCGTACAGCCCGGCCTCGTGCTGTTCCAGGAGGTGGGCGTCGAGGAGGTTCTCCAGGGTGTCCTCGGCGTCGTGGACGTCGGTGCCGAGCAGCGCGGCGGCGGAGTGGACGTCGATGGCGCTGCCCGGATGCAGGCCGAGGAGGCGGAAGGCGATGCGCTGGTCCGCGTCCATCGCCTGGTACGACAGCCGCAGCGTGGCCTCGACGCTGCGCTCCCCGGCGCTCAGTTCGCGCAGCCGCCGGGTCTCGTCGGCGAGCCGGTCGACCAGGTACTGCACGGTCCAGCGGGGGCGGTTGCGCAGCCGGGCGGTGGTGATGCGCAGGGCGAGGGGCAGTCCGCCGCACAGACCGGCCAGCCGGGCGGTGGCCTCGGGTTCGGCGGTGGTGCGGTCGGCGCCGAGGGTCCGGGTGAGCAGGGTCGCGCTGTCGTCGGGCGAGAGGAGGCCGAGGGAGAGCCACTCGGCGCCGTCCAGGTCGAGCATCCGGACCCGGCCGGTGAGGATGGCCAGGCAGTCCTCGGCGGCGGGCAGCAGCGGGCGGACCTGGGCGGCGTCGGCGGCGTTGTCGAGGAGGAGCAGGAGTCTTCGCTGTGCCGAAACGGTTCGCCAGAGCGTCGTACGCCGCTCCAGGTCATCGGGTATCCGGTCGTCCGGGATGCCGACGGCACGCAGCAGGGAGTGCAGGACGGCGGACGGCTCCTGCGCCTTCTCGCCGGGGCTGAAGCCGCGCAGGTCAACGAAGAGCTGCCCGTCCGGGTAGTCGGCGGCGAGCAGATGGGCCGCGTGCACGGCGAGCGCGCTCTTGCCGCTGCCGCCCATCCCGTCGACGCCGACGATCCGGGTGCTCCCGCCGGCCGGGGCCCGCCCCACCTGGAGGATCCGCGCCAGCTCCGGTTCGCGCCCGGTGAAGTCCGGCAGGTCGTAGGGCAGGGTGCAGGGGGCGGGCTCGGAGGCGGACGGCTGGAGGTAGGCCGCGGGGGCGAGGAGCGCGGCGCGGTCGGCCACGGACTGCGGTACCCGCGGGGCCACTTCGGGGCTGTCGCGCAGAATGGCCTCGTACAGCCGGGTCAGTTCGGCGCCCGGGTCGATGCCCAGCTCCTCCACGAGCAGCGCGCGCACCCGGCCGAACTCCTCCAGCGCCTCCGCCTGCCGGCCGGCCCGGTACAGGGCGAGCATCAGGCGGCCGCGCAGGGTCTCCCGCAGCGGATGGGCGATGATCAACTCACGTAACGGGCCGACCAGTTCGGCGGACTGGCCGAGTTCGAGCTGGAGCTCGAAGTACTGCTCGGCGACCGCCATGTGGCGCTCCTCCAGCGCCGCGGAGGCCGCCGTGATCACCGTGCCGCCGGCGCCCGCCATGACCGGGCCGCGCCACAGGTCCAGGCAGGCCCGCAGATGGCCGACCGCCTCGGCGGCGCGCCCGGCGGTCACCGCCTGCCGGGCCTGGCGGGCCCACTGGGTGAACTCGTGCAGGTCCAGCTGGTGTTCGCCGAGCATCGCCCGGTATCCGGCGCCGTCGGTGACGATCATCGAGGCGCCGTCCGGGATGCGGGTGCGCAGCGCGGCGACGGACTTGCGGATCTGGTGGCCGGCGGTCTGCGGCGGCGCCTCGTCCCAGGCCGCGGCGACCAGCCGGGGCAGCGGCACCATGCGCCCCGGCTCCAGCAGCAGGGTGACCAGCACGCGTTCCTGGGTCGGGCTGCCGAGCCGCAGCCGGCGCTCGCCGTGCCAGCCTTCCAGCGATCCGAGGATGTTGAACCGTACGACAGGACGACCCGATGCCGACGGTGCCGCCGAATCCACGAATGCGTCCCCTCCGCCCCGTCGCACCGCTCGGCCCGAGATGTTCGGGACCACCTAGGTTGTACCGGAGCGAGCGGCGCGGAGGGGGCGATTCCGTCCTCGCGGCGCACAGCTCGGCCCTGGCGGACAGCTCTGTCCCGACGGACAGCTAACCATCTTCACGCGAGCTGGAGGAGGGTCGCGTGCGCATCGCCTGCCAGCGCCGGGTCGTGGCGCAGGATCGCGTTCTCCACCCGGCGCAGCGCCGGGGAGGGCTGGATGCCCAGCTCGGCGTCCAGCAGGCGGCGCATCCGGCGGAAGACGTCGAGGGCGTCGGCCTGCCGGCCCGCGCCGTACAGGGCGATCATCAGCTGCTCGCAGAACCGCTCCCTGAGCGGGTGGTTGGTGTGCGCCTCGGCCAGCTCCGCGAGGACGGCGGCGTGCCGGCCGAGGCGCAGCTCGGCGTCGAAGCGCAGCTCCATCGCGCGCATCCGGTACTCCTCGTAGCGGGCGGCGGCCAGCTGGCACAGGGCGCCGCCGGTCAGGCCGCCGAAGACGGGCCCGCGCCACAGCGCCAGCGCCTCGCGCAGCAGCCGGGCGGTGTTCCCCGCGTCGTCCGGCGGGGCCGCCTCGGCCCGCCGTACCGCGCCGACGAACTCGGCGGCGTCCAGCTCGCCCGCGGCCACGGTCAGCCGGTAGCCGGAGGGGTGGATGGTGACGCGCGAGGCGGGCCGGTCCGGCTCCAGGGCGCGCAGCTTGCGGCGCAGCCGGCTGACGTGCGCCTGGAGGGCGTTGGCCTGGTTGTCGGGGACGGCCTCGCCCCACATCTCCTCGACCAGGCTCTCCCCGGAGACCGGCTGGCCCTCGCTGATCAGCAGCGTCTGCACGAGGGTGCGCTGCAGGTCGCCGGAGATCTCCGCGGGACCGGACACGGTACGGACATGCAGCGCCCCGAGGACCGAGAACTTCAGCATCCTGACTCCGCCTCCCGTTGGTGTCGCTGGCGTCGTCGTCCTTCTTCCGGCGACATACCGACGGTGCCCCCGGGCCGTACCGGTTCGTTCCCGATCCGTTCCCGGTCCCCGGATCAGCTCGCGTCGCCGGTGACCAGCGCCTTCAGCGAGGTCACCCGCCGGGCCGCCACCTCGGGGGAGTCGGCGTGCACGACGAAGTGCCCGGGGGCACGGGCGTCGGGCGGCGAGACATGGCGCACATGCGGCAGGACCCCGACCTCGGCGCTCTCCAGCCGCCACGGCGGATTCAGCACGGCCGCCGCCGCGAACCGGCCCGGCCGTACGGCGTCCACGAGCCGGCCGCTCAGCACGTCGACGGCGCCGGCCGCGAGGTCGCAGCCGCCGGCCACCTTGAGCAGCTCGGGCACCGGGTCCCTGGCGAGACCCGCCCGGCAGCCGGTGATGACCGGGCCGCGCGGGGTGAGCGCGACGCTCGTGTGCGCGGGCCCGTACTGGTAGCCGGTCAGGTCCAGTAGGGCGGTCACCACGGCGCGCACCTCGGCGGCGGTGTCCTCGGTCAGCGGGGCCGGGTGGAGCAGGCCGTAGGGCATGCGCGCGGTGATCCCGACGGCCTGGTGCATGCCGTGCACGCTCAGCGTCTCCACGGTCAGCCCGAGGGCACCGGACGGCACCTGGGCGCCGCCGGGCGAGAGCCGGTTGTCGCGGACGAGGCGCTGGACGGCGTCCTGGTCCGCGAGCAGGGCGAGGGAGCGGGCGGAGTTGACGAACAGCCCGGCGTCGGCGGCCTCGGCCAGCAGGGCGCGCAGGGCGGGCTCGTCGCGGGTGTCGGCACGGGCCGAACGCACTTGGACCCCGGCCTCGGCGGCCTCGCGGACGAGACGCAGGTCCGGGTTCAGCAGGAAGATCCGGCGGACGTCGTTGTCTTCTTTCATGCCTCTGCTCGGGGTATGAGGTCGGCGAGGGTGGAAAGGCAGGCTATGAGGGGGCGTTACCGTTCCGGTCCCGGACGGATCCCCGGGTGACGGGGTCCAGGGAACGCTATCGGTTTTCCGACCGTACTAGCGGTTTTCCCCGAGGTCCCGCGGCTGGATGCGCACGGTGTCGGCGAAGGCCCGGGCGGGCGGGCTCAGCGCGTCCCAGCGGCGCACCGCCCAGCCGACCGGCAGCGGCCGCAGCCCGGCCAGCGGGATCAGCCGCAGCGGTCCCGCGCCGGGTACGGGCGGTCCGGGTACGGCGGGCACCACGGCCCTGCCCGCGCCCAGTTCGGCGAGCAGCAGCGCCGTGTCCCAGTCGGCGACGGAGGCGTCGTAGGCGAAGCGTACGCCCGCCTCGGCGCAGGCGGCGTCCAGATGGGCGGCGGAGGCGGAGTTGGGCGGCAGCCGGATGAGCGGGACGTCGGCGAGGTCGGCCGGATCGAGCCGGGAGCGGGCGGCCAGCGGGTCGGCGGCCGGTACGGCCAGCACCCAGGGCAGCTCGGCCACGGTGCGCTGCTCGATGCCCCGCACCGGCGGGCCGAGGGTGATCCAGGCGAGGTCGAGGGTGCCGTCGGCGAGCGCGTCGAAGGTGCCCCGGCCCGAACTGACCGTGCGGAACTCCAGGTTGACCCTCGGGTGCCGGCGGCGGAAGGCGACGACCGCGTCGGACATGAAGTGCCGTACGGTGGTCGCGCCGGTGGCCACGCGAACGTGCCCGCTGTGCCCGTCGAGCAGATCGCGCAGCTGCCGTACGGCGAGGTCGAGCCCGGAGATGCCCTCGGCGGCCGCGGCCTCCAGGATCCGCCCGGCCTGGGTCGTGACGACGCCGCGCGGCCGGCGCTCCAGCAGGGCGAGGCCGGTCTCCCGCTCCAGCCGTTTGACGTGCTGGCTGACCGCGGACTGGGTGCAGCCGAGGTCGCGGGCGACGGAGCTGAGGCTGCCGGCCCGGCACACGGCCACGAACACTCGGAGGTCCTCAAGAGTCACAACACCCAAGCTAACACTGGGGTTTGCCGACACATCTCAAGGATTGACTCGGACTCCAGCGCGGTACGAGGATCGGTGCCGGGCCGCGATCGACCCAGGCGGCAACCCGCTCCCCGCAGCACACCGGGCGTCCGGACCGAGGTGTGCACCGGCCGGGGAGCGGGTGCCGACCCCTCGGCCGGCCCCTCGGCCAGCCCCTCACCGAGCGGACTCGTACAGTCCCTCCACCTCGGGCGCGAAGTCCCGCATGATCTGCTCGCGGCGCAGCTTCATCGAGGGCGTGAGATGGCCCTCGTACTCGGTGAAGTCCCGGGGCAGCACGGCGAAGCGGCGGATGGACTCGGGGCGGGAGACCAGCTTGTTGGCCTCGTCGACCGCCCGCTGCAGGACCGCCTCCAACTCCGGGTCGCCGACCAGCAGTTCCGGCGGCACCACGTGCTTGCCGAGCATCTGCCGCCAGTGGCCGACGCCGTCGGGGTCGAGGGTGATCAGCGCGGAGACGTACGGGCGGCCGTCGCCGACCAGCATGACCTGGGAGATCAGCGGGTGCTGGCGCAGCCAGTTCTCCAGCGGGGCCGGGGCCACCGACTTGCCGCCCGCCGTGATCAGCAGCTCCTTCTTGCGGCCCGTGATGGTGAGGTAGCCCTCGTCGTCCAGTTCGCCGATGTCGCCGGTGGCCAGCCAGCCGTCCCGGGTCGCGGGCACGACGCCGCCGGCCTGCGGATCCCAGTAGCCACGCAGGACGTGGTCGCCGGCGACGAGGATCTCGCCGTCGGCGGCGATCCTGACCCGGGTGCCGGGCAGCGGCCAGCCGACGGTGCCGAGCCGGGGCTTGAGCGGCGGGGTGCAGGTCGTGGCGGCGGTGGTCTCGGTGAGGCCGTACCCCTCGAAGATCTCGATGCCGGCGCCGGCGTAGAACGCGGCGAGGCGCCTTCCGAGCGGGGAGCCGCCGCAGATGACGTACCGGACGCGGCCGCCCATCGCGGCCCGGATCTTGCGGTAGACGAGCGGGTCGTAGAAGCCGCGGGCGGTCTTCAGCGAGCGGCTCGGGCCGCCGCCGGTGCCGGTCTGCCGGGCCTCCAGCGCCTCGCCGTAGCGGACGGCGGTCGCCGCCGCCCGGTCGAAGACCGTGACCCGGCCGCCCGACTCGGCCTTGGCGCGGGCGGAGTTGTAGACCTTCTCCAGCATGTACGGGATGGTCAGCAGCGCGGTCGGCCGGAAGGCGGCCAGGTCCGGCAGCAGGTCCTCGGCGGCAAGGCTCGGCGCGTGCCCGAGCCGCACCCGGGCCCGGACGCACGCGATGGCGACCATCCGTCCGAACACGTGCGACATCGGCAGGAACAGCAGCACCGAGGGGTCCTCGTCCTGCGACTTGAAGACCGGGTAGAGCAGTTCGACGGCGTTGTCGACCTCGGCGAGGAAGTTGCCGTGGGACAGCGCGCAGCCCTTGGGACGGCCGGTGGTGCCGGAGGTGTAGATGAGGGTGGCGAGGGTGGCGGGCCCCATCATGCCGCGCCGCACGGCGACTTCGCCGTCCGGCACCTGCGCGCCCGCCTCCGCCAGTCGCTCCACGTGCTCCTTGTCCATCACCCACACATGGCGCAGATCGGGCAGGTGCGGCAGCTCGGGCCCGATGGCGGCGGCCTGCGCCGCGGTCTCGGTGACGAGGGCACGGGCGCCGGAGTCGTGCAGGATCCAGCGGGTCTGGAAGACGGAGGAGGTGGGGTAGACGGGCACGGTGACGAGCCCGGCGGCCCAGGCGGCGAAGTCGAGCAGCGACCACTCGTAGCGGGTGCGGGCCATCACGGCGATCCGGTCGCCCGGCGTCAGCCCCTCGGAGATCAGCCCCTTGGCCACGGCGAGCACCTGCTCGGCGAAGTCCGCGGCCGTCACCTCCTGCCACCGGCCGTCGGGCATACGGCGGCTGAGCGCGATCGCGCCGGGGGCGGCCTCGGCGTTGTCGAACGGCAGGTCCGCGAGCGAGCCATGGGTGACCGGGGGCACGAACGGCGGTACGTGCACCTCGCGCACGGCGCCGTCCAGCCGCTGGATCCAGGGTTCGACGAGGACGGGCTTGCCGTCGTAGTCGACGGCGGAGACGGCGGCGGAGGAGACGGGGGCGTTCGGGTACGGGGTGGACACGGGCGGCTCCTCTGGCGTGCGTGCACCTGCGGCGGGCCTCGACAGACAGGGAGTTACCGCTGGTTAGGCAGGTGATCGTACGGGGCCACTGTGCGGAGGTTGTGCGGGTTCGGAGGTGGTCCGGGGACAGGGATGTGCAACCTCGGGGTTTTTGTGACAGGGCCTCACGTTAAACTTACCGGCGGTAACCTTACTTCAGGGTAAGCAGTTGGGGGACGGACGTGACAAGTACGTTGACGCATCTCATAACGGGCGCCCTGCGCTCACCGTTCAAACGCCCCTCCCCCGACGCCGACTTCCCGCGCACCCGGCTCGTGCTGCCCGGGGTCCGCGTCGACCTGTCCCGCCTCGCCGCCTACGAGCGGGTCTGCGGCTTCCCGACCGGCGAGAGCGGCCTGCCCGTGACCTACCCGCACGTCCTCGGCTTCCCGCTGGCCATGCGGCTGATGAGCGACCGCGCGTTCCCGCTGCCGCTGCCGGGCCTGGTGCACACCTCGGTCGACATCGCCCGGCACGGGGCCGTACCGGCGACGGAGGCGTACGAACTCGCCGTCCACATCGAGGGGTTGGCACCGCACCGGCGCGGCACGGAGGCGACGGTGGTGACGGAACTGATGTCGCGGGGCGAGCGGTTGTGGGAGTCCCGCAGCACGTATCTGGCCCGGCACCGGACGCAGGAGGCCGCATCCGGCCACCGGGACGAACAGCGACCGGCGCCTGCGCTCCCGGTCCTCGACGAGTGGCGGCTCGCCGGGGACGTCGGCCGGCGCTACGGCGCGACCTCCGGCGACCGCAACCCCATCCACCTCCACCCGCTCACCGCCCGCCTCTTCGGCTTCCCGAGGGCGATCGCGCACGGCATGTGGACGGTGGCCCGCTGCGTCGCCGCCCACGGCACGAGCGGCTCCGTCGTGGTGCGGGCGCGGTTCATGGCGCCGGTGCTGTTGCCCGGGGTGGTGACATACGGAGCGGATGCCTCCGGCCGGTTCGAACTGCGGGACGGCAGTGGGGAGCGGGTGCATGTGCGGGGGGAGGTGCGGGCGGTGGGGTGAGCCGTTGGGGGTGCGTCGCCGTTGCCGGGTGCGGGTGGCTTGTGGCTGATCGCGCAGTTCCCCGCGCCCCTTGAGGTCGGCGAGCTGCAGCATCTTTCAGGGGGGCGGGGCTGTACCCGATATGCGGCTCCGCCGCGTGGGCGCGAGCAACCCATCACTCACCCGCGCCCGGCAATGGCGACGCACCCCAACGGCGCTACGCCTCGCCCCCCGACGGAGTCCAGCGGTTGCCCCGCATCAGATTCCCCAGTCCCGCCCACGCGAAGTTCATCAACGTCGTCGCCGCCTGCCGGGCGGTGACCCCCGGTGTCGCGTTGGCCCAGGCGGCCAGGGATTCCGCCGCGCCCACCAGGGCCTCGGCCAGGCCCGCGACCTCGTCCTCCGGCAGGTCGGGATCGCTGTGTGCCTCGCGGGCCGCGACGACGACCAGGCCGGTGACGAAGGCGACGATCTCCGTGCGCATCGCGGCGACCTCGGCCGCGAAGGGCTCGCCGTGGGTGCGGGCCTGCAAGTGGAGGACGGACCAGGCGTCGGGGTGCTCGCCGGTGTGCGTGAAGAAGGCCAGCAGACCGTCCCACAGCCGGCGGTCGGCCGGCAGGTCCGGGCGGACCCCGGCGCGCACCGCCCGCGTCAGCGCGTCGGCCTCCCGGCGGATGCAGGCGGTGAAGAGGTCTTCCTTGGAGTTCAGGTACAGGTAGACCAGCGGCTTGGAGACACCCGCGAGTTCGGCTATCTCGTCCATCGACGCGGCCATGTAGCCACGCCGGCCGAAGATCCGTACGGCGGCGTCGAGCATCTGCTGCTCGCGCACCGCACGCGGCATCCGTCTGGTCCTCGCCCCGCCCATGAGGCCAAGACTAGTTGGACGCGGCCGCCTCGCCCCGCGCCCGGGCGCCGTCGTCGGCCACGTCCTCCTGGCTGCGGTTGGCTTCCAGGTTGGCCTTCATCCGGTCGACCTTGTTCACGATCTGCACCGAGGCCCGGTCCCGCTCCTTGCGCAGCACGACCCAGCTGATCGGCGCCGAGAGGACCAGGGAGAGCAGCAGCACCCACAGGAAGTTGGAGTCGCCGAAACCGCGCGGGAAGATGCCGGAGTAGACGGCTCCCCAGACGACCACGAGGCAGCCGACGAAGACGCCGAGGCGCATCAGCGTGTAGCGGAGCATCTCAATCCAGTCGTCCGATTCCAAAAGGGTCAGAGTCCAGTGAAGCACGCCCCGGGGGCGATCATGCAGGGGGGTCACATGAGGGGCAGCAGCATGGTGATGTCCTCGCGGTCGTCACCGGGAGCGACCCGGATGGCGCCGGGCACCCGTCCGACCTCCTTGTAACCGCAGGAGCCGTAGAACCGCTCCAGGCCCATGCCGCCCCGGCAGGTGAGGCGGATCGCCTCGATGCCGTCGAGTGTGCGGGCCGCGTCGGCGGCGGCCGCGAGCAGGTCCCGGCCGTAGCCCTTGCCCTGGTGCCGGGGGTGGACCATCACCGTGTACAGCCACGCCCAGTGCGTCATCAGCGGGTGCGTGTTGAAGGTGATGAAGGCCGTCGCGGCGAGGCGCCCCTCCTCGTCGTGCCCGGTGAGCAGCCGGGTGCGGCCCTCGGCGAGCTGGGTGAGATACCGGACGACCTCGGGGCGGATGTCCTGCGCGGTCACCGGCGGCACGAAGCCGACGGCCCCGCCCGCGTTGGAGACGTCCGTCCACAGCTCCAGGAACCCGTCGCGCAGGTCGGGGGTGAGGGCGGGATCGAGCGTAAAGGTAAGGGGCATGTGGGCATCGTATCTATTACCCACATGCCCCTTCAGACGGAAAACCAGCCGTGCCGTGTCACACCCGCATCGGCTGCGGCGACTCGCGCCGGGCCGGGTCGGGGCCGTCGTACTCGCGGATGATCTCGTAGCGCGTGTTGCGCTCGACCGGGCGGAAGCC
>NZ_JBVHMR010000050.1:0-45110 GCF_055558375.1 Streptomyces sp. NPDC025793 | reverse complement strand
CCGAAGAGACAGCCCTGCCCGCCGAACTCAGCGCATAGCCTCAAAGCGAGATCACCGAGTGGCCGTCGATACACCACTCCCGCGGACATGACCTGCAGAGCGGCACCGGAACCCCTCCTTCACTGTGCAACCGAACACTCCGCACGATGCGTCGCCGACCCTAGATTGGGGATGGACTCACTCACCCGGCTGACCGCGCACAGGCAAGCTGTCGTGCGGACTGCCAACGGCCCAGCCAGGGCTGCCATCAGAGGGGGAAGCATTCTCATGAAGTGGAAATTGGGGCGGCGCGCGGTGCGAGCTGCCATGGTCGGCTCGATGGTCGCCGGCAGTGTGGTGCTGGCCAACGGCCAGGCTCAGGCAGCCGAGGGGCAGTGGACGCTCAGCACGAGCTACTGCTCGGCAGTGGTGAAGATCGAGCTGCATTCCTACCCCGATGGCCTCCACGACGCGCAGGCCATCGATCCGACCCGGATTACTTACCCTGGCTCCTGCCACTTCTCCCTTATCGACAACGGCAGGGTCATCTACAACTCGGACGACCAGCCGAACCCCGCCGCACAATCGCCGTGGGAGTACGACGGCCCTTGGCACTCCATGTACGGCAGGGTCTACGACTCGATCACGGGCGAGCAGCCCACCAGTACTCCCAACTAGCCACTGACTTCGGCTCGTCAGGGTGACGTCGGAGTGCCGAGGGCCAGACCGGTGCCGGCTAGGAAGCCGTCGAGGGGGCCGGGCCGGTACCGCAGGCGCTTGAGCCGGTTGCGGACGAGGGTTTCGAGTCGGTCGAGGGCGACCATGGTTGGGGAAGGCACCAGAACAGGTGCGCGTGACGGCCCAGCCAACGGCGCCGGCGGCGCCTGAGGCGGCACAGAGCTTGCCGTAGGTGCGTACGAGCCGCTTCCCGTCCAAGCGGCGGCGCAGCTTGATGTGCGACATGCCGTGAGTCCTGTCTCCGACCTCAGCCGCAAGGTAGCCCACGCCGTTGTCCACGGTTCGTCAGGTCGCCCGTTGCCTTGGGGGCGCGGGTTCGTTGAGCCGGTCGGGTGATCCGGTGGGCTGAGGCGAGAGGGCGGGCACGTGCGCCACGGCAAGCCAAGGGCACTGTTCCCGCGAGGCCCTGACCGCTGCTTGCTCCTGCTCAGGTGCCCCGGAGCTGTCCGGAACCATACGAACTTGTGTGACGGGCTCCCGGCGTGAAGCGAACGTTCCTCAGGCGCTTTTGATTCTGGGTCGCACAGGCAACAACCGGAGGGGAAGACATGCGAGGGAAGATCGGTACTGGCGGTGCAGCACTGGCAGTCGCAGGAGCGACCCTGCTCTGCGTGCTGAGCGTCGCACCGAACGCTTCGGCCGACCCCGGCGGGGGTGGCTGCCGTTCTTCGGCCTACCCTGTGGCAGCTGGCGTCAGCCTGCGACCCTGCGACTAAGGCAACATCATCAACCAGATCTACGGCAACGTCTACGTGACCGGCCCGACTGGACTCAACATTGACGTGTGCGCTCAGCTCCAGGTAAACGTGGACGGCTCCACGACGGAGGTAGGCGACTTCGGCTGCGCTGGCTGGAACAACAAGCCCAACCAGACCTGGTACACCAAGGCGGTCAGCGTGACCCCTGGCGTGCAGTATGTCCTGCAGACCGGCTTCTGGGCCACGATCAACGGGCATTACGGCTACCAGGGCGATGTCCAGGGCCCGCGTGCCAGCACACAAGGCTGAGTGCGCTCCGGCCACTTGTATGAACACGGTTATCCTGGGAGGTAACTGGTGCTCTCGGCGTACGTGGAGTAGCCGGCTGGAGGCCGGATACTCCACGACGAGGACCCGTGGGGCTGGCCAGCCCGACTGGCAGGCCCCGGCGGGTCACTCCGCCGGAGCCGTCTCACCGCTGTGCCGCTCCGGCACCGCCAGCCGCTCCGCATGAGGGAGTGCGGGGGATGGTTTCTCCACTGCCATGACGCCCGCAGATCGCTGACCGGCATTCCGTACCGGGCGGCGATGCGGCTCATCAGCGACCAGGTGGTCTCCGCCGGGAGCAGAGCGATTCGTAGAACACCGCCTGCGTCACGGTCCTGCCTTCCGCCCTCGGATGGTGTGTGCCGCTCTCCGAGATCACTGCTCATCGCAGGGCCCGGTGCCGGACCGCCCAACACGCCCTCATCCCCGCCGACTTGAGGCAACCGTCGTGCGGCCACCTTCCGCCCGGCACGGTTACGCCCGCGTCCTTCAACGACACGACCGCGCTTGTGGTGACGCCGCAGGCCGTCACCACCGCGGACTTCCCCGGGGCTGTCGACATGGCGCGCTGCATCCGGCCGCGCCGGAGGGTGACACAAGGGAGAGTGCATCGTCGGACAGGGACCGAGGTGCCGGACCTTGAGTCATGACGTGCTCAAATTCGGCGTGTACCTGGGCATTCCACGCTACCCAGAAGTCCGGCCACCAACGTCCGCAACAGGCCCTGGCGAGCCCCGCCATCAGGCGACAGGGTGAAGGCCTACTGCCCGAGATCGGCGGCCAGGGCCGCCAGCTACGGTGCGAGCTGGCGGTAGCGAGCCTGGGTCCAGGACCTGGCCATGGCGGCCGCGCCCCGGCTACGTTGGCGTCTGCGCACAATTGGGCAGACGAAGAGGGGGCCAGGCGTGACGAGCGGGGAACCCGGCGGCGGTTTATCTGTCACCGCAGCAGCCGGCACGGACATCACACCAGACACGGACCCACACGGGAACCCGGACGCGCGGCCGGACCCGGGTGACGGGCCGGCCCCCTCAGCGGGGGGCGATACCGGGCACGGCGAAGCCAGCCTCACCGAGTACCTGTTCTTCTTCCTCGGCCTGTTGCCCACACTCATCGCCGGTGCACGGATCTATCTGATAGCTCACGGCGACCGTACGACCATGCTGGAACTGCTCGGCACCCTGAACGTGAGCGCCCTGGTGCTGGACACCTTCATCCGCTTCATCGGTGTGATCGGCGGGGCGGTGACGGCGTTCCTCCTGGTGCGCCTCCTCCTCGAACGCCCCCAATCCCCTCCCCGCTCCTGGCTTCGCCGCGTCATCTGGGACCACCGCCGCCCGGCCCTCTGGCTGCTGGCAGGAACCTTCGCGGCGTTCATCAGTACCGCCTACCTGGAAGAGTTCTACGACGCCGACAACAAATGGACCTGGCAGCCCGTCGACCTCTGCAGGATCTACGCCTGGCTTGCCGTGCTGTATGTCGGCCGTGCGCTGGCTGTCCGTGCCTGGCGTCGCCGGTCCGCGTCCCGGCGACCGAGCCGGGACGGAACGGCGGTGGGCACGACGGGCGGCGCCACGGATGACGCCGGCGACCCGGATCTGGCTCGGACGACGGGTGCGCCCGCCCGCAGCCATTGGCGTCTGTGGGGAGTGGCGACGTACACCCTTCTCCCGGTGGCCGTCCTGATGACGTGGTCATTGGTCAAGCAGTCCGACGACCGCATGTGGCTGCCCGCCCAAGTGATCACTCTCGATGGCGCCCCGGCTCTGGTCGCGCAGGAGGGCATCGACCAGAACGCGAAATTCCCGCATCTGAATGCCGAGCACGACGGTCACTACACCTTCGTCGGCTACGTCCTGGACGACAACGGCACTTCGCAGACCATCCTGTCCTCCAGCGGAGTTCTGCTGACCGCCGATTCCAAACACATCGTGGATCGGGAGTTCTGCCAGTACGAGCCCACTCGCGACGTCGCCGACGACACCCCTTTCGTCGACCGCATACTCAATCACGACGACTCCTGGTATCCCGGGTTCACCTGTGAGGACCTGCTCAAGACGGTCGTCGGACTCAAATAGGTCATCGGATGCCGCGTGGCGCGTCCGCTCCTCAACTCACCGCCCACCCCGGGATCCGAGCCCCTGCGCTCGCCACGACGGATCCGCGGTCGCGGACGGCCCCTTGCTCCCGGTGCCGGCCGATGCCCCGCAGGAGGGCCGTTCGTGGCCGCGCCGTGATGCCGGTGTGGTCCGTGACGGTCCTCGGCCCGGTGTCGCGGGCCGTGACGACATGGCCGTGGATGGCCCTGGCCGCCCGAGCGATGGTGTACCGCGTCACCTACGGTGTCGCCGACACCGTCGTCGGGCTCGGACTCCGCCTGATGTTCAGGGTTCCCTTCGCGCGCGGCGGTTCGCTGAGCTGACGCGGGACCTGCGGCGCTGGGCATAGGCCCCCGACGGACACGCCGCCCCTGAACTGGGCCCGGGTGTTGGCGGCTGGAGGCGTGCCGGGGCTGTGTCCCGCGCGCCGGGTGAAGCGCCCTTGGGTGCTGGTTTTGCGCTGGCGCAGGCTCTGCGATCACCAGCGGCCACCATGCGGGGGTGGTGAGGTGCCTGTGGGAGTGGTGAAGTGGTTCGACCCTCAGCGGAGTGTGGGCCGGCGTCGTGCTGGACGGCAAGGGGCTCGACGCCGTCGCGTGCCGGTCAGCGGTTCAGGGCCGGGGGAGAGGACGCTGCTCGCGGGCGAGCCGGTGGAGTCCGACCTCACTGTTGACGCCGCAGATGTCCGTGCCGACAACATCTGCCGCCTTCGCTTTCCGTGAGGGTGACGTCCGCCGGATCGCGCCTGATCAAGCGGCTGGCTGACGTCGCTTGGATGATCGTCCTCACCGCTCTCGCAGCCCCTGATTCCGGCACCGATGCACCATCCTCGGCCAGCCCGGGCGGCGCCGGTGGCACCTCCTCGGCTGGCCTGGCTCCGAAGGCGTGCCGAGCGGAATGAGTGGATGAGGGCCAGACAGAAATGGAAGAGTCAAGGCCGAGGAAAGGGATCCCAATGCGAAGAATGAATTGTGAGTCGGCTCACAAAAAGTATGATCTGTGACAAAAGGCGCAAATGTCCTCGATCTCTTTATATCGGTCGGACATTCGGTCATCGTCGTGGGGACCCGACATCGCCATCCCGGAATGGCCGACGATGCCAGGAGTAGTACCGCATGCGGAACCCGAACTCTGTCCGACCCCTGTTGCGCCGCGCGGCTGTCGGCTGCACGGTTGTCCTCTCTCTCGCCCTGGCCGGCATGGGTACGAGCGCGAGCGCCGCATCCGGCGCCGGCGCGCCGGCCGCCCAGGCGCACGCCCCAAGCTCCTCGATCGCCTACCGCACGGCGACCGACGGCCGTACCGTGGCACTCACCTTTGACGACGGCCCGGGCCCGGCCACCGGTCAGATCCTGGACCTGCTTGCGCAATACCATGTCAAGGCGACCTTCTGCCAGATCGGCACACGGGCCGCTGCAAACCCTGCCATGGTCAAGCGCATCATCGCCGACGGCCACAGGCTGTGCGACCACACCGTGCATCACCCCCAGCCGATGCGCACCCTCCCGCACGCGAAGCAGGTCTACGAGATCACCGCGGCCAAGAACATGATCATAAAGGCTGGGGGGCCAAACACCCAGGTCACATGGTTCCGCGCCCCCGGCGGCGACTTCAGCCCCGAAAACCGCCAGATAGCCGTGCACGCCGGTCTGCGCCCGCTCGGCTGGACCGTCGACCCCCGGGACTGGGCGCGCCCCGGCACTGGCTCGATCCTCGCCACCGCGAAACGGGAACTGCGTCCCGGCGGCATCATCCTCATGCACGACGGTGGCGGTGACCGCAGCCAAACCGTGGCTGCCCTGCGCCAATTGCTCCCATGGCTCAGCAAACAGGGCTACACATTCGCCTTCCCCGCACGCTGACGGGGCGGCACTGACCGACCTCCGTTGCTCCGGCCGTCCGGGCCTGGCTGCGCGCGGCCGGTCCGCGCTGCGGCAGGCCGTTGACGGCCTGCCGCAGCCACGCACGTGCGCGGGCAGCTGATGTTCGAAGCCGTGCCGGCCCACTGGTCCGACGCGGACGCGGCCGATGTCCTGGCACCGCTGTGCGAGGTGCTCGGCAAGGACCTCGACCACGGCCTCGCCGGCCGCCGCCCCGCCCTGTCCGGTGGCCACCGAGCCCTGTACGGCACGATTCTGCGACTCCCGGTCCGGCCGGCTGGGGCAGGCTGCCGGGTAGCCGACCTCCCCGCGCCCGCGTGGTGCGGGGGAGACTGCAGCCTGCCGTCGATACCTGTCCGTCTACGGGCAGCCCGCATGCTTTACATACCCTGCAAGCGGTCCGTGCGGTCGCTGGGCGGGGCACTGGCGGCCATGGCCCCATCGCCGACCGGTACTCGGATCTCGGCCGTGCCACTGCCCGGGTGCGTGCTTGTGGCGACCGGCAGGGCCACCCAGGCCGGACCTGGGGCCTTCTGCGGTACGCGGCCGGAGTGATGTGTCACGGGCTTTCGAAATTTCGAAGGTGCCGGCGACTCAATGGTGGTCGGGGCTGGGGCTGTGCTGCTGCGCTCGACCAGGCTGGTGGCCAGGTCCACGCGCAGCGCGGACGGTGGGTTGCCGCGGGCGAGGTCGATCACTATGCGCGCGGCGACCTCGGCCATCTCGGTCAGCGGCTGGCGGACGGTGGTCAGGGGCGGGCCGACCCAGCGGGCGATGGGCAGGTCGTCGAAGCCGACGACGCTGAGATCCTCCGGGATGCGTAGGCTCAACTCCCGTGCGGCCTTGTAGAGTCCGAGCGCCTGAAGGTCGTTGCTGGTGAAGATCGCGGTGGGCCGGTCCGTGAGGCGCAGCAGCTCCAGGCCCACCCAGTAGCCGGTTTCGTGGTGGAAGTTGCCCTCGCGGATCGGTGAGGGATCGAAGGCGACGCCGGCCGTCTCCAGCGCGGCCCGACAGCCGTCAATCCGGGCGTGGCTGCACATCATCCGGAGCGGTCCGGCAATGACGGCGATCCGCCGGTGGCCGAGGTCGAGGAGGCGGCGGGTGGCGGCGAGGCCGCCGTTCCAGTTGGCCGTCCCGACCGCCGGCATGTCCTGACCGGGGTCCCCGGCGGGGTCCATCACCACGAACGGGATGTCTCGGCCGGTCAGTTGGGCCTGTTGGGTCTTGTCGAGCCCGGACGGCACCAGGACCACGCCGGTGGGGCGGCGGGCGAGCACCCGTCCATCCGGGGCTGCCCGAGGCTGAGCCGACCCGAGGATTCCGACAGGACGACGCTCGTTCCCTCGTCGCGGACCACGTTCTCGACCCCGCGGATGACCTCCATCGCCCAGGGCACTCTCGAACTCGTGGAACACCAGCTCCAGCAATGGGCTGGACGGGGCGCTGTTGCTGCGTCGCCGCTGGTAGCCGTACTGACGCAGCAGCTCTTCCACCCGCTCCCGGGTGGCGGGCGCGACGTCCGCGCGGCCGTTGACGACTTTCGAAACAGTCGGTGTGGACACCCCCGCCTCACGTGTGATTTCGGCGAGTGTCGCCCCTCTGGTCACGAGCCTCCTGCTCTGCCCTGGTGTGCGAAGTACGAAGTGCGAAGCCGCTGCGGTTGGATGCGACGGATATCAGCTGCTCAGGGCATCGGCCAGTACGTCCGAATCGAGATCCTCCAGAGCCTTGACGGAGGTCGACGTTGCGCCTAGGTTTCCCGCATCATTCGGCAATCGCTTCGAAATTATCGGCGGAGTGGCAATCCAATGGGTTCTCCTCGTATGACCGTTCGCAGCGGTGCGACCCGGAACAGATTCGCCGCGGTCGCGGCAACGACCGCGCTGGTGCTCGGTCTGACCGCCGCGTGCGGGTCCAGTGGGGGTCCCCACTCCGGGACGATCCACGTCCTCGTCTACGGGGACGCCGCGAGCAAGGCCGAGAAGCAGATCGTCGATACGTTCAACAAGACCTCGAAGGTCAAGGCGGTGCTGGACACCATCCCCGGCGCCGACTACCAGTCCAAGCTCAACACGATCATCAACACCCCGCAGGCCCCGGTCGTGCCCGAAAGGAACACATTCTGTGCGTACGTACGACAATCCTGTGATCAGCGGGTTCCACCCCGATCCAAGCGTGTGCCGGGTCGGTGACGACTACTACCTGGTGTGCTCCAGCTTCGAGTACTTCCCCGGGCTGCCCCTCTTCCACAGCAAGGACCTGGTGCACTGGAAGCAGATCGGCAACGTGCTCGACCGGCCCGAGCAACTGCCGCTGCCTCTCCCCGGAGCCAAGGCGTCCGGCGGCCTCTACGCCCCCACGATCCGCCACCACGACGGCCGTTTCTGGGTCATCAACACCAATATCGACGGCGGTGGCAACTTCGTCGTCTCGGCCGAGCGGCCCGAGGGGCCGTGGAGCGACCCGGTGTGGATCGACCTGCACGGGATCGACCCCGATCTGGCGTGGGAAGAGGACGGCACCTGCTGGTGCGCCTTCTCCGGGCCCGAAGGCGGTATCAACATGGCCAGGATCGACCCGGTCAAGGGGGAGGTGCTGGAGGGGTCTTTTGCCACATGGTCGGGCAGCGGTCTGAAGTACCCCGAGGCGCCGCACCTCTACCACATCGGCGACTGGTGGTACCTGCTGATCGCGGAAGGCGGCACCGAACGCGGCCACAGCGTGTCCGTCGCCCGCGGCCGCTCGCCGCGCGGACCCTGGGAAGGCGCACCCGCGAACCCCCTGCTGTCCCACAGCGGTACCGGCCGCTCCATCCAGAACACCGGCCACGCCGACCTGGTGGAGGCTCCCGACGGCAGTTGGTGGATGGTGCTGCTCGGTGTCCGGCCCCGCGGCTTCACGCCCGACGTGCACGTGCTCGGCCGCGAGACGTTCCTGACCCCCGTGGAGTGGGACGAGGACGACTGGCCCGTCGTCGCGCCCGTTCCCGAGAGACACGTGGCCCCGGGTGGTGCCTGGCACCCCGTTCCGGACCTGCCCGCCCGCGACGACTTCGACGAGTCCGCCCTCGCGCCGCAGTGGGTCTCGCCGTTCACCCGCCCGGAGGGCTCCTGGTCGCTCACCGAGCGCCCTGGCTGGCTGGCCCTCAACGCCACTGGCGCCACCCTCGACCGCCCCGGGTACACCTTCGTCGGCCGCCGCCAGCAACACCACGACTGCCGCGTCACCGCAGCGATCGACCCGGGTACGGGACGCGGCGGCCTCTGCGTGCGCCTGGACGAAGCCCACCACTACGAACTGGAGGTCGGGAACGGAGAGGCCAGAGTCGTCGCCCGGATCGGTCCGCTGCGCCAGACAATGGCCGGCCGACCGGTCCCGTCCGGGCCGCTGACCCTCACCGTCGCGATCCGGACGTGCGACCTCGTGCCCGCGTCGCCCGAACTCACCGATGGCGGGACCACCGGCCCTGACACCGTCGCCTTCTGGCTCGGCGATCCTGACGCCTCGGACGCCCAGCCACTCGTCGAACTGGACGGGCGCTACCTGTCCACCGAGGTCGCCTGCGGATTCACCGGCCGCGTTATCGGCATGTACGCCACCGAGGGCGCGGTCGCCTTCGACTGGTTCGAGTACGCACCGGCCTCGGCGCCCTCCGCTTGACGCCCGGCGTTCGGCCGCGTGCGTCCCCCCCCGCGTCCGTGCGGACGCCGCACGCGGCATGCCGCGAGATCGCCGGCGCGGTCGGGATGCCGGCCTTGGGCGAGGTCGTGATCGCCTGGGCGGTGGCGGCGGTCCCGGCGTCGGCCCTGCGGCCGGGGAGCAGCGCCAGGACCAGAGCAGCCAGAACTCCCGTGGCGGTCAGCGTGACGGCGGTGCCCAGCATGAGCCTGTGTCTGCGCGGTGCTGTCGCGCTGCTCGCCTCGCCGTCGTGGTCTCTGTCTTCATGTCAGTCCGTTCGGGGATCGAGCCGATGGTGCACTGCTCAGTGGCCGCAGGAAGCGCAAACGTAGCCGACCGATTTCCACACCTCCCGTTTCGGTTCGCGCCGTCGCTCGGTGGGCACCGCCCGCCGCTGCGCCCCCACCTCGGCAGCCTGCCCCGCCCCCCCGCTGCGATCCCGTACGCGACCAGCACGAGCAACCGAATCCCACCCACACTGGCTCGGTGATCGGCGACTTGGAGACGAAGCGGGCTCGGTGGCCGGACGCGTACGGAGGTGAACGACAGGGCTCAGCGGTCGAATGTCAGGCGTGGTACCGCGTTGTGGGCCAGCGCGTGGGCCTGGTCGGGCCACCACGTGCCGGCGGGTGGGTCGACGATGCCGTATTCGGGATCGATCGTGCCGCCGGTGTTGCGTGTGCAGCTGCCGTCGGATTCACCGGGGGTCTTGATCCACAGGTAGGCGTCGACGAGTGGGACACCCGTGTGGGCGGTGGGGCGTGGGCCGAGACCGCGGCCGGGCGCGTTGCACCAGGCCTCCGGGTCCCCGCTGTACTTGCCCGGCGGAGGGGTCCAGGCGCCCAGGCCGTTGCGGCTGGTGTCGATCACGAAGTGGCGCAGTTCGCCGGCCGGCGCGGTGCCTGCGTTCTGGTCGAACCAGGCATCGGTCCACCGCCAGGTGCCGGGGTCTGTGGGGGAGACGGCGTCGCCGGGGGCGCCGTCGTTGGGGGCGGCGGACGAGTAGTACTGGCTTGCGCACCAGTCGGTGTGGCCGCGTGCCTGCTCGGGGCCTTCGGTGGCGTACCAGACGCACTTGGCGATCCAGGTGCCGTATCGGGCGTTGTGGTCGGTGGGGTGGTTGTTGGACACGTTCAGGGCGAAACCGTCGCCGTACTGGACGCCGGCGTCGAGCAGCCGCTGGGCGATGTCGCCCACGGACCGCCACTGGACGTTGCCGGCGTCCACGTAGACCGCGGTGCGGGGCCTCGCCTTCAGGGTTTTGACGGCGTATCGGAGGTCGCCGATGCGGGCGGCGGTGAGTTCGCCGGTCGGGTCCGTGGCGGGCCCGCAGTCCTTGGGGAGGTTGGCGAGGCCGTCGGGTTCCACTACGACCACGGCTCTGTCGCCGCCGATTCCGGCGGCGAAGGCGTCGATCCATTGGCGGTAGGCGGCAGAGGACGCGGCTCCGCCGCTGGAGTACTGCGAGCAGTCCCGGCCGGGTATGTCGTAGGCGACCAGCACGGGGGTCCGGCCGACGGCCCGGGCCCGGCGGACGAGCGTGTGTACCGTGGCGCGCACCTCGTCGGGCGTGCCCTGGGTGAACCATTCGGCCTGCGGCCAGCTCGCGAGTCTGGCCATGTTCGTGGCGTCCTCGATGTCGCCGTTCCCGAGGTCGACGAGGGCCTGTTTCGCCGCCTTACTGTGCGGGTCCACATAGAACTTCGTGGCCGGGGTGATCACGTCCGGCGTGGGCGTGGGCGTGGGCGTGGGCGTGGGTGTGGGCGTGGGCGTGGGCGTGGGCGTGGCCTGAGCCTGCGTCGCGGTGAGGGCGGTGCAGACGGCGAGCGCCGCGATGACGGCGGCCGCGCGGCGCCGTAGGCTGCGTGGTTTCATGACTGCTCCTGGGCGGTGGATGGACGAGGGGAGGCTGGAAGACGGCGAGCGGTGGACCCGGCGGCGCTGTGGCGGACGGTGCCCGTGGCCCGGTGGCGGGGCAGGAACGCGCCAGGTCGGCCAGACGGGGATCCGGGATCAGTAGCCGTAGATCATCTTGTAGGCGACCTCGGGGAGGAACTGTCCGGCCGAGGAGCCGGCTCCGACGCCGCAGTCGCCGTCGGACTCGCCCGGGTTCTTGATCCACAGGAGCATCTCCGCGCCTCCGCCCGTCTGGGTAGGGCTGCCGATGCGGCGGCCCGAGGGGTTGCACCACTGGCCGTCGGAGCCGTGACCGTTGCGGCTGGTGTCCACGACGAACGGCTTGGTGTAGCCGTAGCGGGCGCTCAGTTCGCTGTTGACGGCGTTGCCGTAGGCGATGTTCTCGGCCGTGGTGTAGTAATTGGAGATGTTGAGCGAGAAGCCGTGGGCCTGTCGAAGGCCGGCTTCGTGGAGGCGCCGGGCCGTCGTAGCCGGGCTCGCCCAGGCCGGGTTGCCGGCGTCCAAGTAGACCCAGGCGTTGGGTGCTTGGCGGTTGAACTGGGTGAGGGCGCCGGTGATCATGCCTTCGCGTTCGTCGATCTGAGCCTGGGTCATGCAGCCGTAGTCGGCGAGGGAGTCCGGTTCCAAGAGGACGATGGCCGGGCGGCTGGCGATCCCGCCGGCGAACTGGGCGATCCAGCTCGCGTAGGCGGACGGCGAGGCGGCTCCGCCGGCGGAGTGCCCGCCGCAGTAGTCGCGGTGGTAGATGTTGTACGCGACGAGGAGGGGCAGCTTGCGTTGGGAGGCCGCCGCGCCCGCGTAGGCGCCCGTGGCAGTGCCGATGGTGCCGCTCCAGGAGCCGAACCACAGGGCCATCGGAGTGTTGGCGATGAAGGCGTTGATCGCGGACGCCCGGCCGTCGCCGGGGTTGGCGGCGACCCACCGTTTCGCGCTGGAGTCGGGGTCCACATAGAACCCGCTGGTCATGGTGGTCGGGTCGGCGGCATGGGCGGACGGTGCGGCAACGAGCGCCAGCGGCAAAGCGAAGAACGCCGTTACGAGGGCGCGGAGTCTGCGGCGCATGGCTGTACCTCGTTTCCGGGCGGGGATGCGCCGCATGCTCTCGTTCGGAGCGTGCGGCGCGCTGAGGAAGTGCGGGGTGAAATCATGGGAGCGCTCCCAAACTGGAAGCGATCCCAGGGACTTCGAGAACCGTGGGCTGTGGCCGGTATCGTGTGGCCCGCCGCTCGACCTGTCAAGAACGTCGGCCGTCCCTCCCTTCACATGGCGGAAAGAAGGCTCTACCGTCTCGGAACTGGAAGCGCTGCCAACAGCGCGGCCGACGGGGGAGGGGCTCACGGGTCATGGCAGGAAACACGCCACGCAGGCAGTCGACGATGGACGAGGTGGCCGAACTCGCCGGTGTCTCCCGCTCGGTGGCCTCCCGCGTCCTCAACAACGCCCCGCATGTCAGCCGCGCCAAACGCGAGGCGGTCGAACGGGCCGTCCGGCAGCTCGGTTACGTACGCAATCCGACCGCCCGCGCGCTGGCGACCCGTCGGACGGGAGCGGCGGCCCTGGTCGTCGCGGGAGAGGATCCGTCCATCTTCGCGGACCCGTTCTTCGCACAGGTGATCGTGGGAGCGTCGGCCGCGCTGGAGGAGGCCGACCTGCACCTGATGCTGTGCCTGGCGGCCTCCGACCGGGGCCGCAAGCGGGTGGAGGAACTCCTGCGGTCCCGGGGCGCCGACGGCGTCATGCTGATGGCGCTGCGCGACGGGGACCCGCTGGCCCGGACGGCCGAGGAGGCGGAGATGCCCGTCGTGTTCGGCGGACGCCCGGTCGGTCCGGCTCCCCGGTGGTACGTCGACGTCGACAACGCCGGCGGGGCGCGCGAGGCGACCGAGCACCTGATCGCGCGTGGCCGGACCCGCGTGGCGGTCATCTGCGGGCGGCTGGACACCGAGGCGGGGCGTGCCCGGTACCGCGGCTACCGGGACGCGATGCTGGCGGCCGGACTCAAACCGTACCCACCGCGTGAGGGGGACTTCACCGAGCCCAGCGGAGCCGCCGCCACGGCCGCGTTGCTGTCCCAACACCCCGACATGGACGGGGTGTTCGCCGCCAACGACAACATGGGGGCGGGAGCGCTGCGCACCTTGCGCGAGGCCGGCCGGCTGGTCCCCGACGACGTCGCGGTGGTCGGCTTCGACGACCTGGCCGTCGCCCAGGTCGCCGATCCGCCGCTCACCACCGTCCACCAGCCCGTAAGGGCTCTCGGACGGGAGACGGCGCGCATGCTCGTCGCGCTCGTCAACGGACAGGAACCCACCCCGCTGATCCTGCCCACCCGCCTGGTCACCCGCTCCAGCTCCTGACGGCGGAGCGCCGTAGTTGATCATCTGAACGGGTGGGTCCGGCCGCCTTCGTGGTGAGCCCTACGGTCCTTGACGAGCCCGACTTCGACACGAAGCCGTTGTGTGGGGAGGCGGTCGCGGAGTGCGTGGTCGTGGACGAAGTCGTGGTCCCACAGGACGGCGGATACCTTGATGGTGCGGGCCGCGCGGCACCTTCCGTCTACCGGGCGATTCGTGATGGCCGGCCCGATGAGGCGCCCCAAGCCACGCCGGCGCGCCGAGCGATCTCCCCGGTGTTCATACGGCTCCTCAAGCACATACCCGTAGGGCGCCATAGGTCGCTGTCGGCTCTTCGACCAGCCGCAGCCCGCCCACTCGCACCGCAGACGCGCCGGTGCGGTGATCATCCGCGCATCCATTGCTTGTTGGTCTGGCCGTTGCAGGACCAGGTGATGACCTTGGTGCTGGGGCTGGCGCGCCAGTCGGAGGCGTCCAGGCACAACGGGCTGCTGCTGGAGTAGACGGTGAGTTGGCGGGAGGCGCTCTGTGGCCAGGTCTGGTTCGCTGCGCCGGTGCAGTCACGGATGCGTGTCTGCGTACCCGCCGTCGTGGAACTGCCCGTGAAGTCGCGGCACTTGCCCGCACCCCCCCCGCACGCAGCACACCGTCCCACTGGCCGGTGTGGCGGTCGACGGCGCGTACGGGCACTTGCGCGATGGATCGAGATGCCGGTGACGTCGGGCAGAGGAATTGGGTGTAGAGGGTGTCGTTGTCGACGAAGGTTTTGAGCCAGGGGATCAGGAATCTTCATCCCGGTGCCGCATCTGGTAGTCCAACGCTGCCGGCAGCTGGGTGCCGCCGGCAGTGTCGTCATCGGTGCGGCTGTGGGGTCTCGTCGCGGATCACGACGAAGCCGAACGACGCCCTGCCGCCGTTGAATCCGTTGCCGGGAGACACGCTGACCGACGCGGTGGTGGAGGGACCGCTGGGGGCGGCGACGCCTGCCACGGAGGGATCGGGGCCGCGCTGGTAGGGGGCCTGCGGCCGACGCCGGTTGCAGGGGCGCGAGCATGGTCGCGAGCAGCTCCGCGACGGCCACGAACGCGGCCGCAACCCCTGACGGGCCGTGCCCGTCAGCCGGATCGTCTCCGGGCGGGCGGGGTCTTCGCGGACCCCCGGATGAATGTGTGCTGCTCGGCATCAGCAACCTTGTTGCTGATCTTCAGGACGGTGGTGACCGGTGGCGGCTGGTCGATCCGCCGACGACAGAGCCGATGAGGCCGCCGCCGCACGGGACCGCGTCAAAGGTCCGTCCGGATGACGGAGGCGTCGTCGTGGCGCCCCTCGTCGATCGAGCCACCGACGGCGTGGCCACCTCCCCCGCGGGGGTGCCGTCAGCGTGATCGTCGCCGTCGGTCCGGTCGTCAGTGGCGCCGGCGGCGAGAACTCGTCTCATCGCGTCTTCTTCGGGTTCGGGCGCCGCTTCCCCGCGGCCGTGCGGCGCAAGGGGGATGAGTTCGCGGCGGTGAACCGGTGTAAGGCGTGACAGTCACTCGACGGACTGGTCTCAAGCGGTGCTGAACGAGCGCCTCGGCCCCCACGGTGCCTCACAAGCGTCTGGGCATCATGAAGGCACAGGTGGGCGAAGAGTGTCTGAGCGCCATGTGCCCACGGGGAATGACGTCGGGCAGGGAACCGTCCGGTGGCCAATCGGTTCACGCCTTACGCAAGGTGCGGCGCGAACCGGTTCCACGCAAGCGCTTCGACGGAGGAGGTTACGACCGGAGGTGTGCTGGGTCAATGGCGTGCCGCGAGACGAAGGCAGATGCCGACGCGGGGGCGACGCCCCGCCGCTCGGCCGGTGCACTCGGCAACCGGTGGACCGGCATCCGAGTTTGTTGGCTGCGCTCCTGTTCACCGGCGGCATGGCAGGTCATCCGGGTGGTCCGGGACCAGTCGGCGGCCATACCCGCCCGCCCTGCCGGTCCGCGCGGCCGGCGGACACGCCACCACCTGCCGGCCACGATGCGGGGCGCGCGTGGACGCGTCGGTCGGCCCTGACCCGCTGGAATCCAGCCGTCGAATCGATTCCGCGACAAGGTTTGCGACAGGGGCTCCAAGACCCTTGACAGTGCCGCGAAATCGGGAGCAACGTCTCCCCCCGAAACCTCTCTGCAATCTCGCTGCAAAGACAGCACATTCAAGCGCTTCCGGATTCGCCGACGCCACCAACACCAAACCCGACCGGGTTGCGTCGGCATGGTGGGGAGATCAGATGGGCACCGTACGTGCAAGACGCCAGCTGCTGTCCGGCCGCGGTGGCGTCCGGTTGTTACTCGCGGCGGTACGACGCCGTGGCAGGCCGGAAAGCGTGCCGGAACAGGCACACGTCCCTCCGCCGGCAAGCTCGCCCCGCTCTCGGCACTCTCGGCGGACCATGGTCGTCCGGGTGGGGGCCGCGGCCGCGCTCGTCGCCGGTACTCTGATCGGCGCCACGGCCGCGGCCGGCACAGCGCGGGCCGCCGCCTCCGGGCCGTGCGACATCTACGCGGCGGGCGGAACGCCCTGTGTGGCGGCGCACAGCACGACGCGAGCGCTGTACGCCTCGTACGACGGGCCGCTTTACCAGGTCCGGCGCGGCTCGGACAACACCACCCGGGACATCGGTGTCCTGGGCGCGGGTGGGTATGCCGACGCCGCTGCCCAGGACTCGTTCTGCTCGGGGACGACGTGCCTGATCACGATCGTCTACGACCAGTCCGGCCGTGGCAACAACCTCACCCAGGCGCCCGCGGGCGGCGCTGCGGGCGGACCCGACAACCTCGCGAACGCGACCGCCGCGCCCACCACGATGGGCGGGCACAAGGCCTACGGCGTCTTCGTGGCACCCGGCACCGGTTATCGGAACAACCACACCAACGGCATCGCCACCGGGGACAGCCCCGAGGGCATGTACGCGATCTTCGACGGCACGCACTACAACGGCGGCTGCTGCTTCGACTACGGCAACGCCGAGACGAACAGCAACGATGACGGCAACGGCACCATGGAGGCCATCTACTTCGGCAATATCAGGGTCTGGGGCTACGGTTCGGGCAACGGTCCGTGGATCATGGCCGACCTGGAGAACGGGCTGTTCTCCGGAGTCGACCAGCACTACAACGCGGGCGATCCGACCATCAACTACCGGTACACGACCGCCATCGTCAAGGGCGGGGCGAACCACTGGGCGATCCGTGGCGGCAACGCGCAGTCCGGGGGGCTGTCCACCTTCTACGACGGGCCCCGTCCCAACGTCTCGGGCTACAACCCGATGCGCAAGCAGGGGGCCATCATCCTGGGCACCGGCGGCGACAACAGCAAGGGCGCCCAAGGCACCTTCTACGAAGGGGTGATGACCTCCGGCTACCCGTCGGACGCGACCGAGAACGCCGTCCAGGCCAACATCACCGCGGCCGGATACAGCAGTTCGTCTTCCGGAGGCGGGACGAGCACCGGCGCGCTGCACGCGGTGGGCGCTGGTAAGTGCCTGGACGTGCCGAACTCGTCCACCACGGCCGGCACACA
The DNA here is from genome assembly GCF_055558375.1 of Streptomyces sp. NPDC025793. Lineage (NCBI taxonomy): Bacteria > Bacillati > Actinomycetota > Actinomycetes > Kitasatosporales > Streptomycetaceae > Streptomyces > Streptomyces sp. NPDC025793. Next base: position 27,891 of record NZ_JBVHMR010000050.1, on the reverse strand, counting down.
GCTGCAGATCTGGGACTGCAGCGGCGGCACCAACCAGGCCTGGACCCGCACGTCGTCCAACCAGCTGACCGTCTACAGCGGCAGCAGCCAAATGTGCCTGGACGCGTACGACAACCAGACGTCCGCCGGCACCAAGGTGGAGACCTGGCCCTGCAACGGCGGCGCCAACCAGCAATGGCAACTGAACTCCGACGGCTCCGTCACCGGCACCCAGTCCGGACTCTGCCTCGACGTCACCGGTGCCTCCACGGCCAACGGCGCCCTCGCGGAACTGTGGCCGTGCAACGGCGGATCCAACCAGCGATGGAACCTCACCTGACCTGACGGCTCCGGTTTCGTGGCCGGCTCACCGCCGGTCACGAACCGCTCGCCAGCAGGCCTCGACACCACGGGACAACACCCGCCGGCACCGGAGGATGAGCATGTCCAGAGCCAGAGCGCTCCGTGGCCTGTGGGCCGTCCCCGCAGCTCCGCTCGCCCCACCGGCCGGCAGCCCCGCCGCGGCCGGGGTCGGGTACGGGGGGCCGGTGGAGCGCCGAGCGGCGGCTTCCGACCTGTACGTGGCGACCGATGCGTCCCCCGGCGGGAAGGCTACGGCCGAGCAGCAGTTCGCCTCCATCGACCAGGCGAAGCAGCCCGCGCACCGGCTCCCGGCCGATTCGAACGTCGTCCCCCATCTGGCCGGTGGCCCGTACCGGCTGTCCAAGCCACTGACCTCCGGCTCCGGCGACGGCGGCCAGAACGGCCATTCCATCACCCACCAGGCCGCGTCCGGCCTGCAGCCGGTCGTGTCAGGCACCCAACAGGCATTGGGTTGGCAGGTGCATGATCGGAGCAGGAATACCTGGTCGGTTCATGTCGGCACCGGCGTGAACACGCGCCGGTTGTACGTGAATGACGAGGAAACGCCACGGGCGGCGATCCAGGTGCCCCGTTCCGGCTTCACCTTCACCCGGACCGGCCCGACCATCACCGGCTCCTCCCTCGACTGTCTGGCCGGCCTCTCGGACCAGAACCACATGGAGGTCGAGAGCATCAACTCCTTCGCCGACCGCTACGCGCCGGTCCAGTCGATCAGCGGCAGGACCATCACCATGCGGCAGCCCGCGTGGAACAACGACTCATGGGGCTACGACACCATCAACGCGCCGTTCGCAGGCAGGACGATGTGCCTGGAGAACAGCTACGCGTTCCTGCAGCAAGCCGGACAGCGGTCTCTCGACTCCTCCACCGGCGACCTGTACTACCGGGCCCAGCCGGGGCAGAACCCGAACAGCCTCGGCGTCGAACCGCCCCGGCTGCAGAGCCTGCTCGGCATCGCTGGGAGCTATGGCTCACCGGCGGCCGGTCTGGGCTTCACCGGCATCCGCTTCACGGGAACCTCCTGGCTCGGCCCGAGCGGACCCGACGGCTATGAGGACCAGCAGAGCGGCGCGCACATCACCGATACCTACGCGATGCCCGCCAATCGGCTGAGCACTTGCACGTCCGGATGCACACGGTTCGAGGCCACCCGTAACCACTGGGCTCAGATGCCCGCAGCCGTCCGGGTCTCCGCTGCCACCGGCATCACCTCGGCCGGTGACACGTTCTCCCCACTCGGCCGGGCCGGAGTGGGCGTGGGCAACGACGGCGTCGCCACAGCCTCCGGCACGGGGCTCGGCGCCGACGGCAACACCGTCACCGACGATGCCGGCAGCGGCATCCAGGTCGGCGGGATCCAGCCCGACGCGCACCACCCCGGCAACCCACAGATGACCAACCAGAACATCACCATCAGCAACAACAAGGTCAGCGGGGTGGGTGACGACTACAGGGAAACCCCGGCCGTCCTGTCCACCTATGTCCCCAACGCGACGATCACCCACAACCAGTGCGACCACCTGCCCTACGACGGGATCGACATCGGCCGGGGCTGGGGCGTCAACGACCCGGGCGGCAGCCGGGACTACGTCAACCGGGGCACGTACACCTATCAGCCCGTCTACAGCACTCCCACGACGCTGAAGAACAACACCGTCTCGCACGACCTGATCTACGACACCAAGAACGCGATGTTCGACGGCGGCAGCATCTGCAACCTGTCCGCGAGCCCCGGCTCGGTGATCTCCGACAACTACATGTACGACGACAACCACACCGACGACAGCACCTTCTTGGGCAACTCGTACAACGGCGGCAACTCATACGTGGCCACCGGGTCCCCGCACAGCAACGTGCAGTTCCAGTTCGTGCCGGCCTCGGGAGGTTGCGGGCAGTTGCAGGCGCGGAACTCCGGGCAGGTGGTTGCCGTGTCGGGCAGCTCCACGGCTGTCGGCACCCCCGACATCGTGCAGCAGGCTCCGGGCGGAGCGGCCAACAGTCTGTGGCTGCCGCTACAGCAGTCCGACGGCTCGTAGGCCTTCCGGAACCAGGGCAGCGGCCTGCGTCTGCACGTCCACGGCGGCGGCCGCGACCCCGGTCGGCAGCTCGGCCAGTGGCCCGGCAAGGACGCTGCCGAGACCAACCAGAACGTCATTCCCCGCTGGCTGCAGCAAGCGGCAGCTTGTTCAACCCCCCGCTATTTCCCCCCACTCGTGAGGAACGCACATGAAGAAGTGCTCGGTAGCTCTGGCCGCAGCGCTGACGGCCGCGCTCGGCGTGGGCGCCGCACTGCCCGCCGCGGCTGCCACCGACACCGGTGCGCCGCCGTCCGCCGTGCGGGCCGCCGCGCCAGCCCCCTTGCGGCTGATGCCGTTGGGCGACTCGATCACATGGGGCGTCGGCAGCCCGTCCGGGAACGGCTACCGGGGCTTCCTGTGGAACCGGTTGGCGGCCGAGGGGCATGCCCTGGACTTCGTGGGGTCGGGCCGCAACGGCACGATGTCCGACCCGGACAACGAAGGCCACTCCGGCTGGCATATCGACCAGATAGCCGGCATCGCGGACTCCGTGCTGGCCCGGTACCGGCCCAACGTGATCACCCTGGAGATCGGCACCAATGATCTGAACGGCGGCTCCCAGGCCGAGCCCGCCGCCGAACGGCTCCATGCGCTCATCGACCAGATCACGGCCGACGCCCCTGACGCGACCGTCCTCGTCGGCACCCTGATCGTCTCCACCAACAGCACCGAGGAAGCCACCCGCCCCGCGTTCAACGCCAAGCTGCCCGGCATCGTCCAGGCTGAGCAGGCTGCCGGCAAGCATGTGCGCCTGGTGGACATGAGCGCTCTGACGACCGCGGACCTGTCCGACCCCTTGCACCCCAACGACAACGGCTACAGCAAGATGGCGGACGCCTTCAACGCCGGGGTCCAGGCCGCGGACGCGGCAGGCTGGGTCAAGCCGCCGCTCTCCGTGGGCGGGCCGGTGCACTCGGGGGTCGCGGGGAAGTGCCTGGACGTCAACGGCGGCAACAGCGCCAATGGGACCGCCGCGCAGATCTGGTCCTGCAACGGCGCCGACGCGCAGTGGTGGTCCGCGGGCTCGGACGGCACCTTGCGGGCGCTCGGGAAGTGCCTCGACGCCACGGGCGGTGGTACCGCCAACGGCACGAAGATCGAGATCTGGGACTGCAACGGCGGCACCAACCAGCAATGGCAGGCGTACAGCGGCGGTTACCGCAACCCGGTCTCCGGCCGCTGCCTCGACGACCCCGGTGCGTCTGCCACCGACGGTACGCAACTGATTCTGTGGGACTGCAACGGCAGTGCCAACCAGCGGTGGACCGCTCTGCCGGTCTCCTGAACCTCGTGAACCGACTCCACAAAATGCCCGTCTCGTGATCGGCGTCTCCCCCCACACACGAGGAGAATGATCCTTTATGTCCTGGTTCAACGAACGGCCCCGTCTGGGTAAAGTCCTGGCCTCGGCCACCGGTTTGACAGCCGCCACGGTCCTGGCCCTGGCCGGGACGGCGGCCCCCGCCGCCCACGCGGCTTCCGGCACGCTGGGCGCGGCAGCAGCCGGCAGCGGCCGCTATTTCGGCACGGCCGTGGCTGGCGGAAAGCTCGGCGACCCGACGTACTCCACGATTCTCGACCGGGAGTTCAGCACGATCACCCCGGAGAACGAGATGAAGTGGGACACCACCGAACCGTCCCGCGGCAACTTCAACTTCGGCCCGGCCGACCAGATCGTCAACCACGCCACCGCGCACGGTCAGCGGATGCGTGGCCACACGCTGGTCTGGCACTCCCAACTGCCCGGCTGGGTCAGCTCCATCACCGACGCGAACACCCTGCGCAGCGTGATGGACAACCACATCACCACCGAGATGAATCACTACAAGGGCAAGATCTACGCCTGGGACGTGGTCAACGAAGCCTTCGCCGACGGCGGCAGTGGCCAGCACCGCAGTTCGGTCTTCCAGAACGTGCTGGGCAACGGTTTCATCGAAGAGGCCTTCCGCACCGCACGGGCGGCCGACCCGGCGGCCAAGCTCTGCTACAACGACTACAACATCGAGAACTGGTCGGACGCCAAGACCCAGGGTGTCTACAGCATGGTGCGCGACTTCAAGGCGCGCGGAGTGCCCATCGACTGCGTCGGCTTCCAGTCACACTTCGGCGCCGGCGGACCGCCCGCCGGCTTCCAGACCACGTTGTCGAACTTCGCCTCGCTCGGCGTCGACGTACAGATCACCGAGCTGGACATCGCGCAGGCGTCGCCCACGGCGTACGCGAACACCGTCAAGGCGTGCATGAACGTCGCCCGCTGTACCGGCATGACGGTGTGGGGGATCAGGGACAGCGACTCGTGGCGGACGGGGGAGAACCCGCTGCTGTTCGATGCGCACGGGAACAAGAAGCCCGCTTACGACGCCGTCCTGTCCGCGCTGGGCGGTGCTACGGGAAGCTCGGGTGGCATCGTCTCGGGAACGGTGTACTCGCTGACCGACGTCGCCACGGGGCGGGTGCTGGACGTGGCGGGCGGGGAAACGGCGAACGGTACGTCCCTGCAGGCCTGGGACTCCAACGGCGGTGCGAACCAGCAGTGGCGGGCGAGCCAGAACAGTGATGGCTCGTACACGCTGACGAACGTCGGCAGCGGGCGGGCCCTGGACGAGCCGGGTGGTCGGACGGGCAACGGCACGCGGATGGAGATCTGGGACGCCAACGGCGGCGCGAACCAGCACTGGCGGGCGAGCCGGAACGGCGACGGCTCGTACACGCTGACCAACGTCGCTTCCGGCCGGGCGCTGGAAGTCGCGAGCGGGCAGGGCGCCAACGGGAGCCCCGTCCAGGTCTGGGACTCCAACGGCGGCGCCAACCAGCATTGGAGCCTCAGGTGACGTAGTCGCGCCCTGGGAACGAACGCCCGCGCCCGGTACGGCGGCCGTATCCGGACGCGGGTTTCGCGAGTCTTCCCTGCGCAGGCTCTCGGGCGCGCCGACGGGAGCGCTCGACGCCGTTCGGAGCCCCTCAGGAAGCCGTCGTCCTGGGCAACGGCCGCGGCCGCTGCAAGCCTGCCGGCGCCAACCTGAGCGCCGGCACCTCCAGGCCGACGGCACTGCCGCTGGCTATCACTGATTGTCCGTCAGTTCCCACTCATCCCAGGAGTAGATGACTTATGCCAACGACCACTGGGGCAGCCAGGCGCCTTCAGCCGCTGCCTTCACTGCTGTCCCTGCGCAGAATCCTGGCACTCACCTTCTCGGCCGTGCTGTTCATGGTGGCCGCCCCCCTGCTCTCGCTCGGTACGGCGCATCCCGCCGCAGCGCTCGGCAACGGGCTCGCGGCGACCCCGCAGATGGGCTTCAACGACTGGAACGCGTACGGCTGCAACGTCTCCGAGTCGCTGATCAAGTCCACCGCTCAGGCGATGCACACCAACGGCATGCAGGCGGCGGGATACTCGTACGTCAACATCGACGACTGCTGGCTGACCCACAGCCGCGACTCCGGCGGCCACCTGGTGCCGGACCCGGCCAAGTTCCCCGACGGGATCAAGGGCACCGCGGACTACGTGCACTCGCTGGGGCTGAAGCTCGGGATCTACGAGGACGCGGGCACCGCGACCTGCGCGGGATACCCGGGCAGCCTGGGGCACGAGACCACGGACGCGCAGTCGTTCGCGTCGTGGGGCGTGGACTACCTGAAGTACGACAACTGCAACAACACCGGTGCACCGGCGCAGACCCGGTACACCGCGATGCGGGACGCCCTGGCGGCCACCGGCCGGCCGATCCTGTTCAGCCTGTGCAACTGGGGCCAGGAGAACGTGTGGACCTGGGGTGCGGGCGTGGGCAACAGCTGGCGCACCACCGGGGACATCACCCCCACGTACTCCAGCATGCTGTCGATCTTCCACAGCAACGTGGGACTGGCCTCCTACGCGGGCCCCGGCCACTGGAACGACCCGGACATGCTGGAGGTCGGCAACGGCTCGCTGACGGCGACCGAGAGCCACAGCGAGTTCAGTCTGTGGGCGGAGATGGCCGCGCCGCTGATCGCGGGCACCAACATAGCCTCGGCCAGTGCGGACACCTTGTCCACGCTGACCAACTCCCGGGTGATCGCGGTCGACCAGGACCCCCTCGGCAAACAAGGGACCATGGTGGCGTCCTCGGGCGGCCTGGACGTGCTGGCCAAGCCGCTGGCGGACGGAGACGTGTCGGTGGCGCTGTTCAACGAGACGGACTCGACGGCGACCATCACCACCACCGCGGCCGCGATCGGGAAGGCCGGGGCGTCCACCTACACCCTGACCGACCTGTGGTCGGGCGCGTCCTCGACCACCTCCGGCACGATCAGCGCCTCGGTACCGGCGCACGGCACGGTGATGTACCGGGTCTCGGGCGGCACGAGCGGCGGCGGCACCAGCGCGACCGGTGAGCTGCACGCGGTGGGTGCGGCCAAGTGCCTGGACGTACCGAACTCCACCACGACCGCGGGTACCCAGGTGGAGATCTGGAGCTGCAACGGCGGCGCGAACCAGACCTGGACGCATACGGCCTCCGGGCAGCTCACCGTCTACTCCGGCAGCGGCCAGATGTGCCTGGACGCCTACGACAACCAGGCCACCCCGGGGACGAAGGTGGAGATCTGGCCGTGCAACGGCCAACCCAACCAGCAGTGGTCGCTCAACTCCAACGGCACGATCACCGGAGTCCAGTCCGGCCTGTGCCTGGACGTCACCGGAGGGGCCACGGCTGACGGAACCTTCGCCCAGCTGTGGACCTGCAACGGCGGCAGCAACCAGCGGTGGACGCTGGGATGACTCGCACCTCCCCTCGGCCAACGGCGGATTCGGTACCGCCGCGCGGCGACACCGCCACAGAAGACGTCTCCTCACCCGGAGCAGCAGGCGCTCGCCGACGAAGGCGATTCCCGGCCGTGCTCCTGATGGCCCCGGCCGCGTCGGGCACCCCGGCGTTCGCCACGTCCTCGCGAACCAGCACGCCCTCCGCGGTCCGAACGGCGCCGGCGTACGCCTCCGTGGCCGGCACGTCGCTGCCCTGTGACATCTATGCCGCGGGTGGTACGCCGTGCGTGACGGCGCACTCCACGACCAGGGCGCTCTTCGCGTCGTACAACGGGCCGCTCTACCAGATCCAGCGGGCCTCCGACCACCGTCACCGCGACATCGGAGTGCTCGGCGCGGGCGGATACGCCGACGCCTCGTCCCAGGTGTCGTTCTGTGCGGGCACGCCGTGCACGATCACGAAGATCTACGACCAGACCGCCAGGCACAACGACCTGCCCATCTCCTGGGGCGGCTGCTGGAAGGGCCTCGCACCGGGCGGATCCGACGTCGAAGCCGACGCCATGGCCCTGCCGGTGACCGCGGCCGGCCACCATGTCTTCGGGATCAAGGTCACCCCCGGCCTCGGCGACCGGCTCGACCACGCCAGCGGAGTGGCCACCGGCGCCCAGCCCGAGCGCATCTACATGCTGACGTCGTCGAACTGCACCAGCCAGTGGTGCTGCTTCGACTGCGGCAGCGGTGAGGACTCCCACACCGACACCGGCAACGGCACGTACCACACCGACACGGGCGCCAACAAAGACCCGAAGAACCCCGGTGTGCGCTACCCCTTCGTCAGCGCACGGCTGAAGAACAACGGCGCCAGCAACTTCACACTGAAAGACGGCAACGGCACGAGCGGCGGCCTGGTCACCACCTTCTCCGGCCCCCGGCGCGATGACCGCGGGCCACCCCTCCGACGGCACCGAGAATGCCGTCCAAGCCGCCATCCCCGCCACCGGCTACGGGGCGGGATGCGGTGGTGGCCCCTCGGGTGCGCTGATCGCCGTGGACGCGGGGAAATGTCTGGAGGCGACGGGCGGGTTCACGACGGCGGGTACGCAGACGCAGATCTCCGACTGCATCGGCGCAGCGAACCAGACCTGGTCCCAGAGCGCCTCCCACGAGCTGACCGTCTCCTCCGGCGGCAGCCGCGTGTGTCTGGACGCCTCAGGGCAGGGCGCCGGCCCCGGCACCAAGGTCGTCACCTGGACCTGCAACGGCCAACCCAACCAGCAGTGGACGCTCAACGCCAACGGCACCGTCACCAACGCCCAGTCCGGTCCGTGCCTGGACGCCACTGGCGCGGGGACGGCCAACGGCACCCCTGTGGAGCTGTGGACCTGCCGCGGCGGCAGCAACCAGAAGTGGACGCGCAACTGATCCGGTGACGGCCGAGATTACCCACCCCGTGGATGACGCTGAGAGGCTCCGCATGACTTCCTCCTTCCTCCCGATCAGCCGACGCCGGCTGCTGGCGGCGACCGGCGCGGCCACGGCCTTCGGCATGCTGCGGTTCGCTCCCGGGGTCGCCGCGACCGACGGCCCGGCGAACTACACCGCGAGCTGGTCCTCCGTGGACCAGCACCCTCCCGCCCCGGCCTGGTTCCAGGACGCCAAATTCGGCATCTACTACCACTGGGGCGTCTTCAGCGTGCCCGCGTTCGGCAACGAGTGGTATCCGCGCAACATGTACATCAGCGGCTCGGCCGAGAACCAGCACCACATCGCCACCTACGGCGACCCCTCGGTATGGCCGTACAACAACTTCATCGACGGAGCCCGTGACAAGGCCGGCAACCACGTGCAGTTCGCGCCCAAGCTCGCATCCCGGGGCGGCAACTGGGACCCGAACGCCTGGGCGCAGCTGTTCAAGGCCGCGGGCGCGAGGTTCGCCGGCCCGGTCGCCGAGCACCACGACGGCTTCTCCATGTGGAACAGCCGCTCCAACCCGTGGAACTCCGCTCGGCGCGGTCCCATGCTCGACCTCGTGGGGCTGCACGCGCAGGCCATCCGCGGGCAGGGGCTGAAGTTCATGGCTTCGCTCCACCACGCCTACCACTTCAACGGCTACTACGACCACGTGCCGAACCAGTCGGACCCGACACTGCGCGTCCTCTTCGGCCAGCAGGGCCCGGCCGCCGAGAACCAGCTCTGGTACGACAAGCTGGTCGAGGTCGTCGACGGCTACCAACCGGACCTGATCTGGCAGGACTTCGACCTCAACCTGGTGCAGGAATCGGACCGGCTCCAGTTCCTCGCGGACTACTACAACCGGGCCGTCTCCTGGAACAAGGACGTCGTCGCCACCTACAAGGACGGATTCGACAACAAGGGCGAGGTCTTCGACTTCGAGCGCGGCGGCCCGGCAGGACTGCTCACCCCCTACTGGCTGACCGACGACAGCATCTCCTCCTCCAGCTGGTGCTACACGGCGGGCATCGGCTACTACTCCACCCAGGCACTGCTCCACTCACTGATCGACCGGGTCAGCAAGGGCGGCACCATGCTGCTGAACATCGCCCCGATGGCCGACGGCAGCGTCCCCTCCGGACAGCAGTCCATCCTGCTCGGCATGGGCGACTGGCTCGGCCGCTTCGGAGAGGCGGTTTACGGCACCCGTTCCTGGACGAGTTACGGCGAGGGCCCCACCAAGATGGGGGGAGGTGCGTTCAGCGGACCGGTCGCCGGCAAACCGCAGGACATCAGGTTCACCCGAAGCCAGGACAACAAGGTCCTCTACGTCACCGCGCTGGGCTGGCAGGGCGGCACCATGACCGTCACCACGCTGAGCTCGAACCAGATCAACCTCAGCAGCCTGACCGGCGTCCGACTGCTCGACAACGCCGCCGGCACCTACGTCGACCTGCCCGCACCGACCCAGGACGCCTCCGGCCTGCACCTGGCCATGCCCTCGCCGAACCCGCCGTTCGACGCCCTGGCGTACACGGTCAAACTGACCTTCTCCGGTGAGATTCCCGTCCTGGGCGCACCGGGCGGCTCCACGACCTGGGTGAAGATCGCCAACGTGACCAGTGGACTGGTGCTCGACAGCGGAGGCGGCGTCGCCTCCGGCTCCAACCTCAAGCAGTGGAACTACGACGGCAGCGCCAACCTGCAATGGCAGCTGATCGACCTCGGCAACGGCTACTGCCGCATCATGAACCGCACCAACGGCATGGCCGCCGACAGCTGGGGCGACTCCGCCAACGGTGCCCCCGCCCGGCAGGCGGCCTGGAACGGCGGCACCAACCAGCAGTGGTCGCTGAGCAGCCTCGGCGGCGACCGCTACCGGATCGTCAACCGGGCCACCGGCACCGCGCTCGACGGCAGCGGCAGCACCGCGGCGGGCTCGACGGCGGTGATGTGGACTCCGAACTCCAGCACCAACAACGAGTGGACGATCACCGGTGTGTGACCTCCCGGCGACAGACGCTCCGTCCCCATTCCTCGACCAGGGAAGAAGGAGTGCATGAAACGCAAACCGCTCTTGATGTCCATCGCGGCCGCGATACTTCTCGTCCTGTCAGCTGCGGGCACCTCGTCCAGCAGCGGCCTCGGCGCGCCCGCGTCGGCCGGCACCGGCGCCGCCGGGGCGACCGCCGGCTGTGGCAAGGCTCCAACGCTGACAAGCGGCACCCACACGATCCAGAGCGGCGGCCAGACACGCAGTTACATCCTGCGGGTCCCCGTCGGCTACGACATCAACCATCCCTATCGGCTGGTCTTCGGTTTCCACTGGCGGGGCGGGACCGCCAACGACGTCGACTCGGGCGGAACGGACGGGTACAACTGGTCCTACTACGGCCTGCGGCGCCTGGCGGACAACGCGAACAACGGCACGATCTTCGTCGCCCCCCAGGGCAACGGCAACGGCTGGGCCAACCCCGGCGGCCAGGATGTCGCCTTCGTCGACGCCATGGTCAGCCAGATCGAAGCAGGACTGTGCGTCGACACCACGCAGTTGTTCTCCGCCGGCTTCAGCTACGGCGGTGCGATGTCCTACGCCCTCGCCTGCTCCCGGGCGACGGCCTTCCGCGCTGTCGCGGTGTACTCCGGCGCGAACCTCAGTGGGTGCGACGGCGGCAATCAGCCCATCGCCTACATGGGTCTGCACGGCATCAGGGACAACGTGCTGCCCATCTCGTCGGGACGGGAACTGCGCGACACCTTCGTCCGGGCGAACGGCTGCACCGCGCAGAACCCGCCCGAGCCGGCGTACGGAAGCCTGACGCACATCATCACCAGCTACTCAGGATGCAAGTCCGGACACCCCGTGGTCTGGGCCGCGTTCGACGGAGCGGGCCACGACCCCGGTCCGATCGACGGATCCACCGGTGACGGCTGGCGCACCTGGACGTCGGCAGCCGTGTGGCAGTTCTTCACACAGTTCGGCTCGAACCAGCCGCCGCCCTCCGGCAACCAGGAGATCGTCGGCCGGCAGTCGGGGCGCTGCCTCGACATCAACAACTCCACGACGGCCAACGGCACGCAGGCACAACTGTGGGACTGCAACGGCGGCTCCAACCAACGGTGGACCTACGCCGCCGCGAAGCAGCTGATGGGCTACGGCAACAAGTGCCTGGGCGTCGGCCAGTCCGCGGGCAACGGCACCCCCGCGGCGATCTGGGACTGCACCGGGCAGTCGGACCAGCAATGGGACGTCAATCCCGACGGAACGATCACCGCAGCGCAGTCGGGGCTCTGCCTGGACGCCAACGGCCAGGGGACCGCGAACGGTACGAAAGTCCAGCTGTGGAGTTGCACGGGCGGTGCGAACCAGCACTGGCGCCTGGAGAACTGACACGCCGGGGCCAGTCAGGGCACCACGCCTGCCTGGCCCCGCAGACCTCGACGCACGCCGAGCCGGACGGAACCGCGCAGACCCCTGCGCGCTGCTGACGGGAAACGCCGCGGCATCCGGCCTATCAAGATGTCGTGGGGACAGCCCGTCCGTCCGTCTGTCTGCCTGCCTGGCGGCAGCGGCACATGCCGTGTCCCGTGGGCGAACTCGTTGGTGGTGCCCTCCACTCGGGTGTCTGGTGCTCGGTGTGGACGCGGACTTGCAGGTCGCGGAGTTCTCGCGGAGGAGAGCCCACGTCGCGGGCGCTCGCACGGGAACTGGTGCACCGGGGGCGGTCCGGACGCGGCTGACACTGGCCCTTGGTGAACCGCGCCACGATCAGGCGTGCCGCGGTGGGCGAGGAGGCCGGGTAGGGGCGTGCCGGCCCGCTCTAGCGACTCCATGCCCGCCAGTTGCCCGGTCTCACACCCCGCGCCGCCCAGTGCGCCGCTTGTGCCAGGCGTGTTTGTGGCAGCGGCCTCCGCCGCCGATGCCGCGAACGACAGCCGGTCGAACAGAACACGGCCATCGCCTTCGCCGACGGCATCAGCGGACCACCGCACCCACGGCACAACCGCGGCCCCGCGTCGTCGTCCGTGACCACGACCAGCCCCGGCCGGAGCACCCCGTCCCTGCCCGTGCGGCCACCGTAGGGAGCGAAGAGGCCCCAGGGAATCCCTCATCGCACTGCCGATCAACCGTCCCTAGTGCCATGTACAGAGGGTGACCTCGCCGTCCTGGTCAGGCGAGATCTGTCAGGTCCTCCGCGAACACCTGAGACAGAGGCTGCGGTCCCACGTACTGCTGGCAGTTGCACTGACCAGCCTCGTAACGCAGCGGCTTCTTGTTCTCATCCCAGGCCACTGGCACCTCGATGCGCTCGTGACACTGGCCCTGCTTGTCGTGTTTGGCGAGATGGTGCGTGCATCCGCACACTGGCTCCGGAGGCTTGTTCGCTGCTTCGACGGCCAAGCGTTCCTGTTTCGCCGCCTCCAGCAACTGCAACTTGCGCTCATGCCGATTACGCAGTGCGGTGCGGACGTTGTCAGCTGCCCACGCGAAGCCACCCGTCCAAAAGACGATGAGAACCCACCAGAGCCAGTCCATCCGCTGTCCCCTCCCCCTGTGCTGCTCCCGACCAGCATAGATCGCTCACCCGAAATACCATCCCACTGTCATGCAAGCCTCAGGCACAGTTTCTGGGAGGTCGTTTTCACCTGTGATGCGTTCTTTGGCCTGGTCTTTTCGACCGGCGGTTGGCGTCTCGGCGGGTCTGGTGGAGTGGTTGCGGCACATGCGCCGGATGGGGTGACGGCTGGGGCGAGGTGTGGCTTGCGCCTGTCTCATCCCACGACGCCCGTCGCGTGGTGGTGCTCCCGCCGTTCTCGGTTCACGCCTGGGCGCATGCCGCCGGTCGGCGGTATGTCCGGGTCATGGCCGAACGTCATGCGTATCCCAGTGATCTGTCCGATGCCCGCTGGGAGTTGGTCGAGCCGGTGCTCAGTGCCTTTCGGGCCGAGCGGCGCCGGTGTGCGCTGAACATCGGCCGCCGGCCCGAGCATGACCTGCGCGAGATCATGAACGCGATCCTGTACGTGGACCCCGGGGTGCAGTGGCGCTACCTGCCGCACGACTTCCCGCCCTGGGAGACGTGTTACGGCTACTTCGCCAAGTGGCAGAAGGCCGGCGTGTTCGCCCAGCTCACCGGCGTACTGCGCAGGCTGTTACGACAGCAGGAGGGCAAGGGTGCGGAGCCGTCCGCGTGCGTCATCGACGCCCAGAGCGTGAAGACCTCCACCAGCGTCCCGGCCGCCGGACAGGGCACCGATGCGGCGAAAAAGATCGTGGGACGCAAACGGAGCATCGTCACCGACACGCTCGGACTGCTGCTCGCGGTGCTGGTCACGGCCGTGAGCGTGCAGGGCTCCGCTGCCGGAACCCACCTGGTCGACCAGGTGGCGGCCGCTCATCCCACCAGCCGCAAGGTCTGGGTCGACGGCGGCTACCGCCGGCACCTCGTCGAGCGCGCCGCCACCCTCGGCATCGACATGGAAATCGTCCAACGCACCCCGGGACCAGGGGATTCACCCCGCGGCCCAAGCGCTGGATCGTCGAGCGGACCTGCGGATGGCTGATGTTCCACCGCCGCCTCGCGCGCGACTACGAGACGCTGCCCGCCCGCTCCGAAGTCATGATCCACCTCGCCATGACCGACCTGATGGCCCGCCGCCTCACCGGCGAAGCCGCCATCTCCTGGCGCGACCCGGCACCACGGGATCAAACACCAATTCCGGGATGAAACATCGGGAGAAAACGATCTCTGAAGGCCGCGCAGAATGTCAACGTCACCGACTGGACCACTGCGCGGAGCAAGCTCGGCCTGGCGGCCTGGCGGCCTGGCGGCCCAGCCCGCCGGGCGGCGGTGTGAAGCGAGCAGCCGAGAGCGGGCTACGGGGCCGAGTCGGCGGTGTTCAGCCCCGTGACGCGGAGCTACCATGCGTCCTTCGCGCGCTGATCCTGGGCCTGGGATCAGGGGGCGGTCGGCAGGCGAGAGTGTTGATGAACTGTCGCGTGAGGCCGGGCTGTGGCCCGGCGGGGTCGGGCCGGTCTCCGTGGCGGGAGCCTTGGCGAGGCGCCCGGGGAACGAGCCGGCCCGGATCATCGAAATCCCTTGGTGCAGGAGGCCTGGTCGGTCTGTCGTGCTGCGGGGGCTGCGGGTGCCTGTGCCGTAACGCCGGTGAGGCCGCCGCCCGGGACGGGCGCGGGACTCCCGGTAAGGGTGTACCAGGCAAGGTGTCCACGAAGCCGTCCACCGAGGGAGCGGGCGATCGAACCCGCTGGCCCCGCGCTGCTGTCCCGGACCGCGTGGTGTACCACCAGGGCTTGCTCGACGGCATCCGGCAGGGCCAGGCCGCCGAGGCTTCCTGATGCTGCAGGTGCCTGTGCCCCGAGACGGTTGCGGTCGTCAGCACCGCTGCCCTCCACGACGTCCACCTGTCCCTCGCCACCGCTGCCAGTCCTGGCTGAGGCCGAACCAGATCAGGAACCGGCGGTGCACCGTGGACGTCGACGCCCCGAAACACGGCGGCAGAGCCCGCCAGGCACAGCCGCTGACCAGGACGTAGATGATGGCCGCGAACACCGCCTCGACATCGATGTTCGCTACCCCGCCGCCCTGCGGCCGTACTCGCGCCGACGGCAGCAAAGGTCTGGCGATCTCCCATAGCCCATCGGGCACGATCCATCCCCACCACGCACTCCCCATGCTCGGCCGACGACCAACCGACCATGGAGGGCACGGTGTTTGTCCGTTTCCGGTGTGGGTTCGGTTGAGGGCGAGGTTGTTCAGTCAAGGAGTGCGAGGTGGTCGGCGACGCCTCCGTGCCACTCGATCATGAACAGGGTGGCGTCGTCGGTGGTGCGTCCGCCCCGTTCCGCCTTCAGTGTGTGAGAGAGCCAGGTCAGGTCCGCCCGGACGTTTGATGACTGCTCCGCCAGGCGGTTGACGCACTGGATGAGTCGTTCTTCGCCGAACGGCTCCTCGCCGGCGACGTGTTCCTCGATGATGCCGTCGGTGTAGCACAGCACCCGGTCGCCCGGCTGGAGCAGGTGTTGTCTGATCCGGGGCTGTTCACCGCCCAGGCCGACGGGCAGCGTTGTGGCGCTCTCCAACTGTCGCAAGACCCGGCCATCGCGGATCAGCAGTGGCGCGGGGTGGCCCGCGTTGACCAGCTCCAGCTCACCGGTGGCGATGTTGAGGTGCATCAGCTGGGCGGTGACGAAGTGGTCGGGCCCGAACTGCCGGGAGACGGCGTCGTCCATGAACGTGTACTTCTCGGCCAGGCTGACGAACACGCGCCGGGCATGCCGGTAGGCGCCGATGGCGATGGTCGCCATCGCGGCGGCGTCCAGGCCGTGGCCCATGGCGTCGATCACTGCTGCGTGCAGGATGCTGTCGTTGAGGGCGTAGTCGAAGCTGTCGCCGGCGGCGCGGTAGGCGGGTTCCAGGGCGCCGGCCACTTCGACCTGCGGCACGGTCATCGACAGGGGCGGCAACAGGCTCCACTGGATCTCCGCGGACACGCTCATCGGCTCCCTGCGCCGGGCCATGAAGAACAGGTCGGTGTAGGCGTTCTTGGTGACGAGCATGTCGGCGACCAGGCCGGCGAGCCGGCGCAGCAGGCGCCGGTCGTCGTCGCGGACGATATCCAGTGTCAGGGCCATCACCCCGACCTGGTCGCTGCCGTCCAGCAGCGGCAGATACATCCGCACGCCGCCGTGGTCCTGCGGTACCTCGACGAGGTCCGCGCGCAGGAAGGCCCGGCCGGCGGGGGAGTCGGCTACCGGCTGCGGCTGGCCGACGTGCAGCTTCCTGCCCGGCAGCGGTACCAGCAGCTCCTGTGCGTAGTCCTGGAGCAGGATGGAGACGTCACGGCCGCCGATCTTGGTCACTTCCTCTGCGATCAACGGGGCGATCAGCTGCGGCGGCATCAGCCGTGCCCGGTCCAGCAGCAGGCCGAGCAGCCGCTCGCCGAACCCCTCGGACCGGTCCACGCTCTCCTCGGCCATGACTCGCCTCGCCACCTCCTTCCCGCCACCCGCGCCCTTTACCGCCTTCGCACAAGATGACCTGAAAAGCCGCTTGAGCGCCCCATTACGCCATGTGCGGCATGTCAGCACACGTTGTCCGCGCAAAGCGATCAGGCCGCCCGGGTCAGTGAAGACGTCGTCAAGGCTGATGAGGTGTCCCGGCTGCGGGCCAGGTTCCTGGTCCTCCTGGGCCCGACGTCCGGGTCCAGGAGGACCGATGCCTGGACGAGTGCCGCGGCAGCCGCCGCGGCGACGGGCGTATTCGGCCTCATCGAGGACCCTCGGCGGTTCAGGTGGACCACCGGTCGTGTACTGGGACCGAAGCCCCAGGTCAGCTATCAGGTGGGTGAGTCGGCGCAGGACGAGGCCGGCGGGGCGGGGCGCGAGCCGGCGCGGGACGCGTCGTTCGTGTGGATGAGGGCGGTTGCCGCGTCCCCGCCGACGGCCCTCGCCGCGTTTACGGTGGTGGGGACTTCCGCCGCCGAACCGAGGACCTCTTCGCCTGGAATGCAACTGGCTCCACACTGTGGACGGCAATTCAACTCAGCTCAAATGGAGGGTAGTTGACGCCGAATCCGGCCGGAGGGTGAACGTTCGCGGTGCGGAAAACCGAGAACGGTCCGGTCCTCACCTTCCCTGTGGCCGCCTGGTTCTCCTTCACCACCCAGATCGCGGCGGGGCCGTCGGTGTAGGGGGGGACGACTCTCTCGCTCGAACTCATTGGCCATCACCTGGCCGGGCTCGCGCCGGGCCCGACCGGGCTCCCTGGCCGACGGAGGCGCCGACGATGTGCCGGGCCCGGCAAGCGGTAGGCCGCTCACCCGCCTTGGCAGCTCGGAGCCTGGATTCTCCCGGGCATGGTGAACGGCCGTTGACGGGCCTGCTCCGGTGGGTACCGGCTGCTGCCAAGCGTTGCGCGATGGCGGGCGAGCGACAACTGCGGCTGCTGCCGACGGGATGCGTCGTGGCGGCAACGCGGGACGCAAGCCCTTGAACCGGCCGTACTCCGCACCCTGCTTGGTGCGGCCGTAGACGCGTTTGTGTGTGGAGTCGACATAGGTGAATGCCTTCTCGTCGGCGGCGGGAAGCAGCGAGGTGTGCGTGGCCAGCGCCGCCAAGAACCTGCGGTGCACGGCATGGAGTCGGAGTACGTGGCCGTGGGTGAACGCACGCGGGAACGTCCCGAGTGCCAAGGGGGCACGGATCCCGCCGAACAGGGTCGCACCATGGTGCAGGACGTCCAGGTCGACGTTCTCTGCCGTCCGCCTGCGGACCAAGGTCATCCGAGGCGCCGGCTCCCGCACCGCCGCCTTGGCCATGGTCTTCAGCTCGTCGAGTGTGCCCAGCGGCGTGGCGGGCCGTGAACGCGTCCCACCGCATCGCCCTCGTCCGCGCAGGAGCCCGCTTCGAACGCGGACAGCTATCCGAGTCTGGCCGCTCCGGAGGAGCGATCGAGGCAGGAGCGGGCGGTAGTACCGCCGAGCTCGTGGCCGACCTGCGCAGTGCCGCCGTCCGGTTCGTCGCGGAGTGCCGCAAGATGCCGCCCGAGGCGTGGAACCGGATGGTTCGCTGGACGCGCGGCCAGGAGCGTGCCGCCGTGCGTGTCGCCGATTCCCGGTTGTGCGAGGTGCTGGTTCATCACGTCGACCTGAACGCCGACTACACGCCCGCCCAGTGGCCAACCGGCTTCGTCCGGGACACGCTCGGCCGGGTATGGCGTCCTTCAGCGCAAGCGACGACGCTCCCGCGATGCGGCTGCACAGCACCGACACCGAGATCAGCGGCGACATCGGCACCGCACGAGCGGCGCCGACCATCCACGGCCCACGGACCTCACTCCTGGCCTGGTTGGTGGGATGCGCTCGACCAATTCATCCACAGCTCTTGACTGTTGCTCGTCATGAGAAGTGGGCCGATGCCAGACCCTGTGGAGCTGGGGCAGGGCCGAAGTGAAGCGTGAGGGCTGGATTGTTGGCTCCGACCCTGATAATGACTTGTCATGGCCATGGATGCGATTGAACTGCACAGTATCAATCATTGGGAAGCGTCCTTCCTGCGCGAGGAGGTGGGCGGCTACTTCACCCGCGGCGTCGAGTGCATGCCCGGCGCGACGGTACTCGACGTGGGCGCCAACATCGGTGTGTTCTCGGCGGCCGTCTACGAGCGGTTGGACGGGGATGTGCGGATCTACGCCTTCGAGCCGGTGCCGCCGCTCCATGCGATACTCGAACGCAATGCTCGTGAATTCTTCAACGGGCGTCTGACCGTGCTCCCTTACGGCCTGGCGTCCCGTGACGACGAGCTCGATTTCAGCTACGTTCCGGCCGCCACGATCTTCTCATCCTCCTCGCGGGATCAGGGGAACATCGAGGCAGAGCGGCGGCGGGTCACCGCCAGCGTTGTCGAAATGATCCGTCAGGGGGGCCTGGGACCGGTCCTGCGCCGCCTACCCGCTCCCATCCTCACTCCTCTCGTCAGCCGCAAGCTGCGGGTGATGCGGCGGCTTGAGACGCACCGGGCGAAGGTCAGGCCCTTGTCATCAGCGCTCGACGAGCAGGGCATTGACCACATCGACCTGCTCAAGGTCGATGTGGAGGGCGCCGAACTCGATGTACTCAGAGGCATCGAGGAACGGCATTGGCCGCTGGTCCGCCAAGCCGTCGTCGAGGTGGAGCGTTGGCGACAGAACCGCGACACGGTCTGCGAAGTCTTCCTCACGCACGGCTTCACGGTCAGCACCGAGCAGGACGCGGTGCAGCAGGCCGGCGACATCGGCATGGTGTTCGCGACCAGGCCCTAACCACGCGCAGCCCCGGCACTCGATTGCGAACTCCGGACCGGTGGCGGTCATCTTCCCCGCGGGTTCGTGAAGTCATCGTGACGCCGACTTCGACTTCCGTGTCGTGGGGGACGGCGTGGTCGTAGGGGACGGCGTGCAGGCAGGTGATCTGGTCTCGGTGCGCCGGCGGAGCAGGGGCTCGTAGCCCTCCAGCCAGACCAGGGATTCCGGCCGGTAGACCCGGGTGCGCAGGAACGCGGCGACCATCGCCGCGTCGTGCGGGGAGGAGAAGTGGAGCAGTGCCGACGTGGCAGCAGCCTGCACGTCCTGCTCCTGGTCGTCGCCTTCGCTCCTGGCCGCGACGATCCGGCCCTCCTCGTCACGCTGCACCTGTACCTGCCGTTCGTGCTTGCTGCGGGGCAGAGCGCGGGAGGCGAGTTGTTCGACGAGGCGTTCGTGGTGGCAGCGCAGGCCCTGCAATACGGCTATGAGGAGGCGGAAGCTGGCGGAGGCGACCATGTCCTTGGGGTCTTCTCCGGGCTGGGAGAAGACGGGCACGATGATGTGGGCGGTCTTCGAGCTGCCGTCGCGGTTGTGCCGCGGTGCCTGGCCGATGTTCTGCACGATCTCGACCTGTGAGCCGCGGGTGTCGGCGAACCACACGGCTTCCACGCCGCGCTCGCCGGTGATGTCGACGCCCTCCCGGAGCTACGCGCACCGGGGCGAGGAATGCCCGGTGCACGCGGTGGCCGGTGTGTGCGGGCTGCGGCCAGAAGCTCACCCACGGCCGGTGGAAGTCCGTCGACTCCTAGGACTGGAGCCGGCCGTGAGAGTCCCACCCTGATCTGCGCGAGGACTGCCAGAGCCGGCCGTCGCAGCACAAGCGCGGGCCGAAACCGACGAACGCGAGCGCCAGGGGCAGGAGGACTTCGCCAGACGGTCTTCAGCCGAGAGGCGGAGGGGCTGTACGACGGCTGCGAGCGGGATTCCGGCCCCTGACAGCTGGTCGGTATCGCCTTCAACACGCCTTTTGTAGAGGGTACTTGGCAGGTCCTTTGCTGTGAGATGCCGGAAGCCGGGTGGCAACGACGCTTGTTGACTGCACACTGACAATCACGGGCGCACGTTTTCCCCCGCTGGTGGCCGCCAGTTAGGTCTGCACCGCGAGTCCCGCGAGAAGGAGCAGCATGTCTGCCACGATCCGCCTCACCGCAGCCACAGCCGTAGCCGCCGCCGTCGTGTCGGCGCTGGCGACCTCCCCCGCCGCCGTCGTTGCGCCGGTGCTGCGCATGACCCCGGTCAGCGGTCACATCAGCAGCCACCAATTGGTCGGTGGCACCAGGAACAGCACCAGCTCCAACTGGGCCGGCTACGCCGCGACCGGTACGACGTTCACCAGCGTCTCCGCCAGCTGGGTGCAGCCGGCCGTCAGCTGCACCAGATCGACCACGTATTCGTCGTTCTGGATCGGCATCGACGGCGACGGCAGCAACTCCGTGGAGCAGACGGGCACCGAGGCCGACTGCTCCAGCGGCCGGGCGGTCTACTCGTCCTGGTACGAGATGTACCCGGCGTACCCCGTCAACTACAGCAACTCGGTCAGCGCCGGTGACCACTTCACCTCCACCGTCACCCGCAGCGGCACCAAGTACACGCTCACCCTCACGGACACCACCAAGGGGTGGACGAAGACCACGACCAAGACGGAGAGCGGCCTGTCCAACGCGTCCGCCGAGGTCATAGCCGAGGCGCCGTCCAGCTCTTCCGGCGTGCTCCCGCTGTCGAACTTCGGCACCGCGAGCTTCACCGACGCCACCGCCAACGGCCAGGCGATCGGCAACTACTCGCCCGACAGGATCAATATGGCGTCGGGCAGCACCACCAAGGCCACCACCTCCTCGCTGAGCGGCGGGGAGAACTTCTCGGTCACCTACGACCACAGCTGAGCCGCGACTCGCTTCGGCGGGGCGGTCCCGGGCGCTACGGCGTCCCGGGGCCACCCCCGCTTCCCGGTCGTGAGCCCGATCTCGGCCCGCGCCGTGATGAAGCGCCTGTCAGCGGCCTTGGCAGCGGCGGAGACCACGCCATCGCGGTTGTAGGGAGTGTTGATGGTGAGAGCCGTCAGGTTGGCGCCGTAGCGCGCGATGAGTATCGGGTCGGCAACGGTGCCATCGCCGCCGGAGAGAAGTTCCGCGCTTTGATCGCCGTAGCGAGGAGCAGGCAACCGGGTCAGCGTGAATATCGCTGCGGGCGTCGGTGAGGTGATGGTGCCGGCAGGACGGGCAGCCGCGTCGCGCAGCAGGTTGTTTGCGGCTTGTCCGGATTCGGTCAGAAGGAGGCCATGGCGTCGGTACAAGCGAACCGATCCAGGTTTGAGCGTACGGAACCCTGGCGGCTGATCCACTCCCGTCTGAAGGGTGCCGAAGGTCTTGTAGCCGACACCGAGTTCGTCGGGAATGAGTGGCCGTTGGACGAGCCGGGCTCCAACCGTAGAACGTGATCTTCATCGCCGCGGTGTTGCAACGGCCCCCGAGGCGTGGGGGCCGAGCCGACGAGGTGCGTAGTCGGTCAACCGACTTCATGTCAGCGTCGGCGGCCATGTGCGGACGCTGCGGTTCGACGGCGCACGCTGGGACTGGGCCGGCGCTGGGCATACGGACGATGCGAAGCTGCATGCCCCCTTCTCCGACCATGACACCGCACCGGCGGCGAGCGAAGATGTCTGGGAGAGGGAGCCGAAGCGGGAGAACCATGTCTCCGATGCGAATTACCAAGCTGGACACGAAGCTTGGCGAGGGGCCGCGGATGCGACCGAAGCCGCTCGAACCACCGGGGCCGTCTTTCTCCGCGACGACGGCTGCGGCCTCTGCACGCTTCTCGTGGTCAGCGGGCCCATGCGAGGGACCATGTGGTTCGGCGGGCGGGCGACATGCGATCGCCTGAACCCGCTGTTGAAGGATGACCGCCAAGCGGCGAGCTTTGCGGAGTGGTACCTCGACTGGCTCGCCCACGAGGAGTCCCTGACGACACCCGAACAGCGCCGTACCGCTTACCAGGACTGGCGCGCAGGCGCAGGCACGCCCATCCGTACCGCTGGTTCGACTCGTAGAGTCCAGCACGTCGGTCAGGGGCGCGGTCCCACGGTCCCCATCGCCTGCGAGCACCGTCCGTTCGGCTGTAGGCCAGGACGTCGCGCTCGGGAGTGTGGTGAGAGTGGTGGTCCTTCATCCGTGGACCGATTGGAAACGCTACGCCTCATGAAGTCGCCGTAGCTGTGCTTTTCGGACGTCTGGGGTGAAGTCGCTGAATCCCGCCGGTGCGCAGACCATGCTAGGAGGGCAATGAGCATCTGAGTCCAGGAGAAAGGATCGCACGTGAAAGCATGCACGCTGGTTGCTTTCGGGGCCGCCTCGGCCGGCCTCGCCACCAGTCTCTTCGTTGCCGCGCCGTCCGCGACTGCCGCACCCGCCTCCGGTACTGGAACCGCTGCCGTTGTGACCCCCGCGGCGGCCGCCGCCAATTGCAGCACGTGGTTCGACAACGCCGGGCCCGGCGGCGCCGGCCGGGCCCACGCGAAGTGTCCCGGCGTCTACGTGCAAATCACGATCACCTGCGTAGACGGACAGCGGAACACCAGTGCCTGGCGCTATGGCTACGCCAAGGCCGAGTGCTCGTACGGCGTCGACTGGGAGGGCGCCGTCTACCGCACCAAGTGATCCTGAACCGCTCGGCAGAGGAGCCAATGCGGGCGGTATCGGACAGCTGGTTGCTGCCTGTCGCAGGCAGCAACCACGCCGCAGTGACCGTCATCGAGCGGCAGTTCAGCCGAAGAGTCAATGGGGCCGCCGAACAGACTTCGTTGGCACACGCTCAAGGCTCAGTGTCACAGGACAGCGCGTCCTGTGTCCCGTCTTCAGCGATCCGGTCCGCGTCTCGGCTGATCTGGCTTCATTCGTCTGTGGTCGCGGGTGATCTGGTCCCGCTGTTGACGGCCCGAAGCGCCGGAAGACCGGTGGAGCAGTCGGAGCGCCTGTCCGTACCGTCCGTGGGGTGATCTATCTGAGCCCCCTGGGCTATCTGCTGGGCATCGAGGGCGCCGCTTTGCGCTGCGGCTTCAGGGAGGGAAGCGCCGACCGGGAGTTCGTCCAGGCCCGGATCGCCGAGATTCGGGCCCTGCTGGGCGCGCCCGCCCTCGCGCGTGCTGAGGGAGTCATGGCGAGTCCGGGCACGATCAGCACGGCCGACGTCTACCAAACCTGGGCGCCGCACTATGACGCCCCCCGGCAATCAGATGATCGACATCGAGCAGCCCGTTGTCCGACACATCCTGGACAACCTGCCCGTCGGCACGGCACTGGACGCGGCCTGCGGCACCGGCCGCCACAGCACCTACCTGCATGAACTCGGCCACCACGTGATCGGCGTCGACGTTTCACCGGACATGCTTGCCCAGGCCCGCAAACGTCTGCCAGACGTAGAGTTCCACGAGGCCGACCTGCACCGGCTGCCGCTTCCCGACAGCACGGTCGCCACCGTCGTCTGTGCACTCGCCCTGACACACGTCTCCGAACTGGCCCCCGTGCTGGCCGAGTTCGCGCGTGTCCTGCGCCCTGGCGGACATCTCGTGATCTCGGACGCCCACCTGCTGGTGTCCTACGTCCGGCCGAGCCTGCCCCGCCGTACCGGCCCGGACGGCCGCCCGTCCCTCCTCACCGAATACCACCGAGCGGCGATGAGCGGCTGCTGAACGGCCGAGAGGTTCCCTGTGCAGAGCAGCACCGGAACCCCTCCTTCACTGTGCAACCGGACACTCCACACGATGCGTTGCCGACCTCAGATTCGCGATGGACGCCTGCTTACCGCGCACAGACAAGCTGTCGTGCGGAACTGACAACGGCCCAGCCAGGGCTGCCATCAGAGGGGGAAGCACTCTCATGAAGTGGAAATCGGGGCGGCCCGCGGTGCGAGCTGCCATGGTCGGCTCGATGATCGCCGGCACTGTGGTGCTGGCCAACGGCCAGGCTCACGCAGCCGAGGGGCAGTGGAGGCCCAGTACGAGCTACTGCCCGGCAGTAGTGAAGATCGAACTGCATTCCTAACCGGCAACCGGACAGGGCGTAGAGGATGCCACCGAGCCCGTTACCGCACCTGCGCTGCGGCGAACGCGGCGTCCGGTGGCCCCAGCTGCTCGAACGCGGGCCAGGTCGGACGCCGCCAGTACAGCGACCGTATGTGCCCGAGATCAGCGCTGCGGGACCGGGTACAGACCTGCCCGGCCGGAGCGACCGGGCAGGCGTCGTACCGGGTCGAGACGGTGAGGTCGTCGCCGAACCGTACCCTTGGCGTCGGCCCTCAGAACACGCGCGTCCACGCACCTGCTCGATGTCCTCCCTGGCGTCCGTCTGCCCGACCTGGAAGAGCTACGGGCCCGTGGCGTGCTCGGCACGAGCCCGGTGCCGCCGGCACCACGGCGGCCCCTCGGTACCCGCCGCCGCGCCGCCCTGTGACGCGGCGGGTGCTCGCACGCAGCGGGGCCTTTGGCGACGGCGGAGTGGATCCAGCGCTCCTGTCCGGGGCTCTTCACTCGGCAGACGGCTGGGGGCGGGCAAGCAGGTGTCGTAACCTGTGGCGATGAACGAGGCGTTGGACGAAGGACCGTTCTTTCACGGCACGAAGGCCGAGCTGCGGGTCGGAGATCACCTCACCGCCGGTTTCCGTTCCAACTACCGGCCCGAAATCGTGATGAACCACATCTACTTCACTGCGTTGCGCGACGGCGCGGGACTCGCCGCCGAGCTTGCCGTCGGTGACGGGGCCCCGCGGGTGTATGTCGTCGAACCGACCGGAGCGTTCGAGAACGATCCAAACGTCACCGACAAGAAGTTCCCTGGAAATCCCACTCGCTCCTATCGCAGCAGGGAACCGCTCCGGATCGTTGGCGAGGTCACCGACTGGACGCGACAGACACCCGAAGCTCTCCAGATGTGGCGAGACCGGCTGGCCGCGATCCGTCTGCATGACCGTGCCGAAATCATCAACTAAGCGTCGTTTCGTCACTACTGGGTCACGGTGAGATGCTCTCGCTGTGGCTGGTGTGACCACGGTGTCCGAGCCGTTCTGGGTAGCCCCGTTCACCGGACTGAGCCCGCGCGACTTCGGCAAGTCGGTGACCGCACTGCGCAGCGAGGGCGTTGAGTCGTCCCCGCCCCCACGGGGACAGCTCCGGAGTCGTCAGCGACCGCAGCGGCCTTCCTCTCCCGGCCGCCGCCGGAGCTCTGGAGCGTGTCATTGCGGGACCGGTCGTGGTGTCCGGCCCGTCGCTACGGGGGAGAGCTGCGGGCCGGACGCTTCACGATGACACACGCCCCCTGCCACCCGGAAGAATCGGGGTCGACTTCCTGCCGCGCGGCGTCAGGTGAGGCAGTCGGCGACGAGGACGGAGAGCTCGTCGGGGGTGGCGATGCGGATGCCGAGGTCTTCGGCCTTGGCGTGTGGGGAGCCGGCGTTGTCACCGGCTACCACCAGGGTGGTCTTCTTGGCCGCGCTGAACGTAGGCGCGTCGGTCTGAACACCAAGGAGAGATCATGGCTGTGACGATGACGCCGGCCGCACGCACGGGAGCGGCTTTCCAGGTACGGCGGGGCGGAACACTGCGTGTGATCAACACGTGCGGGAGCCAGGTGGTCGACACCTGGGCCGTAGCGAGGCAGGAACCGCAGCACGGGCTTTCGATGGCGCACACGCGCCCCGTGCTCGGCCGCCTGATGGTGAAGACCGGTGACAAGCTGGTCCACGACCGGCGCAGGCCCGTCCTGCGCATCGCCGAGGACACCTCGCTGGGCGTGCACGACACCTTGATCCCGGCCTGTGACCCCGTCCGGTACCGGCAACTGGGACACACAGGCCACCACGACAACTGCAATGACAACTACCACCGAGCCCTCGCCGACTCCGGCCTCCCGGACCTCCTGATCCCGGTGCCCGCTCCACTCAATTTGTTCATGAATATGCCCGTCAATTCGGACGGTGACATCGTGTTCAGCGCGCCGGTCAGCCGTCCGGGCGACTCGGTGCTCCTGCGGGCGCTCACGGATGTGGTGGTCGTGCTGTCCGCCTGTCCGCAGGACATCCTCCCGGTCAACGGCGATCTCCAGCAGCCGAGGGACGTGGAGGTCCGGATCACTGACGCCCCGGGCAAGCACACAGAAGAGCGGTCATGAACGGGGAAACGGGCTCGGACACCGCTGCCACGCGTCGCCGGGCGGCGAGGCCGCCTCCACACCCGTGGCGCGTCACGTCGTGACGTCCGGCCCGTAGCCACGGCGCCTGATTCAGGCTGCGGCTCGCGTGCATTGAGCAAGTGAGATCACCTGGAGCAAGGCCGGACCGGCAGGCCGGCTACGGCTGCCGGTTGAGGCTGCCGGTTGCGGGCGCGGTGAGCCTCGACCAGGCGCGTCGGCGGTCCCGGCGCGGCGTGCAGGGCCCGTTGACGCGTGTTACTGCCGCCAGGCGCCGGCGCTCTGGTCGAAGTCCTCCTTGTATGAGCGGCGCTGGGTGAGATCGGATTCGGTCAGCTCCGGGTGCACTGGCGGCTTCTGCGGGGCGGCCCACAACTGGATCAGGTGGCGATCGCGGCGTTCGCCGACGCCGGGCTCGGGGTCTGCGGTGTGGCAGTACAGGCGCATTCTGATCCATGCCGGTACCTGGCTGGTGGGCAGTTGGAGCGGGCCGTCTTCGGGTTCGGCTTCTTCGAAGTCGCCGCTGCCGAGGATGTAGATGACGGGAGTGTCCTCGATGGCGTGCAGGCTCATCTCTTCCGCAGGTCCCCACGCCGGGTCGGGCTCGGGTGGGGGCGGCTCGTCGTGCATCTGGACGGTGATGGTGATGGTGCCGGTATCGGTGTCGGTGAGGATGTGCGCCGAGTCGCTGCCGATGGGCCCGCACCACCAGCCGTACGGCCACTGGGGCGGCCATTCGTAGTCCTCGCCGAGTGCGAGGAGGTAGCCGTACTCGCCGGTCTCCGGCGTCAGGGTGGTCTCAGCGATGATCACGATGGTTTCCTCGCGCAAGGGGGGTCCCCGGCTCGCGGGGTGTCCCATGATGCCGTTCGGCCCAGCGTGCCAGACCGTCAGGCGACGACGTAGAACGCGTCGTTGTCCATGACGTGCATCAGTCGGCGCCAGTTCGTGATCCGGGCGCCCTGGGTGTTGTTCTCGTTCGGGCTCACCCACGTCGTCTCGCCCATCTCGCAGCGAGCTGGACCGCCGGCTCGCCGGGCGGCCGCCCGGCGAGCGACGCCATGCACATCGTCCTGGACGACACCGCGATGGCTGCCGTCGGCTGTGGCAACGTCCTGGCGGTGCCCTCGTTCGGACCTTCCCGCTGCCGACCGCCCGGTCAGGAACCAGCCGTAACGGCACCGAGTACCGTGGACGCCGGCGACCGGTGAGCG
>NZ_JBVHMR010000049.1:0-45317 GCF_055558375.1 Streptomyces sp. NPDC025793 | reverse complement strand
ACAGCGCCACCCCGATCTGGCGCATGATCGACGCATCACCCGCCCTGCGGGAGTACGAGGAGTCGATGAGACTTCGCCACGCGGAGGCGCTGGCAGCGGCCATCGCCGCCGATCCCGACCTGTCACGGACCACAACGGCCTGCCGGACCATTGCCAGGTTCGTGATCGACGCCTACTCACTGGCCCGTGAGACGGCCGACCCGCAGACCGCGCTCGACGAGATCTTTCCGATGATCGAGGCAGCCTGGGCCGTCACCCGCCCATCCGGTAACTCCACTATGGTCACGTGACGTTCCGGGTCGGTTACCGACCAGGGGACCGCGGAGGTTCTGGAGGTCGGGCGAAGCGCACGCGGATCTTCTCGAAGCCCTTGAAGGCCTCCGTGGTCGCGTACGACTGATAGGCGCGGCGGTCCCCCGGGCTCAGGCGCACCCGGTCGGTGAAAGGGGTCAGCAGGCTGCGCGGCCACATCCGTCCTACCCCGACCGCGCTCACCTCCGCCGTGCTCAGGAAGATCAATGCGCCCAGGTAGAGCCAGGCCAGCAGGCCGAGGACGATACCGAACATCCCGTAGGTCGCTGTGGCTCCCCGGAGCACATGGCTGACGTAGTAGGAGCCGGCCCACTGCACGAGCTGCCAGGCGCAGGCGCCGCCGAGGGCCGCCCGGGCCAGTCGGCGCAGCGGCAGCTCGCGCTGGGTCAGGACCCGCTGGCTCAGCACGATCAGTCCGGTGTTCAGCAGGACCGCTCCGGCGACCGCGGCGACCCGCGCCCCGGCCGCCGGGCGGGTGCCGAACACGGTTGCGGCCGCCACCGCCGAGGACAGCAGCGTGGTCACGCACAGCCCGGTCCCCAGGATCACCAGGAACACAAGCCCCTTCAACCGGGAACGGAGTGGGTCCGGCCGGGCGTGGCGGGGCACGGCCCAGATCTTGTTCAGCGCGTACTGGGCGGCCTGCCCCACGTTCAAGGCGCCGTACAGCGTGCCGATGACACCGGCCGCGAGGGCGAGTCCGCTGCCGTGCAGGGGGTGAACACTGTGGCCCAACTGGTCACCGATGACGGGGAACTCGGCCAGCGCCGAGTCGAGGACATGCTTCCGCAGGCCGGGATCGCCACTGAGCAGGGTGCCGAGGACGGCCACCAGGATCAGCAGGAGCGGGAAGAGGGACACGAAGGCGTAGTAAGCGAGCAGGGCCGCGAGATAGCTGCCCTGGTCGTCGAAGAACTTGTAGACCACAGCCAGCGGGAACCCCACCCAGCGGTGCCGACGCTGGTAGGCGTCCACGCGCGCGACGACTTCCATGGGACAACGAGTACCCTGCCCGCATCGCCATATGAGCGGGCCGTCGGCCCGGCCACTCAGCCTGTGCAGGTCAGAACGCCATGTCTCCTGCTGCCGTGCTCTGGGTGACCGGACCTCCACGGTTGCCTCTCTCAGTGAGGAGCGCGAGGGAGTAGCCGTCCTCGGGGTCGCCTCGATGCACCAAGAATGTGCCAGCTCATGCAGACGCCTGACCAGCCGATTCTGCCACCAACTGTGCGGGGAGGTTGTGCAGGACGTCGCCTAGCGCCGCCGAGGACGGTGCCGCACCGCCAAACCGGCCGCGGCCGTGGCCGCCGCGACTCCGGCCAAGGCGAGCGCGTCGTGGTGACGAGAGGCCCATGGCTGCGGTGCGCGCGATGCCGCCCGTTCGCCGAAGCGGCCGTGCGCGCCGAAGTCCCTGCCGTCGATGCCGTCCAGCGGCTGCCAGAGGTTGTCGCGGCTGCCGGGCGGCTTCGGCTCGTCAGTCATCTGCGAGTCGTAGCCGGTCCGGGCCAGATAGCGGTCGAGCAGGCCGGGTGCCACGGCATTGGCGAGCAGTGTGCCCATGGTGCTCGCGCCGACCCAGTACTCACGCCTGCGCGGGCGACCGGCGGCGTACACCACAGCACGGGCGGCGAGTTCGGGTTGGTAGATCGGTGGAACGGGCTGTGGACGGTACGGCATCCGGCTCAACGACCAGTCGAACTGGGGGGTGTTGAGGGCCGGCAGCTGGACCATGGTGACCGACACCCCGCTGCGGCGGTGCAGGAGTTCGCAGCGCACTGCCTCGTTCCAGCCTTGGATCGCGTGCTTGGCGCCGCAGTAGGCGGACTGCAGGGGGATACCGCGGTAGGCGAGCGCCGAGCCGACCTGTACGACGACGCCGTGGTCGCGCGGCAGCATCCGGCGCAGGGCAGCCTGCGTGCCGTACACGTAACCGAGGTAGCACACCTCGGTGACCCGGCGGAACTCGTCCGGCTCGATGTCGGTGAACTCCGCGAACACCGTGGTGAAGGCGTCGTTGACCCAGACGTCGATCGGGCCGAGTTCCCGTTCGGCCCGTGCTGCCACGTCCTCCACGGCACGGGGATCGGCGACGTCCGCTTCCAGTGGCAGCGCCGTTCCGCCGGCGCGGCGTATCTCGTCGGCTGCGGCGTCCAGCCCGTTTCGGCCCCGTGCCACGAGCGCCACACGGTCGCCTCGTGCGGCGAACGCCCGGGCTGAGGCCCGGCCGACGCCCCCGCTGGCTCCGGTGACCACGACGACCCGTGGGCTGTGCGACCCATGACCGGACCGTTGGAACATGGCTGCTGCCTCCGTTTCTCGCCCCTGTCACGGGTCTGACGACCGGTGCCCCTTGGCGGGACCGCCGGTACAGGAACAGTCGTGCACTTGCGGAGTAACCCTCAGGTGCGTCCGAAAACCTCTCGCAGCTGGCCGAGGTCACACCTGCAGGATGGTGCCGACCAGGGCCGACGCACCTGCCGACACAGTTGCATCTGGGCCTGGGGTGCGTGGCGCCTGGACGTCAGGGCCCGGTCCGGGCCGGCGGTCGGGGCGCGCAGCGCGTTCGACGGGTCGCCGAGCCTCCGTGCCGCGGTCCGAAGGCGATTCTCAGCGCAGGTTGCAGTGCGTTTCTCCGCTGTGGGTGTGTCCGGATCCGTTCCATGGTGCACGTCCTGGCCCTGGCGGCGACTCGTCCTGACCCGCACACGTCCTGTCGGATCACGCGAGGTCGGCCAAGTGGCGTCGTGCCCTGTCGAGGGAGCGGCGGCAGCGGCTCAGGTCCTTCCATGGGTTTTCGTGCTTGTCCAGGCGTTCGGGGAGGGTGCGCAGGGTCCAGCGCCGTGGGCCCAGCTCCGGGTCGTCGAGTTCCGTCCACGCCAGCGGGGTGGCGACCGGGGCGTGCGGGCGGGCGCGCACGGCGTAGGGGGCGACCGAAGTCTGGGCGTAGGCGTTGCGCTGGGTGTCCAGGTAGAGACGGCCCCGGCGTTTGTTCTTGCGTGCTTCGGTCGTCAGCCGGTCACTGTGCCGCGCCGCGAGCAGGTCGGCGACGCGCCGGGCGAAGTGCCGAGCGGTGTCGAAGTCCGTGCTCCGGTCGAGCGGCACCAGGAGGTGCAGGCCGCGCGATCCCGTCGTCATCAGCGCGGGGCGCAGCCCCAGCTCGGTGAGCAGGTCGCCCAGCCGGCGCGCGCCCCACCGGACGCTCTCGAAGCCATCGCGTGCGCTGTCAGGCGGGTCGAGGTCGAAGACCAGCCGGTCGGGGCAGTCCAGGCAGTCCGCGGAGCTCAGCCAGGGATGCGGGGTGATACACGCCTGGTTGGCAAGATAGAGGAGGGTGGCCGTGTCGTCACAGACGGCCATGGTGAGACGGCCACCTTCCTTGGGCACGCGCACCGTGCGGATCCAGTCGGGGAAGTAGTCGGGAACGTCCTTGTGGTAGAACGACTTTCCCTCGTAACCGTCCGGGTAGCGCTCCATCACCAGCGGGCGGCCCCTGAGGTGGCTCAGCATCAGGGGCGCGATGCCGCGGTAGTAGTCGATCATCTCGGCTTTGGTGATGCCGTCGTCCGGGAACAGCTCCTTGTCCGGGTTCGACAGCGGCACGGTGCGGCTGCCGACCCGTATCTTCTCCCGGGTCCTCGCCCTGGTATTCATGAGGTCTTCCTCGGGTTGTCTCCAGGCCGCTTCCGCCGGACGCCCGTCGCGGCCTCGTCGGTGAGCAGTCCGGTGCGGAGGCGATGGCGGAGCTTTCCGTCATCAGCCCATTGCGCGCATCCCACAGGACCGACCAGGTCCGTCAGCGATGTGGAGACGGACATCCTCATGCACCCCTTCCGCCGGGTGAACGGATGGTCACGTCTTCCGAGTGCCCGACGGACCCGACGCCATGCGCGCGCAGGACTCGGTCACAGTGCGCTACACGGTCATGACGACGAGCAGCACTGCCGTCCCTACGGCGAGCCAGGCGACGTAGTCACCGAGGTGTCCCGAGTGCAGTCGGCGCAGGGGCACGATCACGCGCCGTCCCACGCCTTCGCAGACGGCCGCGACCCGGCCCCACGCCGGTGACCGCAGCGTGGGCCCCCACACGGCGGCCATGGCGAGGAGCACCGCCAGGACGGTCGAGGCGAGCGCGAGGAGCACACCCTCGGCGCTCCAGCCGACGTCCGGAACCGGCGCGGACGGTGCGACGGTGTGGCCGTGGATCGCCGCCGTCGTATAGGCGGTGCGGTCGGTGAACTGCCGGGCGGCATGGGCGAGGGGGGCGCGGAGGCCGGGGAGCAGCCCGACGGCGAGCGCGGTGGCGAGGAGTACGGCGGGCACGACGAGCATGGGGACGGGGATCCGGCGTTGCGGATCGCGGATCTCCGGTTCCTCACCGCCGCCGGTGGTCTCCGTGCCGGCGTACCGGTCGCGCGGCCGGGGCCCGGCGCCGGCGAAGATCCGGGCGGCGGCCCGCAGCACGGCTCCGCCGGTGAGCGCCGAGACCAGCACGAACACCGCGGGCAGCCAGGGGAATTCGTCCTCCCCGGCCTGCTCGGCGACAGCCTTGCCGAGGGCTGTCCCGAACGGCGGCAGACCGGCGAGCCCGAGGCCGCCCACGGCGAACAGCGCGCCGACGAAAGGCAGATCGCGGCCGCGCCGGTACAGCCCGTGCTCGTCGACGGAGCCGTACCGGTCCAGCAGGACACCGGTCGTGGCGAACAGCGCCGCCTTGACCCCGGCATGGGCGGCGACGTACAGGGCGGTGCCGGCCGTCGCAGCGGGGGTGAGCAGTGCCGTACCGGCGAGGAAGAGGCCGACGTGCCCGACGGTGGAGAAGGCGAGAAGCCGCTTGAGGTGGCGCTGCTGCCAGCACATCACGGCCCCCACCAGTGCCGTCAGCACCCCGGCGGCCACGAACACGGCGCGCAGGTGCGCGTGTGTGATGCCGTCCGGTCCGGAGAAGACGACCCAGTAGACGCGTGCTGTGCCGTAGACGCCGAGTTCCACCATGACGCCGGAGAGCAGCATGCACACCGGGGTCGGAGCGACGGAATGGGCGTCCGGAAGCCAGAAGTGCAGGGGCACCACCGCCGCCTTGACCAGCATCCCGGTGACGATCAGCACGAAGGCCACGGACAGCAGGGCATCGGGGCGGTGCCGGGCGAGTTGCACACCGATCTGCGCGAGACCGAGCTCACCGGTGCGGGCGTAGACTAGCCCGATGCCGAGCAACGAGCAGTATGCGCCGAGGGAGTTGACGACACCGAAGATCAGGGCGCCCTGCACCGGCCGTGGGTCTTCGATGCGATAGCCCGTCAGGGCGTAGGCGACTGCCCCCATCAGCTCGAAGAAGACGAACGCGTCGAACAGGTCGCCGGTCAGCGCGAACCCGACCATCCCCGCCTCGAACAGGAGGATGAGGGCGGGGAAGGTGCCCGCGTGCGCCTCGGGCGGCTCGTCGAAGTAGCGCCAGGAGTAGACGACGACCGCGAGGACGAGCGCGCCGGTGAGCAGCGCGAGACCGACACCGATCCGGTCACCCACGAGCACGATGCCCACGCTCTCACCGTGTACCGGGGACCAGCCGCCCAGCCACGAGACACTGTGCCCGTCGCCGGTACGCAGCCACAGCCGGGCGAGGCAGCCGACCTCCAGCACCGCCCAGACGGTGACCAGCACATCGATGGCCGGGCGCGGCAGCCATCGCCCGACGACCACCAGGACCACGGCGCCCAGCAGAGGTACGGCGATCGCGAGCGGCAGCAGATCGGCGGTACGCACCATGCCCGGCCCGCTAGCCCTTCAGCCCGGTCAGGGCGTCCGGGTCGACCGTGCCGTGACGCTTGCGGATCTGGATGGCGAGCGCGAGCAGCAGCGCCGTCACTGTGGCTCCCACCACGACGTCGGTGAGCGCGAGCGCCTGGACGACCGGGTCGACGGTGCGGGTGCGCAGGGGAGTGTCGGTGAAGTAGGGCGCGATGCCGCCGCGCCGGTATCCGACGGTGAGCAGCAGCACGTACGTCGACGACTGAGCCACCGCGAGACAGCCGACGGCGTGGATGATGTCGCGGCTGGTGACCATGCCGTACACGCCGGCGAGGAAGATCCACCCGGCGGCGAGGAAGGGGAGCATCGTCATGTGCCTCCTCCCGAGCCCGAGTTCCGCGCCGGTCTCACCTCGACGGCCTGGTCGAGGAAGGAGGCGAGCAGGACGATGATGCCCGAGCCGACCTCGACGCCGACCGCCGCGTTCAGCAACGGCACCAGGCCACCGGAGGAGAGCTGCCCGAAGGTGCCGAGCGGCAGCACGTTCTGGAGGTAGGCCCCGCCGGCGATCAGTCCGGCGAACCCCAGAGCCACGAAGGCGCCCGCGCCGAGCGCGTCGGCAAGGTCGAGCACGGCCAGCGGGCGGATGCGTTTCAGTACGCGGTAGTCCGCGGCCACATACGCCATGTGCAGCCCGGTGGCGAGAACGACACCGCCCTGGAAGCCGCCGCCCGGCGACAACTGGCCGTGCGCCACGATGTACACGCCGGTCAGCAGCGTGAGCGGCACCATCACCAGGCCCAGCAGCCGGGTGCTGGGCAGGACCCGCCCGGCCTGCGGCGGGCCGACGCGCTCGTCGCGGGCACGGCGCAGCAGCACGAGCGTCCCGAGTACCGAGGCGAACAGGATCGACTCCTCTCCGAGGGTGTCCAGGGCGCGCTGGTCGAAGTTGACCGAGGAGACCACGTTGGCGGTGCGCTGCCGCAGCGACGCGGCCACCGCGCGGGTGCCGTAAGGGTGCACCGCCGTCCCGAAGTGCGGCAGACCGGTGCAGGCCAGCGTGTACACCGCGGCGAAGACGACGGCCGCGGCCCAGAACAGCCGGATGCGCGCGCTACGACTCATCGCCGCCCTTCCTGGCCGCGGTCGTCCCCGTCGTGACGCGAAGCTGTCGGGCGGCGCACCTTGCGGACCGTCAGCAGGATGAGCAGCGGGGTGACCGCCGTACCGACGGCCAACTGGGAGAGGGCCACGTCGGGTGCCTGGAGAAACGTGAACAGGACGGTGAGACACAGACCGAGGACGGCCAGTAGGACGGCCTGCCGTACCGGGTCGCGGGCCAGCGCCGCGGCTGTGGCACTCGCGGCGACCAGCACCAGCGCGCCGGCGATCAGACACTCCTGGACGACAGCGGTGCTCACTCCGGGGAGTCCCTTCGCAGCAGGTGTTCGTGCTGGGCCGTCGTCCTGCCGATCGCCATCGCCGTGACCGTCCCGCCGACCGCCACGACCACCGCGACGAGGACCAGCTTGACCGCGGCGCGTCCGGGGCCGTTCTCGACCGCCAGGGCGAGCGCGACGAGCGGAGTGCCGACGGTGGAGGCGGGGCTGAGGGCATGCAGTCTCTGGTACGGCCGGGGGAGGGCCACCAGGCCGACGGCGGACAGCACCAGCGCACCGGTACCGGCGATGAGCAGGACGAGTGCACACACATGACGGACAGCCATGTCACGGCTTCCCATGAGTCTGGGTATCGGGGGCCTCGACCGACCGGCCGCCGAGGAAGCGGGAGAAGACCAGCGTTCCGGCGGGTCCCAGGACGGCGAGGACGAGGCCGAGGTCGGCGAAGGAACTACGGCCGAACCCCTGGGCCGTCAGCAGCAGAACGGCGGTGACGACGGAGGTCGCCAGGCTGAGCCCCGCGAGCCTCTCGACCGCCGAGTCCCGGCCGGCGGCCCAGACGCACGGCGGCATACCCAGGGTCAGCAGGACCGCGATCGCGAGCAGCCAGGCGTTCACCGGCGCGTCCCCTCGGTGAGCACATCCTCCAGGCTCGTACGGTCATCGGAGAGAAAGTGCGCGACGGCTGTCTGCGAGTCTCGCCCCGTCCTCCGTGGTTCGCGTACGCGTACGTCGACGACGTATGCGCCGGGAGTGGACGACAGCAGGGCGCAGGCCCACGCGGCACCCGTTCCGGGGGAAAGCGTCATCATCTTCAGGCTCCCTTGCGAGGAATGGCCGCCGAGGGCACGCGCGGTGGCCCGGCACAGTCTGCTCAGGTCGGTGAGAACCGCGCCGGGCCACGCGAGCGCGGCCGCTCCCCATCGCCGGGTGCCGCCCAACCGGGCACCGGACGCCCTGTGGACGGCCCGGGCGGCGACCGCCGCGATCAGCGCTCCGCCCGCGACGACGACGAGTTCGAGGGGCGAGACGGTACTGATGAACAGGACGTTGACGACGACCAGCACCACCCACCAGGCCAGTACCTCGCCGAGTGCCGCCCGTGCCTTGCGCATCACCCCTCCTCACCCACAGCCGTCGTGGACCAGCAACGTGTACCGCGCGCCGCCACCGCCATGCCCTGCGCACGCCGGGGAGAGCGACCCCTCGGGCCGAGCATCACCGCGATGGAGCATCGCGTTCGAGGCGGGTACCCACGCCATCGGGTATCACCCGGATGTCGGCTGTGGCAGACGTGGTCCCGTCGGTGGGCGGCGTGGAGGCGCCCACCGACGGGACTGCTCGTGCCGCCATCGGCCTCGGCGAGCCTTGTGGAACCCGGGTGTGTCTACCAGTAGTGGCGTCGGCCGCCGACGGCGTGGCCGACGGACCCGAGGAGGAACAGGATGGCGCCGACGACGAGCAGGATGATTCCGATCGTCCACAGGATGCCGATGTGCAGGACGAATCCGACGATGAGCAGGATGACGCCGAGTGCGATCATGGCGCTCTTCTTTCTCTCCGGCTGGTGGGTTTCTCAGGTGGTGAGCAGGCGGTTGAAGAAAGAGCGGTAGTGGCGCAGGGCCATACGCAGGGCTTCGGTGTCGGCCTGCCCGCCCCGGCTCCACTGTTCTTCGAGCGTCTTCTTGTGCTCGTCGAACGTCGTGGCGAGCGTCTGCATGAGGTTGGCGACCAGGTTGTCCGCGGCCTGCACCGCGTCACGGGGATCGTCGACGAAGGTGGTCTGGATCTTCTCCCAGCGATTGCGGAAGTCGTCCTCGTCCTCGGCCGTCAACAATTGCGGCATCTCGTCCGCGTCCCCGGTCCGTGCTTTCGCCGCATCGGCGGCCGCGGGGGCTTTCGTCTCGCGGAACGTGGTGTCGTCGGACGCGTCCGCCCCTTTGGCATCCTCGCCCTCGCCCTCGCCCGGGTAGACCGGGGGAGTTGGGGCGGCGCTCGGGGCTGCGTCGGTCTCGCGGGGTTGTGCGAGGTCTTCGGTGGACAGTCCGCTGTCGGTGGTGTGCGGTGTGTCGTCGCGTTGCATAACTGCTCCGTGTCCATCGGTCCCGGCTGCTGGGATGTCACGCCGGGACGTGGCGGCTCTGGCCGCCGTCGGAGAGAAGTTCGTCGAACAGTGCCCGGTAGTGGACCATGGCGCTGCGCAGCTGTTCGGTGGTGGCCTTGTGGCCCTCGCTGAGCGTGTCGATCTCGTGGGCGGCCCTGTAGTGCGCGAGGGTGCGGCTGTGTTCCACGGAAAGGTCCTTGAGCTGCTGGTCGTAGCCTTCGGTGGGGTAGCCGCGTTCCTGCATGACGGAGGTCACCAGTCGGTCCGCGTCGTGCACGGCGTCCTCCGGGCGGTCCACGAACTCGTGCTGCACGTGGTCCCAGTCCCGTGTGTAGCGCTCGCGCAGACGGTCGGGCAGGGGCTTGATGTCGAGTTTGTCGTGTCGCTTCTCGCGCGCGCTGAGCTCGCGCTCGGCGGCGAGCCTGCTGTCGGCGGCCTCGACCGTCCGCTCGTACTCGGGGCCGTAGCGCTCCCGCAGGGCCCGGTGCCGCATGAAGAGAGCCAGGCCCACGGCGAACAGCACGACGACCACCGCGACGGGAATGACGATCGCCAGAAGTGTGCCGGTGGACATCGAGCCACCTCCTTCCGGAAAATTCGATGTTTTCCGTGTTCCCGTTCTCTGCGAATTACTCCTTTTCGTGGAGAGGCGTACGCGTCCCGTCAACCGGTTCGGTAGGGAGCCGCTCGCTCGCCGGCGATGCTCAGACCCAGGCCGGGTGCCTGTGCCTGGCCGACACCGAGGGAGCCGCCCTCAGCGTCCAAGGTGCCGTCGAAGAGCAGCCGCTCGATCCTGACGTGGTCGTGGAACCATTCCAGATGGCGCAGATTGGGCACCGTGGCCGCAGCGTGCACGTGGGCGTGCGGGGCGCAGTGGCCCGAGATCTCCAGGCCGTGGCTCTGGGCCAGAGCGGCGACCCGCAGCCAGACCGTGATGCCGCCGCAGCGCGTGACGTCCGCCTGCAGGCAGTCGACGGCGCGGGCGGCGAGCATGTGCCGGAAGTACGACAGCGTGTAGCCGTACTCTCCGGCCGTGACGTCGGGGGTGACCTGGGTGCGGATGGCGGCCAGGGCATCGGGATGGTCGGAGGAGACAGGTTCCTCGAACCACACGACTCCTTCGTCGGCGAGGCCCGCGGCCACACGGACCGCCTGCTTCGTGCCGTAGCCGCCGTTGGCGTCCACGTACAGCCCGGTCTTCGGCCCGACGGCGGCACGCGCCCGGGTGACGCGGCGCAGGTCCCGGTCCTCGCATCGGCCCCACGACTCCCCGATTTTGATCTTGACGCGCGGTATGCCCTCCGTCTCCACCCAGCCGCGCAACTGCCGCTCCAGACGGCTGTCGTCGTAGGTGGTGAAGCCGCCGCTGCCGTAGACGGGCACTTCGTCGCGGGCCGCTCCGAGGAGCTGGACCAGAGGAAGGCCGAGCACACGTGCCTTGGCGTCCCACAGGGCGATGTCGACGGCGGAGAGGGCCTGGGCCGCGACACCGGGCAGACCCGCGTTGCGTACGGCGCGGGCCATGGCCTCGTTCGCCCGGGGTACGTCGAGAACGGAGACGCCGGTGACGACGTCCGCGAGCAGGCCGTCGATGACACGGGCCGCGGCGGGCGGGGCGTACGTGTAGCCGAGGCCGGTGACCGTCCCGCAGTGGACGGTGGCCAGGACCAGGGTGGTGCTGTCCCAGGCGAGGGTGCCGTCCGCCTCGGGCGTGTCGGTGGGGACGGTGTAGACCTCGCTGGCCAGGCGTTCCACCGGCCGGGCGTCCGTCACCTGTGGCCTCCGGGCAGGAACTCCTGAACCTTGGCCCTGAAGCCCTGCCGGATCATGGCTGCCCGGTCGCTGTCGCCCTTGAGGACGGATGCCGCGGCTGCTTCGATCTGGTCGAGCGTGGCATGCGGCGGGATCGGAGGTACGGCGGGGTCGGTCACGAAGTCGAGCACGCAGGGGCGGTCGGCCGCCAGGGCGGCCTCCCAGGCACCCGTCACACCGTCTGGCTTCTCGATCCGCATGCCGGCCAGGCCGAGCGAGCGGGCGAAGTCGGCGTACCCGACGTCGGGGATCGACTGCGAGGGCAGGAACTGCGGGGCGCCCTCCATCGCGCGCATCTCCCAGGTCACCTGGTTGAGGTCCCGGTTGTTGAAGACGGCGACGATCAGTCGCGGATCGGCCCAGTCCCGCCAGTACTTGGCGACGGTGATCAGCTCGGCCATGCCGTTCATCTGCATCGCCCCGTCACCGACCAGGGCGATCGCCGGCCGGTCGCCGTGCGCGAACTTCGCGCCGATGGCGTACGGCACGCCGGGGCCCATGGTGGCCAGCGTCCCCGACAGCGAACCGCGCATCGCGCCGCGCAGCTTCAGGTGCCGGGCGTACCAGTTGGCGGCCGAGCCCGAGTCGGAGGACAGGATGACGTCGTCCGGGAGCAGTCCGCTGAGCGCGTGGGTGACGTACTCCGGGTTGACCGGGTCGGCCTCGACGGCGGCCCGCCGCTCCATCACCTCCCACCAGCGCGCCACGTTGTCCTCGATCGTCTTCTGCCACGCCCGGTCCTCGGTCTGCTCCAGCAGCGGCAGCAGCCTGCGCAGCGTGCGTGCGGCGTCGCCGACGAGGTTGACCTCGAACGGGTAGCGCAGCCCGACCATGTGCGGGTCGATGTCGATCTGCACGGCCCGTGCCTGGCCGAACTCCGGCAGGAACTGCGTGTAGGGGAAGGACGAACCGATCACGAGCAGCGTGTCGCAGTCGCGCATCATCTCGTACGACGGCCGGGTGCCCAGCAGGCCGATGGCGCCGGTGACGTAGGGCAGGTCGTCGTCCAGGGTGTCCTTGCCCAGCAGGGCCTTGGCGACTCCGGCGCCGAGCCGCTCGGCGACCTCCGTGACCTCCGTTCGCGCGCCGCGCGCGCCCTGGCCGATCAAAACGGCCGTCTTCCCGCCCGAGTTGAGTACATCGGCGGCACGTCGCAGGTCCTCGTCGTCCGGCACCGCCGTCGAGTGCGGCATGCCGAGACTGGAGGGGACCATCTTGAAGGCGTGCTCGGGCGGCGAGTAGTCCAGTTCCTGGACGTCGGCGGGAACGATCAGGGCCGTCACCGAGCGGCGTGCCATCGCCGTGCGCAGCGCGCGGTCGAGGACGTTCGGGAGCTGCTCGGGGACGGTGACCATCTCGCAGAAGTCCGAGGCGACGTCCTTGTACAGGCTGATGAGGTCGACTTCCTGCTGGTACGAGCCGCCCATGGCGCTGCGGTTGGTCTGCCCGACGATCGCGACCACGGGCACGTGGTCGAGCTTGGCGTCGTACAGGCCGTTGAGGAGGTGGATGGCGCCGGGGCCGGAGGTCGCGGCGCAGACACCGACCCGGCCGGAGAACTTGGCGTATCCCACGGCCTCGAAGGCGGACATCTCCTCGTGGCGGGACTGGACGAAGCGGGGGTTGTTCCCGGCTCGCCCCCAGGCGGCGAGGAGACCGTTGATCCCGTCGCCGGGATAGGCGAAGACATGCTTCACGTCCCACTCGCGCAGGCGCTGGAGGATGTAGTCGGAGACCTTCGTCGACATGGTTCGCGATCCTTTCCGGCGGGGGTGCAGTTGCGGTTACCGGCGGCGCAGCGTTCGTACGGCGAGCGGACCGGCCGTCGCGAGGAGTGCGGCGGTGCCGGCCGTCGTCGCCCAACGGGCTCCGGCGGACGGTGGCTCGGGGCGGGCGGCGAGGCGTTCGGGTTGTTCGGCGGGCAGGTTGCCGGCGAGACCGAGAGCCAGCGCCTCGGCCAGGTGCAGGGCCCGGCGTCCGGTGCCGCCCTGCTCGATCTGGGTGCGGCAACTGAAGCCGTCGGCGAGCACGAGGGCGCTGGGCGCCGCCGCGCGGACGGACGGCAGGACCCCCAGCTCGCCTATCGCCAGGGACACGTCGTGATGGCCCCGTTCGAAGCCGAAGTTGCCGGCCAGGCCGCAGCAGCCCTCGTCCAGGACATCGGCGTCCAGGCCGGCGCGGCGCATCAGCTCACGATCGGCGTCGAACTTCATGAGCGCGTGCTGGTGGCAGTGGGTCTGTACGGTCGCCTGCCTGGCCAGCCGGGGCGGACTCCATGCGCCGGGCGCGTGCTCGACCAGTTGCTCGGCGAAGGTGCGCGTCTGCTTCGCCAGCCGCCGCACGTCCTCGTCGCCGGGGAGCAGTTCGGGGGCGTCGGAGCGGAACACGGCCGTGCAGGACGGCTCCAGGCCGATGACGGGGGTTCCCGCGTCGAGATAGGGACGCAGTGCCCGCGTGGTGCGGCGCAACACCCGCTGGGCCGTGGCGAGTTGGCCGGTGGAGATCCACGTCAGCCCGCAGCACAGGGGGGTGTCGGGCACGGCGACCCGGAATCCGGCGTCTTCGAGCAGCCGTGCCGCGGAGATCGCCACCGACGGATGGAAGTGGTTGCTGAAGGTGTCCGGCCACAGGAGTACCGTCGCCGGATCGGCCGGGTCGGGCCGCTGCCTGCCGTTCTCCTGCCACCAGCGTATGAACGACCGCTCGGCGAAGAGCGGAGCCGTTCTGTCCGGTTCGACGCCGGCGAGCCACCGTCCGGCCCGGCCGAGGCCCGGGGCGTCCAGCACAGCGTTCGCCAACCAGGGTGCGTGAGAGGCCAGTTGGGCCCACAGCGGGAGCCAGCCCAGCGAGTAGTGGGCGGCGGGGCGGAGCCGGCCGGCGTAGTGGTGGGAGAGGAACTCCGCCTTGTACGTGGCCATGTCCACGCCCGTCGGGCAGTCGGACTTGCATCCTTTGCAGGCCAGGCACAGGTCCAGGGCGTCGCGCACCTCGGTCGAGCGCCACCCGTCGGTGACCGGGGAGTCCGGATGCCCGTCGAGCATCTCGAACAGCAGCCGCGCCCGGCCCCGGGTGGAGTGCTCCTCCTCCCGTGTCGCCCGGTAGGAGGGACACATCACGCCGCCACGCCGACTGCGGCAGTTGCCGATGCCCACGCAGCGCATTACGGCCCGGGTGAAGGAGTGGCCGTCCTCGGGATACCCGAAGCGGGTCTCCGGGTCGGCGGGGCGCCAGTCCCCACCCAGACGCAACTCGCTGTCGACCGGATTCGGGTCGACGACCTTGCCCGGGTTCATCCGGTTGCCAGGGTCGAACAGGGCCTTCAGTTCACCGAAGGCGGTCACCAGCCGTTCGCCGAACATCCGGCTCAGCAGCTGACCGCGGGCCTGGCCGTCGCCGTGCTCACCCGACAGCGAGCCGCCGTAGGAAGCG
This sequence comes from Streptomyces sp. NPDC025793, assembly GCF_055558375.1. Lineage (NCBI taxonomy): Bacteria > Bacillati > Actinomycetota > Actinomycetes > Kitasatosporales > Streptomycetaceae > Streptomyces > Streptomyces sp. NPDC025793. The sequence goes on along the minus strand of NZ_JBVHMR010000049.1, from coordinate 30,512 downwards.
ACGAGATCGGCGGCCCGCTCCACGAACCGGCGGAAGTCGGCGACGCCCTGGGCGGTCCGCAGCCCGAACGGGATGCGGGTGTGCACACAGCCCTGCCCGAAGTGGCCGTACAGGGAAGGATCGTCGTAGTCGAACTCGTCGAACAGGCGCTTCAGATCCCGCAGATAGTCACCCAGCCGCTGCGGCGGTACGGCGGAGTCCTCCCAGCCCTCCCACGTCTCCCGGTCATCGGGCGGGCGTGCCGTCACTCCGAGCCCGGCCTCTCTGGCCTTGAGCATCCTCTGCTCGCGCTCGGGCTGGTCGGAGAAGGCGACCGAGGGGTCCTGCTCGGTGCGGCCGATCGCCTTCAGCAGGGCGTGGGCCTGCTCGTCCACGTCCTCCTGGCTGTCCCCGGAGAACTGCGTGAGGAGCCAGCTGTCACCCTCGGGGAGGGCGGCGAGGGAGTCGAGATAGGCGTGCTCCTCGCGCATCAGCTGGGCCATCCGGCCGTCCAGGGCCTCCAGTTGGGCGGGGGAGCAGTGCTCCAGCAGATGAGGCACGTCGTCCGCTGCCCGGCAGATGTCGTCGTAGCCGAGTACGAGCAGTGACTGGCAGGCGGGCACCGGGACGAGATCGAGTTCGGCGTGCAGGACGGTCACCAGGGTGCCTTCGCTGCCGACCAGCGCCCGGGCGACGTCGAAGCCGTTCTCGGGGAGCAACGAGTCGAGGTTGTAGCCGGAGACCCGGCGCGGGATCTTCGGGTAGCCGCGCCGGATGTCGGCCAGATAGGTGCCGGCGATCCGGTCCAGGCCGTCGTAGATCTCGGCCCGCCGTCCGCCCTCCGCGGCGATCCGAGCCCGCTCGGCCCGGCCGGTGGGTCCCACCCACATGCGCAGCCCGTCATAGGTCATGACCTCCAGCCGGCGTACGTTGTCCACCGTCTTGCCGTACGCCTGCGCGGAGGCGCCGCACGAGTTGTTGCCGATCATGCCGCCCAGGGCGCAGTGGCTGTGTGTCGAGGGCTTCGGGCCGAACTGCAGCCGGTGATCGCTGAGCCGGCGGTTGAGTTCGTCGAGGACGATGCCCGGCTCGACGACACAGGTGCGGGCCTCGGGATCGACCGCGACGAGGTGGTGGCAGTACTTGGTCCAGTCGATCACGACGGCCGTGTTGGTGCTCTGCCCGGCCAGGCTGGTGCCTCCGCCGCGCGACAGCACGGGCGCGTCGAACCGGGCGCAGATCTCCACCGCGTGGGCTCCCGCCTCGACTGACCGGGGGACGACCACACCGAGGGGTACCTGCCGGTAGTTGGAGCCGTCGGTGGCGTAGGCCCCCCGGCTCCCGGCATCGAACCGGACCTCGGCGTCGGCCTCGGCGCGCAGGGCCGCGGCCAGGGCGTCGAGGCTGGTTCCACGGATGCGTTCAGTCATGATCGTATTCCCCCCGGGGGGCCGTGATGGTCCGGTGCGGGCCGGGTGCTCGCCGTGGCCATCCGGGCGCCCATGCCGGCGTGCGGCCGAGCCGGCGCCCGTTCTGGCAGCTCCCCGTGGTGGGAGCGGCACGGCCCGAAGCCGTCGTTCGCGTAGATCACCAGAACGTCCGCCTTCCGGGCCCGGCCGGGCGGCTCGGCCAGGACGGGCACGGCGCGCTCGGCGGCCGGCACCGGCGGCTCAGTGTGCTCGTGGCCGTGCGTGTTGATCGTGTCGATCACGACGAGTGTGTTGCCGTCGGTCTCCGCGGGTCCGGGCACGGTGTCCACCATCTCGCGCGGTCAGTCCCGAAGCCGGGGCAGGACCTTGGTGCGGTAGAAGTCGAAGAAGCCCTGCTGGTCCGCGCCGATCTGGTTGACATACACACCGTCGAAGCCCGCGTCGACGAACGCGGACAGCGCCTCGACGTGGGCGTCCGGATCGTCGCCGCATCGCACGGCCCGGGCCACCCGCTCCTCGGTGACCAGCTCGGAGGCCTGCTCGAAGTGGGTCGGGGTGGGCAGGACCTGCGGGAGTTCGCCGGGCAGCTGCTCGGTGGCCCACAGGCGGTGCGCGGTGCGGACCGCCTCCCGCTCGTCCGTGCCCCAGCACACCTTCAGCCCGCCGTACACCGGCTTGCTCCCGCCGCCACCTCGCCGGAAACGCTCCACCACGGCCTCATCGGGCGCCATGGTGATCAGCCCGTCACCGACGCGGGCCGCGACCTCGGCGGCCTGTGGGCCGAAGGCCGACACATCGATCGGCACCGGTTCGTCCGGGACCGTGTACAGGCGGGCGTTCTCCACGGTGTAGTGCTTGCCGTGGTGACTGGTCTGCTCCCCGGTCAACAGCCGCCGGATGATCTGGAGTGCCTCCTCCAGCATCTCCAGCCGTACCGGTGCCTCCGGCCAGACGGTGCCGAGGATGTGCTCGTTGAGCGCCTCGCCGGTACCCACGCCCAGCCGGAAGCGCCCGTCCAGCTGAACCGCGCTGGTCGCAGCGGCCTGGGCGATCACCGCTGGGTGGGTGCGCAGCAGCGGACAGGTGACTGCGGTCTCCACGGGCAGTGACACCGCCTGTGACAGAGCGCCGATCACCGACCACACGAACGGGCTCTGGCCCTGTCGGCCGTTCCACGGGTGATAGTGGTCCGATATCCACAGCGACTCGAAGCCGGCCTGCTCGGCCATGCGTGCCTGCTCGACGAGGTCCGCCGGGCCGTGCTCCTCGGACGACAGGAAGTATCCGAAGCCGGGCATCGCGCCTCCCAGAGGGAACATGTCGGTGATCCTGGACGCGCCGGGTACCCGTCGGATCGGCAGGTCTAACTGGGTGCGTCCGTGGTGCCGTCCTGAATGGGCGGTACGGGCACATGTCTTTCGGCCCCGACAGCCCGGACGGCCACTCCCGGGGGGAGGGGGCAGAGCGGCCCCGGAGCGAGGTTGACGTCTTCGGAGCGCAGTCCGTAGTGCTCGCGCAGTTCGATCATGCGGTCGTCGAGCAGCAGGGTGGGGCCGATGCGCTCCTCCTGCTCCTCGCTCGGGTCGCCCAGGTCGAATCTCGCGGCGGGTGGCGGTCCCGCGCCATTGCTTGCATGCGGTTGATGCACCGCTCCACCGCATGCATCAAATGAACCTGGACCTTCCGGGCTGCGGGGGCGGCGCCGATCCCATCAGATCCGATGGGCTATGGGGCCGCAGCTCGGCAGCCGCCGTCATGCCAGCGGGCTCCGTGGTAGCGAGGCGAGCAGGTGGGCCGGGTCCGCGAAGACGGCTTCGGCGCCGGCCTCCTCCAGCTCGTTACGCGGAATGCCGCCACACAGCAGCCCCACGCACCGCACGCCCGCACGGCTGCCCGCCCGCATGTCCCACACGGTGTCGCCGACGAACACAGCACGCTCCGCGGTGATCCCGGCCAGCTCCAAGGCCCTCTCCACGGGCTCGGGGGCCGGTTTGCCTTCGGTGACGTCATCGGCACTCGCCGTCGCCGTGATCGCGTCGTCCGCGTCGATCGCACGCCGCAGCGCAGAGAGCTCGCCGCCACTCGCCGATGTGGCGAGGACGACCGTCCAGCCGTCTGCGGCCAGCCGCCGCAGCAGACGTCCCGCGCCCGGCAGCGGGGCGAGGAGTTCGAAATGCTGGGCATAGAGCGTCTTGTGGGCTGCGCTGAGGTCGGCCCCTTCCTCCTCGGCCCGGTCTGCACCGAGAAGATGGGCGACAAGGTCCTCTGAACCGAGCCCGACCGCCCGATGGATCGCGTGCGTCGGCACTCGGTGGCCTGCCTGACGGAACGCCTCCCACCAGGTCACCACGTGCAGATGGTTGGTGTCGACGAGAGATCCGTCCACGTCGAACACGGCTGCGCGGCCGTTGTCGTTGCCCGAATGGCTCTTGTTTGTGGACATGACGAGACTCCTCTGGATGTCATGACCGGTTACCTCATCCTGGCTCGAGTGGCTGCCGGGTTCCCGCCAAGGCGGTATGGCACGCACGGGCCTGCCATGGGGGAGGACAGCTGTCTTCGCCGCACTCTTCCTGGGTACCCGGTGGTTCACGAGCCGACAAGGAGGACCCCATGAGTTCGGTCAAGGAAACGGTCGACGTGGCGGCCCCGCTCCGCATCGCGTACAACCAGTGGACTCAGTTCGAGGAATTCCCCCTCTTCATGGAAGGCGTCGACGAGGTCAGGCAACTCGACGACCGCCACAACCACTGGACCACCAGTATTGGCGGGGTACGGCGCGAGTTCGACACGGAGATCGTCGATCAGCTTCCGGACGACCGCATCACCTGGCGATCCGTCGCGGGAGACACCCGGCAGCGCGGATCGGTCCGGTTCGAGCGGATCGACGAGACGCACACGCGTGTGGAACTCACGATGGATGTCGAGCCGACAGGCATCGCCGAGAAAGGCGCGGACGCGCTGGGCATGATCGACCGGAGGGTCAAAGGCGACCTGAGCCGCTTCAAGGACTACCTCGAAAGCCGCGGTCGCGAGAGCGGCGGCTGGCGCGGCCGCATCCGCCCCGCAGACCCCGGCTCTCCTCTCTGACGAGGCGCACGGGCATCCTCGACGTGCCCGTGCCCACGATGGCGCACGCTCGGGTCGGCCCCGGGCTCGCTGTCGGCCGGGCCCGGTCGCGGCGCACGGGCGCACGGTGGCGTCGGCAGGCTCGGCGCGGACCGCCGATCAGGTGAGACCGCGCCACCGTGCGACGTGCGATGTGCAAGGGCTGTGCTGGGCGGCACAGACCCAGGCGAACGGACGAAAGACGGGACGCACGGACACGGCGGAAACGTGATCGACGAGGTGATGACCGACCACCGCGAGGTCGAGGAGATGTTCGGCCGCATCCAGGCCATTCCACGAGCTGCCGGCGACTGCGTGACCTCGTGGACGAGCTCACCATCGAGCTGGTGCGGCACTCGGTCGGCGAGGAGCAGTACCTGCACCCGGCGGTGCGCGAACACGCCGAGGGCGGCGCCCGGCTCGCGGACAACGAGATCGCCGACCACGGCCGCGTCGAGGAGATCCTCAAAACAGCTGGAGACGGGGGACGCCAAGAGCGCGCAGATGAGCCCGCTCCTGCAGCAGCGCATGGCAGAAGTCGCCGACCACGTCGAGGACGAGGAGAGCAACCTCTTCCCGATGTTGCGCCACGCCTGCACCCCGGAGCAGCCGAACAACCTCGGTGACGAGGTCCGGCCGGCCAAGGCCACGGCCCCCATTCGCCCGCACCCCTCCGCGCCGAGCAGCCCGACAGCCAGCAAGCTCCTCTCGCCGGGTGCCGGCCTGGTGGACGGGGTCCGCGGCTTCGCCACCGGCCGCGGCAAGTCCTGACCCGGGGTTTCGGTGACGTGCCAGGGGCCGGGCCGCCCGGGAGGGATGCCCGGCCCCTGGCGCCCGAACACGAACAGGGCACAGCGTGACCTCGGTCATGCCCCCGGGACCTGGATGCCGCCTAGACTGGTTGGCCACGAACGGGGCAGCGCCGCCCCCGCGCACCAGCTCGCGCACCCGACCAACCGGAGGGGGCGAGCACGCTCCCAGGAAACCGGTCGCCGTGCCCACCGATCTGACACCCGTGATATCCGCCTGCGCCCGATGGCTCCTTGCTGCCTACCCGCCGCCCGCAGGCGCACTCAGCCGCGCCCTGGCCGAGGCCCAGGCACGCCAGGCCGCCGAGCTTGCCGCCCATCTGCGGTACCCCACCGGCCTTGACGTGCAACTGCTCCACCTGTGCGGCCCGGGCGGAGCCGACCAGCTGGACGCGCGCACGGGACACGGTCCGCACGAGGACGCCAGGGCGTGGCGGACCTGGGTGGACGAGACCGTCGTCAGTTGGGCCGCCTGCCTCCTGTCCGACCGCTCTCTTGCCGTTCAGGCACAACAGGTACTGGCCGCAACCGAGCACAGGACCGATACCGGCGGTCTGCGACGGCTCGTCGACCCGGGCACCCACGACAGCGAAGCCACCGTGCTCTTGCGCCACCCCGACCTGGTCGGACCCGTCGCCGCCCTGCACCGGTCCCAGCTGCTGGAGCTGCTGCACGTCGAGGCCGCCGGGACGGCGTGACGCCTTCCGCGAAGGCACGATGGTCTGCCGGTCACAGGGACCGGTCGGTTGCCGGAGGGTCGGACTTCTCGTCGTTCTCCCCCTCGTCGCCCTCGGCCTTGGCCCGCACGTCCCGGGGGGTCGGAGTCACGATGTTCCGTTCCTCCGCGGACCGCTCTCGTGTCTTTTCGTCGGGCCGGGTGTCGCCCCTGCGGTTGCGGTTGGCATTCATGGCAACGTCCTCTCCCTCTGTTCCAGGCGGCGGTCGGTGTCCATCCCGCGAGTACCCGGGTACTCGGAATCCGTAACCGCCCGCTCAGGGCTCAGGGCCAGGAGGAGAAGGGGCGACAGGCCATGGCCGGAACGACTGCCGGGGTACCCGGCCGGGATCATGACGCGACGCCCTACCTGCCGGGACGCCGCGCGGGGCTGCCCGGGCTGCGGAAGGCGGCCGCGCAGTGCCGGGGCTGTCCGCTGTATCGAGACGCGACCCAGACCGTGTTCGGCGAGGGCGACACGACCGCACGGGTCCTGCTCATCGGCGAGCAGCCCGGGGATCAGGAGGACCGTCAGGGCCGACCGTTCGTCGGCCCCGCGGGCAAGGTGCTGAGACGCGCCCTCGCGGACGCGGGCATCGACCCGGAGCGGGTCTACGTCACCAACGCGGTCAAACACTTCAAGTTCACCCTCCCCGAGGGTCGTAAGCGCCGGATCCACAAAGCCCCGACACTCCGTGAGATGACCGCCTGCCGGCCCTGGCTGAGGGCCGAGCTGAGAGTCGTGGCACCGCAGGTGGTCGTCGCGCTCGGCGGCACGGCAGGCAAGGCCCTGCTCGGCTCGGCCTTCCGGGTGTCCGGGCGACGCGGCGCGCTGCTGCCCTGGCCCGGCCTCGTCGGGAGCGGCGGAGACGGCGACGGGGCAGGCGGAGCCGAGCAGGGGATCACTGGGCTGGTGGCGACGATCCATCCGTCCGCCGTGCTGCGCGCCGGCGACGCCGACCGCACGCGGGTCTACGACGGCCTCGTCGAAGATCTGCGCATCGTGTCCCGCCTCCTGGCCGACGGTGACGGAACCGATCGGCGAGCTGAGGGCCGCAGGAGGTGACCATGCCGGAGTTGCCCGACGTCGAGGGCTTCCGTGACGTGCTGAACGGCTGTGGCCGGGGCAGGTGCGTCCGGCGGGTCGACGTGCACGATACGGATGTACTGCGCGGGGTCGGCGTGCGGCGCCTGCGGCGGGAGGTGGAGGGGCGGCGGCTCGGCCGGCCGTGGCGGCACGGGAAGTTGCTGATCGTCCCCGTCGGGGACGGCCAGGCCCTCGTCTGGCACTTCGGGATGACCGGCGACCTGGTGTGCGCCCGCGCGGACGATCCGTCGGCCGCCCATGACCGGGTCGTTCTGACCTTCGCCGACGATCGGCAGTTGCGCTACCGCGACCAGCGCAAACTCCAGGGCGTACGGCTGGCCCCGAATCAGCGTGCCCTGCAGCGGCTGCTGGACCGGCTCGGCCCCGACGCCCTCGAAATGACCCGCTCCGACTTCCTGGATCTGCTCGCCGCGCGGCGGGGCGCCGTCAAAGGCGTGCTCATGGACCAGTCCCTCATCGCCGGGCTCGGCAACTTGCTCAGCGACGAGATCCTGTGGCGCGCCCGCGTGGCACCCCGGCGCCGAGCGCAGGGGCTCGACGACGCCGAGGCGCGCCGTGTGTTCACGGCGATGCGCGGCGTACTCGCCACCGCCACACGGGCCGGTCGCGTACCACCGCGTCGAACCTGGCTCACCGGCCATCGCGACGACGGTGAACCGGTGTGCCCCCGCTGCGGAGAACGGCTGCGTTCACAGCGTGTCGCCGGCCGGCGCACCGTCTGGTGCACGCACTGCCAGCACTGATCGAGTCCCCGCACTAGCCGGAGGGCTCCTCGGGTACGGGATGGTCCGGATGGACCCCGGTGCGCCGTGGGGCGCCGCGCGGCCCAGCGCCTGCCTCGTCCACGTCGGGGACGTCGCCAGTGTCCTCCCGGTCGTCCGCACCGTTCCGCTCCGGCGTGCGGCGGTCGGTCGTGTGCGGGTCCCACCGGTCGTCTCCGTGCCCGGCCTGCTGGTCGGGAAGATCCCTCGGGACGGGATGCGGGCCGTTCCGCTGCGGGCGTGGTTTCATCGGTGTCTCTCCTCGTCGGATGCTGAGATGCGTCACGAGGCCCGGGCGTGTCCGCGCCTGCCGGTGTGCGACAGCGCCTCGACAAGCTCCTCGCGGTTCATGGAGGAGCGGCCCTTGACGTCGGCTTCGGCCGCCAGGTCGTACAGCTGTGCCTTGGTGAGCGAGTCGAGCGAAGGTTCCGTCCCTGAACGTGCCCGGCGGTCGGCGGTCACCTTCTTCGACGCGCTGCGCGTCCTCCCCGACGTCCGGCCCTTCCGCGACTTCGCGCGGTCGACGCTGGCCTGCAGTGCGTCCATGAGGTCGATGACGTTCGTGGCCTCGGCCGGCTGCTCGGCCTTCTCCACGCTCGCGCCCTTCTTCTTGGCCTCGACCAGTTCCCGCACCTTCTCGTGATACGTGTCGTGGAAGTCGCTCGGGTCCCAGTCCATGCCCAGCGAGTCGATCAGCTGCTTGGCCATCCGCAACTCGCGGTCGGCGGGCCGGACCCGCTGGGGAAGATCGTCGATCTCCGCGTGCGGATCCCTGATCTCGTCCGCCCAGTGCAAGGTGTGCAGGGTCAGGATCCCTCCGTCGGACTTCACCGCGACCAGGTACTCCCGGTTCCGCATGACGAAGGTGGCGATCCCCGCCTTGTCCGCACGCTCCAGAGCCTTCTGCAGAACGGCGTACACCTTCTCGTACTGCTCACCCTTGGGCCCCAGGTAGTACGTCCTGTCGAAGAAGACCGGCTCGACGTCCGTGAGGTCGACGAAACCGGTGATCTCCAGTTCTCGGGAGCGGCCCGGGGCGATGTCGTCCAGTTCCCCGGGCTCCAGGATCACGTACTCGTCTCCGGCGTCCAGGCCCTTGACGATCTCGTCCGGTGGCACTTCCTCGCCGGTGCGCTCGTTGACGCGCTTGTTGCGCACCCGGTCGGACGTGCCCCGCTGAAGCTGACGGAACCGGATGGTGCGGCTGTCGGTGGCCGCGAACAGCTGGACCGGCAGGGACACCAGCCCGAAGGTGAGGACACCGTTCCACATAGCGCGTGCCATGTCGCGGCCACCTCCGCGGGACGGACGGACTTGCTGGGAGTGCGAGTACCCAGCGCGGTGCCGCCTACCCCTCGCCCCACGTCCCACCTGGCCGTACGCACTCCGTGACCACGCCCCGCAGGCTGCCCGTGCGTTCCAGGAGCAGCCGCTGTTCGCAGGCGCCGTTGCCCCGGTCGAGCAGCCGAGCCACGGTGTGCTCGACGCGGGCCGCGTCACCGTTCTCGGCGCGGATGTCGCCGCTGTGGTCCGGCAGCGAGGGCACCACGTCCGCGGCGGGCCGGGGCCGCATGGTCGCCGGGTGGAGTGTGATCCCTCGCTGAGGACCTCCGTCTCCGCGTGCGTCCGCGTGGGCGAGGCGGGCGTCCATGGGCTTCAGCATGCCCGACAGCCGCAGGCCTTCGGCGACTTGCGCGAGGCGGTGCCCATCACGCTCATCGGACGGTCTCCCTGGCGCCCGGCACTCCGGCGAAGCAGCGTCATCGCCGCCCTGACCGACCGACGCCCCGGAGACCTGTTGTGCCGCTCGCCGGCAGGGTCGAGGTGTGCCCGTGCTGGTCAGTCCAACGCCGCTCGCAGCGCGGGGAGTAGCGTCCCTTTCGACCAGTCCAGGAACGGCGGCTGTGAGTCACCGCCGATCTGTACCAGGGCGACCTCGGTGAAACCGGCTTCTGCATAGGGGAGTACGGCTTGGACGAAGTCTTCCGGGTTGTCGCCGCATGGAATGGATTCCGCGACGTCGTCCGCGGTCACAAATGCGCTCGCCGAGGTGAAGGAGTCCGGGTGGGGCAATTCGGCATTCACTTTCCAGCCCAGACCGAACCAGCGGAACTGTTCGTGCGCGCGGCGGGCGGCCGCTTCGTGGTCGGGGTCATAGCTGACCGGAAGCTGCCCCACGCGGGGTTTGCCGGCACCACCGTGCCGGTCGAACGCGTCCAGGAGCCCCTTCTTGGGCTCCGTCGCTATGACCAGGTCGGCGAGGCGGCCCGCGAGAGCGCACGACTGGTTGCCTGACACGGCGATTCCGATCGGCGGAGGTGTCTCGGGAAGATCCCACAGACGTGCCGAGTCCACTCGGAAATGAGCGCCGTGACGTGTCACATGCCCGCCGCGGAACAACGCGCGGATGATCGAGACTGCTTCCTCCAGCATTTCATGCCGCACGTCGACCGAAGGCCAACCGGAGCCCACCACGTGCTCGTTGAGATTCTCGCCGGCCCCCAGACCGAGCCGGAACCTGCCCTCGGACAGCAGTTGAAGGGTGGCAGCCTTCTGCGCCACGACCGCCGGGTGATACCTCATGGTCGGACAGGTCACATACGTCATCAAAGGAATGCGTGAAGTGGCCTGGGCCGCGGCTCCGAGCACGCTCCATGCGTAGGAGGAGTGCCCTTGCGATGGCAACCAGGGAAAATAGTGGTCAGATATGACCGAGAAATCAAAACCCGCCGACTCGGCCTGCACAAGGTGGTCCACAAGGTCACGTGGACCGGCCTGCTCGCTCATCATCGTGTATCCGATTCGCGTCATGATCCGCGAGTACCAGGACCGATGGACACGAAACACCGATCGATTCCCTGCTCGACAAGGCGCAGTCTGCACGTGTGATCCTCCGGCACACGTGCAGAAACGGTGTCCGGGGCCGAGCGCCCTCCTGGCGAGCCGAAGCCCGTGGATCAGTGCGGAAGCGTCGAGGCGTCGTTGAGGCGGACGGCGCATTCCAACAGGAGCGCGTGGACGAACGCCTGGGAAAGGTTGCCGCGTAGCTGGCGTTGACGCACGTCGTACTCCTCCGCGAACAGCCCGGAGGGCCCGCAGGCCGCCCGGGTCCGTTCGAACCCGCGCAGGGCCCCGGTACGGTCGCCCAGTCGGTCGTTGGCCGGCGCCATGTTGAATCCGAACAGCAGGAAGGCACCTTCGGCCTCGCCGAGGTGAGACCCCGGATGAACGAAGCGGTAGAGGTAACCATCCTCGGCCAGTCGTTCGTCGATGAAGCGGTGGGTGGCCGCGCTGCTCCGATCGTCGGCGGACAGACAGCCTCGGGCCAGCGGCGTGAGCAGAGCGGCCTCCGGCCCATCGTCATCGGCGGCCCGGCGCCACCGGCCGTCGGAACGCAGGCAACGCTGCCGGGTATGGGTGAATACGGCCTCGGCGAGGTCGGCACACCGCTGCCCCACGCCGCCCGGCAGCACCTCGGCGACCCGCCGCAGACCACAGACCACACTGAGCCGGGACTGGGTCCACCACCGTTCCTCCAGTTCCCACAGGCCGGCGTCCGGCCGTCGCCAACTGCGCTGCACCGCATCGACCGCGACCGTGACGGCCCGCTCCGCCTCAGGGGTGAGCCGGTCGTGGTACCCGGCGGCGACGAACAACTGGAGCGCCTCGCCGAACGTGTCAAGCTGGAACCGACCGGCCGCCTGGTCTCCGACGCGGCAGTTTCCGCCCGGGTATCCAGGAAGGGGGAGTCTCCTTTCGTCCGGTACGGGTCCGCCGTCGACGGTGTACGCGGGGTGCAGGCCCTCACCGTCGGCGAGGACGCGTTCGGCGGTGAAGCGCACCGCGGTGTCGAGCAGGTCGTGCGGATCGTGCGTGGTGACTGCGAGGCCCGAAGCGCATGCGGGTCACCCTCATGGCACGGGCAGGAGCGGCAAGGAGCGGGCGCGGGCGGGCGAGTCGAAGACCGCGAGCAAGGCCTCGATCCGTGATCCGAAGGCGGCGTCCCAGCGCGGCGGGCAACGATCGCGCAGCGGCGCGGAAGGTCCCACGAAGGAACAGCTCTACGAGGGAAGCCAGGAAGCGCACACTCACGGTCGCTCCTCGATGACCAAGCGGCAGTTGGAGAACGCCTTCAGTCGTTGCGACTGACGATTCGCGTGGTGAACGTGCGTCGCACGCCTGGTCGGGACGCTGATCGGTGGCACGGTGATACGGAAAGCCAAGCCCCCGCCATATCCGCGGCCCGCAAACCTCAGCTTGCTGTGTTTGGCTGCCTCGGCTGGGGGAAGTAGACAATTGGGTGTGTTTCGGACATGAGGCATGTCTGTGGGAGCGGCGTTCCTGTCGCCCGGGCGAGCTGTCCGAAGCGCGTCGTGTGTTCATGGTGAACGTCGTTCGTCTCTCGCGTACGAGAGGTGCGGTGCACCATGCGAACCCCTATGAGCGCGCGTCCGGGCGCGCGACACCATCGTCACGATGATGCCCCGGAAACCGAGCAGGCGTTTCGCCGGCTGGCGTCGCTGCCGCCGGGAGCTGAGCGCGACGCGCTCCGTGAGGAGCTGGTGGAGGCCTGGCTGCCGATGTCCGAGCGGATCGCGGGCCGCTTCCGCGGCCGGGGCGAGAGCGAGGAGGATCTGCGGCAGGTCGCGGCTCTCGGGCTGGTCAAGGCGGTCGACCGCTACGACCCGGGACGCGGCAGTGCCTTCGAGAGTTATGCCGTTCCGACGGTGGCGGGGGAGATCAAGCGGCACTTCCGTGACCATCTGTGGAGCGTGCACGTGCCGCGCCGCATACAGGATCTGCGCAACCGGGTGCGGGGAGCCGTGCGCGACCTGGCACCGGCCGTTTCGAACCACTCGCCGAGCGTGAGGGAGATCGCCGATTACACCGGTCTGAGTGTGGAGGACGTCCGGGCCGGGCTGGAGGCGCTGGAGGGTTACGCCGCGTTGTCCCTGGACGCCGAGGTCCGGGGCAGCGATGACGGCTACTCGATCGGTGACACGCTGGGCGCCTGCGATCCGGCGCTGGACACGGTGGTGGACCGTGAGGCGGTCAAGCCTTGCCTGGCGGCCCTGCCCGAGCGTGAACGGGCCATCTTGTACATGCGCTTCTTCAAGGACATGACCCAGGCCCGCATCGCCGAGCAGCTGGGGATCTCGCAGATGCATGTGTCACGGCTGATCGGTCGTTCCTGCCACCGGCTGCGTGATGAGGTCCTGCAGGACGCCGCCTCCTGATAGTGCCGTTTCGTGCGAGGCAGGGCGCGTAGAAGGGCCGGGATGGGGGACCTGGTGTGCAGGGCGGGTTCAGCGGCCCCGGGGGCTGGCCCGGCCAGGCTCCTCTGGTTCGGACCGTGAGCCGGGGGAGCCGTCGTGCGTCCGGAGTGGTACCCCGGGCGGGACTGTGAACCGGTGGGGCGGAACACGTCACTGTCGGCCGAGGACGGTCGTGCATGTCGTGTCGGGTGAGGACCCGGGGCCAGTCGCCGGCGTTTCCGGGCCTTCAGGAGGATTCGCGCATCCACAGTTCTCGAAATCACCCGGCGAAGGTATGCGCAGGCCCGCCTGCTTGAGGTCGTCCCGGAATGCGGTCAGGCTTCGGTTGGGAGTAGCTGAGCTCATGGTCGAGCGGTCCGCGATCGTGGAGGCGCCTGGCGGGTCTGGCGGCCGTCGCGTGTGTGTCATCGAGTGGCACGGCGGTGGCCCGGAGGTGTGGCCGCGTCAGGGGGGTGGGCCGAACTGCTGGCCGACACCTGCGCCGGCGGGCCCGTCCCCGTTGGTGAGGGACACGAGGCCGTCCTGACAGGACCTGCCGCGACTCCCGCGACGTCGGGCCATGGCGAAAGGGCTGCCGCGCACAGTAGCTCCGGCATCACGGGGGAGGGGGGCACCGCCGGCCACCCAACGGAATCGGGTCACCAGCACGGCCGACCTGGTGAACCGGCGGGTATCAGAAGAGGGAATGAGCAGCGTCACAGGCAGCCGCGCGCCCGGGTTCCTGACCACGAACCCGGGCGTGAGCCGCTCGACCCGAAACGGGCTCCTGTGGGGTCAGGACTTGCCGCGGCCTGTGATGAGATCGCGGGCCCGGTCCACCAGGCCGGCGCCCGGCGCGAGGAGCTTGTTGGCGGGCGGGGTGTTCGGGGCGGAGGGGTGCGGGCGGGTCGGGGCCAAGGACTTGGCCCGGCGGATCTTGTCCCCGAGGTCGTTCAGCGCCTCGGGAGAGCAAGCCTGGCGCAGCATCGGGAAGAGGTGCTCCTCCTCATCCTGGACGTGGGCGGAAACCTCGTCCATGAGCTGCTGCAACAGCGGGCTCATCTTCGGATCGTCGGTGTCCGTCTTCTCCAACTGCTTGAGGAGCTTCTCGACCCGGCCGTGGTCCGCGATCTCCTTGTCCGCGATCCGGTCGCCGCTCTCGATGTGCTCGCGCACCGCTGGATACAAGTACTCCTCCTCGGCGATCGAGTGCCGTACCAGTTCGATCGTGACCTCGTCCACCACGTCACGGAGCGCCTGTCCGCCGCCCGGCATCGCCTGGATCCGGGCGAACATCTCCTCGACCTCCCGGTGGTCCGTCATGAGTTCCGCGATCACGTCTCCGCCATGCCCCATTGTCTGTCCGCCTCTCGCTGGTCATGTCTGGGCCGGGTCGGTCCCGCCCAGCTGACAGGGGTTCCCCATCGCGCACGCAGGTCCGTATGCCTTGCCCGTGTAGGCCACGCACTCCGCCCAGCCAGTCCCGAATGATGACCGGATTACTGGCTTCCGCGGTCACAGCGGTTCGTCTTCCCGCTGTCCGACCTGTTGAGGTCTGGTTCATCCGTCCTGTCCATGTGCTCTTCTCGTCCCGAGTGTCCGACGGGCCCGGCGTGAAACCTGGTTCAGGCCCGGCGGTGCGCGCCGCGGGTCATGGCGTGAGCCGGTCCTGGTGGCCGGCGCGCCATTCCACAAGGAGCACGGTCGCATCGTCGTTGAGATGGCCCGCGTGGTGTTCGACGACCGCGTGCATCAGCCGGCGCAGGGTCTCGTGGAGAGTCTGGCGGCCGGAGTGGTGGCGGAGGATGAAGTCGACGAAGCGGTCCCGGCCGAACTCGCGCCCCTCCGCGTCCCGGGCTTCGACGATGCCGTCGGTGTACAGGAGGAGCCTGTCGCCTGGCTGGAGCTGATGGTGGCGCACGGTGACAGGCAGGTCGAGCCCGGTGCCCATCGGGGCGGCGGGCGGGCAGGAGAGCTCGAAGGCCCAACGGTCGTCGCGGATCACAAGCGGCAGATGGTGCCCGCGGTTGATCCAGGTCAGCGTTCCTGTGCCAAGATCGAGGTCGGCGAGGATGCCGGTGGCGTAGCGGCTGCCGCCGAAGTGCGAGGTCAGCAGGTCCTCGATGGCCTGGCTGGTCTCGACGAGTGAAGCGCCCTGACGGCGGGCGTTGCGCGAGGCCGCGACGGCCAGGGTGGCGGTCATTCCGGCGGTGGTGTCGTGTCCCATGGCGTCGAAGACGGACAGGTGCAGCGCGCTGCCGCCGACCGCGTAGTCGAAGGCGTCACCGCCCACCTCGTAGGCCGGCTCGACCATGGCGCCGAGGGTCACCTCACGCCCTGCGTAGGCGGACGGCGGCATCAGGTTCCACAGCAGTTCCGCGGCCACGTTCATGGGCTCCGTCCGCACCAGCCGGGCGAAGGAGTCGCTGAAGGACCGCTTGCTCAGCAGCAGCAACGCCACCAGCGAGCCAAGGTCGCGAAGATCCCGCTGTACGTCTTCCTGATCGCAGTCGGCTGTGTCCGCCCGCAGGACGCCGACCCGCGCGACGCCGTCGGTCACCGGGACCCACCAGCGTCGGCGCCCCTCGTGAGCGGCTTCGGCAACGATGGTGACGCGTTGGTAGGCGCGGCCGGGCACTGTCGCGTCGATGTTCAGCCGTTCACCGCCCTCGCCCGCGTCGTCGCCACGGCCCGTGAGCTGCCGCAGAGACTTCTCCTGGAGATCCACCGCGAAGACGGCGACGTCCCGCAGGCCGACGCGCGCCGCGTGCGAGGCGATGAGCTCGGGCAGCTCGTCGAGTGTGGCCAGGTGAGCTGCCTGCATCAGCTCACGCAGCATCCGTCCGCTGTTCGTGGAGATCGGCATGGTTGGCTCCGGTGCCGCACCGTATGCGACACCGGCCGGGTACCCCGGTCGGCTCAGCCGTGACCGCGTCCTCAAGGGTTGCCCGTACGTCCGGACGGCATCGGCTCCGGTGATCGGGAGAACGCGGAGCAGCTGGGGCGGCGGCGCGGCCACGCGCTGTGTCGTGGCGCCGTGGACGCCGAGCAGCAGGTTCAGCCGGTCGAGTCCGCGAATGTGATTCTGGGAACGTCGAGAACGACTCGGCGGTGTTCCGGGACGGCGGCCTGGAGCGCGCCGGCAGGGGGCTCAAGGTGTTCGTGTCGTAGGCACCGTTCGCCGCGATCACCCAGGGGCCGCCGTGGGCGAACCGCATCATGGACGCCGGCTCCCGCCCGTGGCCGTCGGACGGGGACGGGTTTTGGCCTTGGCTGTCGACCGGACTGATGCCGGGAAGTAGGTCCGAAGTTCTGGCCGGTCGGACGTGCGTGCGCCACCACCGTCGTCCCGGTCAGGCCTTCGCAGCGAAGCGGGCCGACGTGCTGGGCGGTGTCCGGTTGACGTGGCTGCCGGCCCGTCCGGAGGGCGAGGGTGTGGCAACTGCGGCGTTGGCAAGGCGGTCGGGGCTTTGCCGTTCACGCGCCCGGTAGGGGCACGCGGGCCGCTGCTGCGCAGGAGTCGATCGACCTGATCAGAACCGGGCTCCCTCGGGTGACCCCGGCTCACCTGCCCACCGTCCAGGCTTGCGGCCCACCGCCGCGCCACTCGATCAGGTCCGAGTCGTCGACCGCCGAGTCGGTCTCCGGGAGGCCCTCTCGGCGCAGGAATTCCACCCATCGAGCAGGTGGTACGCGGTGCCGACGACCTTGCCATGGATCGTGACCTGCCGGCCACCGTCGGGGCTCGGCGGCTGGACAGTCACAGGCGCGCCTTCCATACTCACCGGGTCCCCCGCTGCCGAGGCACTCATGCCGGCCCGCGCCCGTAGGACTCCGTCCGTCACCGCATATGAGAAGCGTGAGCGGCCGTCGCACGAGACCGGGAACGGCACGGATGCCGTGGGCGGTCGGGCCGCGCGACATTCCCACCTGAGCGTCCCTGGGGTCTCGCCGCCGGGCAGCACGGAGGCTTGATCCGCCTCCCATCGCCCCGGGCGCGCCTCCGCCTGGCGCTTGGACACCAGCTGAGGGGCGAGGAACGCGTCGAACTGGCCCCCGCCTGCCCCCTCATGCCGCATGCATCCTCACCGAGCAAAAGAGCAGGCCGTCCCGGGTCCGGACGGTACCGGGCCCGAAGAACCGTCACCCGGGGCGCGGTCACACAGCCCGGGCAGCCAAGAGCTTGGACAACGCGGAACTCGGCCGCGCACACAAACTCGGTGAGACACCCTCGGATCGCAGGCGGTGCCGGAAGCCGCAGCGGACACGGGAGTTGCTGACGGCCGTACCGGGGGCTGAGTCGGCTATGGCCGGACAACGACTTGGAGTCGTCGGAGGAGTTCGTCGATTCCCGGTACCAGCCGGGGGCCCAGGACCGCGACGCCCATGGCGATGGCCACTCCGGCCCAGGCCACCGGACCGAGCGGTGTGCAGCCGAAGAACTGGCTGATCAGTGGCGTCTCGACAAGGCCGACCAACACCGCTGCCGAACCGAGGGCTGTCATCAGCACCAGCGGGCTGTGCCGCCGGCCGGTCACGGTCTGGGTGAGCTGGGCTCCGACCACCCCGCACAGCGCCATCGTGCTGGTCCGTCGCGCGGAGCCGGGCGTGATCGTGCCGATCAGCCAGGCGGTGCTCGCACCCAACGTGGTGACGATGCCCCGTTCGCGGATCTGCCGTGTCAGCGGATCGCCGAGAGCCGCGACGCCGACCGGGACGCTGTCCGCCAACGCCGATTCGCCGTCGGGGCTGTCCTCGGCGGCCTCGTCGCGTGGTGTGACCGAGACCGCCATCGCCGGGAACATGTCGGTGAGCAGGTTGACCAGCAGGATCTGCCGCGTGGACAGCGGTGAGGCGCCGGAGAGCAGCGTCCCGAGCACCGAGAAAGTGATCTCACCCGCGTTGCCGCCGATCAGCACGCTGATCGCATCCGCAACGCTGCGCCACAGTGCTCGGCCCTCGGCGACGGCGGCGACGAGCATGGACAGGTCATCGCTGGTGATCACCAGGTCCGCCGCGTTCCGGGCCGCGGCCGAGCCGCGGACCGCGATGCCGATGCCGATGTCGGAGGCGCGGATGGCGGCGGCGTCGTTGGCACCGTCGCCGACCATGGCGACCACTCGCCCGGCCGCCTGCAGCGCCTCGATCACCTGCAGCTTCTGCTCCGGTGCGACGCGGGCCACCACGTCGCAGTCACCCAGCAGGCGTGCCCGTCCGGCGCGGTCCTGTTCGGCGAGTTGGCCGCCCGTGATCACCGATACGTCGTCGGGCCAGCCGAGTTGGACGGCGACCGCACAAGCCGTCTGCGGATGGTCGCCGGTGAGCATGACGGGCCGCACACCGGCGTCGCGGAGATCGGAAACCAGCGGCGCGGAGCTGGGACGAGGGGTGTCGGCCAGAGCGACGTAGCCGAGCAGGTCCAGGTCCGCGAGAGGGCGATCGAGCGCCTCGGCAGGTTCTTCGGTGTCCGTCAGCGGGCGGCCGGCGACCGCCAGTATCCGCAGGCCGTCCGCGGCCAGGGACTTCGCGAGGTCGTCGGTGCTGTATGTGCAGGCAGGCAGTACGACCTCGGGGGCGCCCTTCACCAGCAGCACGCGGGAATCGTCCGCGGTGGCGCCGACTGCGGCGGCGTAGCCCCGGCTGGCCTCGAACGGCTGGATCGCGAGGGGCTTGCGCCGTGAGCCGGCCGGGGCGGCGGCGAGGATGGCCTCGTCCGTGGAGTGCGCGTGGATACCCGCCTCGTGGTCGGGGGTGCGGCAGGTCAGCGCCGCCGACTGCATCAGGGGTGCCGCCTCGGTGGCGTCGGCCGGGTGCTGGTCGCCGTCCGCCGTGGCGACGCGTACCACGTGCAGGCGGTTCTGGGTGAGGGTGCCGGTCTTGTCGAAACAGATGGTGTCCATGCGACCGAGGGCCTCAAGGGCGCGTGGGGTGCGGACCAGTACACCGATCCGGCTGAGCCGACGAGTTGCCGCCAGTTGTGCGACGGTCGCCACGAGCGGCAGCCCCTCGGGAACGGCGGCCACCGCGACGGCCAGTCCACCGCGGACCGCCTCGCGCACCGGTCGGCCGCGCAGCAGCGACAGCCCCGTCACGGCCGTGCCGCCCAGTAGCGTGACCGGCAGCATCCTGCCGGTCAGTTCGTGCAGCCGGGCCTGGACGCCGGGCGCCGGCCGAGCGCGTGAGGCGAGGTGGGCCGCACGCCCGGCCTCGGTCTGGTCGTCGGTGCCCACCACGACGGCACGGCCGTGACCGGCGGCCACGGTGGTGCCCGCGAAGACCATGCAGTGACGGTCGGCCACCGGAGCCTGCGGTGTGGCGTCCACCTGCTTGGCCGTCGGCAACGACTCTCCTGTCAGCGAGGACTCGTCCACCTCCAGGCCCTCGGCCTCGATCAGCCGTCCGTCGGCCGGTACGACGTCTCCGGTGTACAGCTCGATCAGCTCGCCCGGCGCGAGGCGCCGCGCGTCCACGGACCGCGTCTCCCCGCTCTCCACGTCGACGATGCGACGGGCCTCCTGACGCTGCCCCAGCTTGAGGCCGGCCAGCGCGTGCTCGGCGCGCAGCCTTTGGAGCCCTCCCACCAGGGCGTTGACCCCCAGCGCGCCGGCCACCAGCAGCCCGTCCACCATCGCCCCCAGGAGAGCCGACGCGGTCGCGCCGACGAGCAGCACGGGAGTGAGCGGGTCGTGCAGTTCGGCGCGTACGGCGCCGACCAGACGGAACGTCAGGCGAGCGGGGGCGAGCACGGGAAGACGGGCGGCCCTGCCGGCGGACTCCCGGAAACCCGCGAGCGTGCTCGGCTCCACCGTCCGGGCGCCGGCCCGCAGCCGCGCCAGCACCTCCTGGGGCTGGAGCGCGTGCCAGGGCACCCGGGGCGGCGGGTGCGGCGCATGGTGGGCACTCGCCTGGAGCGCTGCGCGCCAGCCCGATACGAGGGAGGCGGCAGCGGCGGCGTTCACCGGACCGATCCGCAAGCCCAGCGGGAGGGTGACGCGTTTCGAGCGGGCGCCCCGGGTCACCACCAGCAGACCGGCCAGCGCGGCGCCCGCCTCGGCGAAGAGCTTGGAGTGCTCGCTGACGGTCCGCGCGGCGGGGATGGCTGCCAGCAGACGCCACGCGCCTTCCAGCCCGTGCAGCAGCAGGACGTCCGCGCCCCACACCACCGCGCCGCGGGCGTCGGTGAGGGAGACGGCGATGTCGCTGCGCAGCAGACCCGCGAGCACGTCACGGCTCTCGGGATCCAGTTCTTCCTCCGTGTTGGCCCCGGCGCAGGGAACATGGGCCACGGTGAGCACGACGCGGCCCTCGTCCTGAAGCTGTTTCACCACGTCGGCCAACGGCACGTCCAGACCGACGAGTTGGTCCGCGAGCGCGTCGAAGTCGCCGAGTGATCCGTCATCCCGCACCACCACGTGGAGACCGGCCCGGCGGGCCGCGTCCAACGCGGCCTCGGCCAGTGGGTCGATCTCCCAGCCGACCAGCACGGTACCGATGTCACGGCCCCGCTCCGAAGCGATCATCAATCCGGTGTCCGACCCTCCCTGGTCGGGCACCGGGCGCAGTGCGAGCCTGTGCTCCTCGTCGGGCCGCAGGGCGGCCGCCGCGGCCTGCCACAGATGGTCGTGGTCCCATTCGGGCACGTTGGGGTGGACGTCCAGGACCGTGCGCCGGGTGCTTCGCAGCGCCTCGGGATGGAGGACCACCGTGTCGACGAGCTCCAGCTGCCTCAGCCGGTCCAGGCTACGGACGAGTACGCCCTCGCAGGCCAGCTCGGTGCACAGGGTCGCGGCGAAAGCGGCTGGTCCGTAGCGCGCGGCTTTGGGATTCCCGGCCAGCAGCGCCTCGGCGCTCTCGTGGACATCGCGGGTGAAGAGGAGGGCTCCGGCCGCGCCGAGCAGGGCTCCGGTGACAGCCTGGTCCCGGTACTCCTCGCCCGGGTACGGGTGAAGCGGCGGGCGGGCGACCTCGCGGCCGGCCAGGCTCAGCCGTTCCGGCGCGCAGACAGTGTCGTGCGCGGCGTCGAACGCCGCGGCCCGGGCCACGGCCTCGGCCAGCTGGCCCGCCCGCAGTGCGGCGTCCAGGGCGAGGGCGGTCGGCGACTGCCCAATCCCGTTGGCGGCCGCGTTGACGGCGGCCAGGACCAGATCCGTGGCCGAACGGCCCAGACGGCGCCGCAGCGCGCTCCGTATCCGTGGGTCCTCACGCAGCAGTGCCACCCCGGCGGTCAGCAGGTGCGGCCCCTGCTTCAGACGGACGGTCCGCGCCGCGACCGCGGTGCCGATCCCGACCGTGTCGCAGAACAGTGCGAGCGCCCCGGAACGTACCCCTCCTGTATGGCCCGGATGCGCCGGCTCCAGCACATCTTCCTCCGGCCGCTCCAGCTTCTGCCGGCCCGCCAGTTCTGTCGCCCTGTCCACCACACGATCGGTGACGGCGTCCTGCGTCGTCTGGATCACCAGCCGCGCCAGCCCGCCGTCCCAGTAGGCGGCCAGCACGTCCGGATGCTTCGCCAGGCCGGATGCCACGCGCCTGGCAGCTGTCTCCATACTGTGTACGGTAGCGCCCGGACGCGGGCGCAAGGGGAGCTGGACCCGGGTTCCGGCACGCCAGTACCCCTGGCCGGGAGCCATGGCGTTCAGCCCGACCCGGCCGACCCGCACAGCGCTCTCCGCCACCGCCACCGCACCGCGTTCGGTGGCGCGTCCCCCTGCTTCTGCTGCCGCGGCCGCCAGTCGGACAGCAGCACGCGCGCTCGGGAGGAATCGGCCGGCAACCTGCGCCGGCACCCTCACCGAGAGGCTCAGGCCTGCAGCAGGAAGCCGGCTCACCGTGCCAAGGACCATCTCTCACCTCGCGGAACCAAATGGACTCACCGGTCGACCGACCGGTGGGTCTTCTTGGGAGGGTGCGTACCGGCTGCGCGGCCGCCGGGCTGCGACCCGCCACTCCCCTCGGCGCGCCCGGGGCGCGACTGCGTCAGCCAGACCACCGCGGCGCCCGCGGCCGCTATCGGCCACTCGACCACACCAACGGCACCCATCAGTCCGACACCCGCGTACGCTGCCATGCGCCGTGATCGCGGGGAGACGACGCCCACCGTGTCAAGGACGGTGTCGAACGCGTCTCTGACCGGGGTCGCGCCCGGGAGATGGCTCACTGTCGCCGTGACTGTTTCGACGGGATGGAGCAGCTTCTCTGTCGCCGCGGACGATGACGCTCGCGCATTCTCGGTCATGTCCGTCTCATCTCCTAGGTGGGCCGTCCGAGGGGATCGGGCCGGTGGCGGCTGTCTGGTGCCGAGTACCTGGTACGCGGCGCCTTACACGGCCCGTCCGGACGGGTGACAGCGTGGCCGAGTCGGTCCAGCGCCTCGCGGTAGCCGGTGTCCCGCACGCGATGATCGGCAACGACGCCTCACCGAACCCTCAAGACGCCTCACCGAACCCTCAAGGAGTGATCAGCCAGATGTTGGAGCGCACCCGGCACAAGAAGCACACCAAGGTCACCTTCATCCTGCCCGCAGGCCATCCGGCCAGAGAGGCCAGTGTGGTCGGTGACTTCAACGACTGGCAGCCCGGCGCCCACCCGCTGACGCCGCGTCCCGACGGCAGCCGCGCGGTCACCGTCACCCTGCCGGTCGACCAGCAGCTGGGCTTCCGCTACCTCGCACACGGCGACCACTGGTTCGACGAGGACGACGCCGACGGCCACGACGGCCGTAACAGCCTTCTGCACACCTGACCCGACCGTTTCCCTCGGCCCGGGCCTGGGGCTGACGCCGGTACCGCTGGACGTCGGGTGTGCGCTTCGAGTCTCCGCGCCGGCGGGTGAGATCTCGGCGGTGGAGATGGCGCAGCGCTTGAGGAGAGCCGGGCCGGTCGGCTCCTCGGGCAGCGGTCCAAGGCCGGCGAGTCGTGGAGCCGTGGTCCGGCCCCCAGCCGGTCGGCCGGGTAAACCGGATGGGTGGGCTGACGGTGGAGCCGGACGGTTCCTGGATGTCAGGGGCGGGGCCGGGGTGGCCGCCGCGGCCGCGGGGGAAGGATGCCTGCCCTTCGAAGGGAAGCTGCGAGCCTAGGAGGGCGGGTCTTCCTCGGGGCCGGGTGCCTCGGTGATGTCCAGGAACACGTGGATGGCCTGCGGCCACTGCGTGGTGATCCGTCGTTTGAGTCGCACACAGACCAGTTCGACCTCCTCACTGTCGAGCCCCGGCACCAGATCGACGCGGGCGGCGACGAGCGCCGAGTCCATCCCCAGTCGCATGGTCAGCAGCGCCGCGACCTTGTCTATCTCGTTCTGGGACCCGAGGAAGTCACCGATCCGGTCGCGCAGTTCCGTGTCGACCGCCTCGCCGATCAGCCGGCCGCGTGCCTCCCGGGCCAGCCGATAGGCCACGCACAGCAGGAGCAGTCCGATCGCCATGGACGCGCCGGCCTCCCAGCCGACCTGCCCGGTCGCCATGTGCAGCGCGATGCCGAGTGCCGCGACGATCGCGCCGGTCACTGCTGTGGTGTCCTCCGCGATCACCGTGCGCAGCGCCGGGTCGGCCGCGCCGTCCCGCTGCCGGCGCGCCTGGTGCAGGGCGCGGAGCAGGGAGGCCCCGTCGGCCAGGAGCGCGATGCCGAGCACGGCGAGCCCCGCCGCATAGCCCGCCGGTGACTCCTGGCGGTCCGACCGCAAGGCCTGAGCGCCCTGGTACACCGAGAAACAGCCGCCCATGACGAAGATCCCCACCGCGGCCAGCAGCGCCCAGAAGTAGCGTTCCTTGCCATAGCCGAACGGATGACGATCGTCGGCGGGCCGCTTGCTGCGGCGTACGGCGATGAGGAGAAACACCTCGTTCAGGCAGTCCGCGACCGAGTGTGCCGCCTCCGAAAGAAGAGCGGGGGACCCGGCGAAGAGCCCAGCGACCGCTTTGGCCGCGGCGATCACGAGATTGGCTGCGATGGCGACGAGAACGGTCATCCGGGTCCGTACGTTCCGGGCCGTGGAGCTCCGATCGCGCCGCCTCTGCGTGTCCGTCACCAACGCAGCCCTCCAGCCTGCCGTGCGGACCCCGCTTGCCGGCTCGCCGCCCGGACACGACGGGGACCGAGCGCGGATCTCGGGCCCGCCCCGCCGTTCCGTGAGCATCCGGCCCGGGCGTGCCGGGGCCCGACGCCCCCTCCACGCCCGAATGCCCCGGTGAGCCGCGTTCATGCGGGGACAAGGGAGAGCGCCCGCGTGTGCGGAGCGCGCTGACGGCGCACCCTCCCGTGGGAGCGCCTAGGGCAGGCGGTAAGGCGGTCGCGGTGGGGTACCCGGCGCGGGGAGCGCGGTGACAGCGCCGGGCCAGAGCCTGAAAGGGGGGCTGCAATGGGATGTGCGGGACATCGTGGCTGACGCCCCGACCGCCGTGGACGCCCGCGTCGGTGACGTGGGTCCCGGGTGATGTGCGACCGGGGCCTCGGCCCGGGGATGGTGGTGGCCGACAGCGAACTGATCGGCCTGGTCGGTATGCGGCCGTGATTGCCCATGTGACCGCGCCACTGCGACCACCGCGGAACGAGGAACATCGGGAAGGAGAGTTGACGGATCATGCGTATCGCGTTTCTGACAGCGCCTGAGGGCGTCGAACAAGTGGAGTTGACCGAGCCCTGGCAGGCGGCCCTGGCGGCCGGGCTTGATCCGGTGCTGGTGTCGACCAGCCCCGGCCAGGTGCAGGCTTTCCACCATCTCGACAAGGCCGACACGTTCACCGTGGACGAGGTCGTCGGGGACACGTCGGCGGAGTCCTTCGGCGGACTGGTGCTGCCCGGCGGGGTCGCCAATCCGGACTTCCTGCGGATGAACGACAAGGCCGTCGCGTTCGTGAAGGACTTCTTCGAACAGGGGCGCCCGGTCGCCGCGATCTGTCACGCGCCGTGGACGCTCGTCGAGGCGGACGTGGTACGGGGCCGCGAGCTGACTTCGTGGCCGAGCCTGCGCACCGACATCCGTAACGCCGGCGGCACCTGGGTCGACGAGCAGGTGAAGATCTGCGGCCACGGGCCCAACAAGCTGGTCACCAGCCGGAAGCCGGACGACCTGAAGGCGTTCTGCGCGGCGTATCTGGACGTGTTCGAGCAGCAGGAGACGGGCCGATGAGTGGGACCCCCGACTGCAAGGGCGAACAGCTTGACGCCTTCCGCGCCCCCGACCCCGCTTCGGGGCCGCTCACCACGGACCAGGCCGTGCGGGTGGACCGCACTGACGACTCACGCAAGGGAGAAACTCACCCGCTTCGACCATGAACGGATCCCGGAGCGGGTCGTCCGCGCACGCGGCTCGGGCGCTTACCGATACTCGAACCGTACGAATCCTGCGCCGAGTTCACCCGTGTGGCTTTCCTTGCAGACCCCTCCGTGCGCACGCCGGTCTTCGTACGGTTCTCGACCGTGCAGGGGCCCCGCGGCTCCGCCGACACGGTGCGCGACGTACGGGGCTTTGCCACCAAGTTCTATACGAGGGAAGGGAATTATGATCTGGTTGGAAACAATTTCCCGGTGTTCTTCATTCAGGACGGCGTCAAGTTCCCGGACTTCGTGCACGCGGTAAAACCGGAACCGCAGAACGAGATCCCGACGGGAAGGCCACGAAGAGAGCACCATGCTCCCGTTCGCTGTTGTCCGACGTGAGCCTGGCGCGGCAGCTGGGCCGCGGACTTCTTGACGGAGAGCTCGCCGGCCGTGCCGGCCCCTTCGCGCCCTGAAGGCGACCCCCGGCGATCCGGTCGAGTGCCTCGTCCACATCGACGGCGAACTCCTCGTCCACCTCGTCGCGCAGGGCCAGCAGCATCCGGGTGGCCTCCTCGGCGTACGCCTCGCCGATGTCATGCAGGTGGTCGGCGCGGGCCAGTTCGTTGTCCCAGCCGTCGTCGGCCAGGTCCTCGCCACGAACCACGGCCGCCGTCTCCTCGCGCAGTGCCGGATCGAGCTGAGCCAGACGGACCGCGGCCATCCAGCGCAGCTGGACCGCGCGAGCCGGGGCCGGCCGGCCGGACTGCGGGTCGGCTGTCGCACCGCGCAGCGCGGCAACCGCCCCGCCCCGGTAATCGGGCCCGCCGAAGTGCCGCTGGGCACACGGCCTTAGGGCATGGCGCCCTGCTGCACCGCGGCGACCTTGACCCCACATCTCCGCCAGAGCGATCGCCTGCTCGGCGCTCAGCCGCTGGTTCTTGAGATGGTCCAGAAGCCACCGCTGCCACTCACTCAGCTCGCCAGGAGTGGAGTTGCTGAGAGACCTCGCAGCCTCCCATTCCGTCCAGGCGCGTTCCGGACTCCCGGCGACACGCGCCCAGTTGTAGGCCTGAAGCGAGGCGTCGGCACGCCGATCCCCGGACTGGTCCATCAATATTCCCCTTGCTCCGGCGGGCGGTGCGGTGTCCAGACCCTACCCATAGCCGAGGCCGCGCCACTGTGTGGTTGGGCGCTGTGAGAGCAGCTGTGGCCACCGCTCGGTCGGCGCTCGCCGGTGACAGCTGGTCCCGCACACGTAACTGCAACCACGGCGTGGCGTTGGACTGATCACAAAGAGGATGACCGTCTCATCGAACAGGAGCATCACAGTGATCATGAAGGTTCTGGCCGGCGCGGCTTTCGCGATTGCCGCAACGACGGCCGTGGCTGTACCCGCATCGGCGACGGACTTCGGAGGACCCAACGGCGGCACCGGTGTTACGGACTTCGGAACCCGCAACGGCAACACCACCATCACGGGCGAAGCAGGCGGCATCGGCAACACCTATGGCGCCCCGTTCGCCAACGCCGACCTCCGCTGTGCGGTGCCGCTACCGGAGGGTGAGGGCATCGGGGGGCACCTGCTCGGCGGGCCCAAGCCCGCGTGCAACCTCGCGCCCGTCGACCAGTACCAGGCACGGCAGAAGCTGCTCTGACAGCAGCACCGAGAGGTAGCGCTCCCGCGCCGGCCTCGCGGATCCCGACCACGAACCCCTACCCCCGACCGCGGGCCCGACCAGGGCAGGTCAGGGGTCGGTGATGTGGTCGAAGCCGCTGACGAGGCAGGCGATCGCCTGTGAGCCGGACTGGCTGAGGGGATCCGGCTCGCATGACTGGACCGGGCCGCTACCACCTGCTGGAGATCGCAGAGGTACGGACGGCCATCTCCGCTTCCGACCTGCTGAGTCCGCATGACCTGTGGCGGGTAGATCCCCGGGATGGCGAAGAAGAAGACGAAGAGGACGACGGCCAAGGGGACGGCAAAGACGGGGTCCTTGGCGGGGCCGGACCGGTTGACGCGTCAGCAGATGCTCGACAGTGTGCCCGGGTCCGGTGGTGTGCGGATCGGCTTCGCGATACCGGGAGAGGCCGACGTGGTGACCACGCTGCTGAAGGCGGCCGCCGACGATCTGGAAGTCGGCCATCTTGAGGCACTCGCGCGCGGAGAGTGCGGAACGTGGCTGCTGGACGCCCTTGCAGGCGCCGACCTCGAGGAACGGCTCGTGCGGGCCGGGGCAGCTGGGGAGTTGCAGCGGGCCGCGGGCGAGCTGTCCCTGCCGCTGGTCGCGCGGGACGGCGACGGCCAGGTCGTCGGCGCATTGTTGGGCGTTCCCTCGGGCACGATCGTCTCCGGGCTCGCCCGGCTGCCGGGCGGGAGACGCTACATCCTGGTGTCGATGCTGACGTACGCGAAGATCAAAGCGGTCGCCGTGTCCGAGCACGCCCGACGACGCGGGATCGGGGCCGCGCTGCTTGCACGGTGCGTGTAGGTGTACCAGCAGCTGGACTACGCGCTGCTGGTCGGCGAGTTCGACACCCAGCGCGCCCTGGGGCCGTACTACAAGCGACAGGGCTTCACCGCGCTGCGGCCCGGGCAGGGCATCGACGTCGGCACCTGGCTCACCGGCATGCCGCTTCATCTTGGTGCCGGACCGGCCTGACCTTGTTCCACCGGTGGTGGCCGCACGACAAGTGACGGCTATCTCGAGACCGGCCCCACCGCTGCGGCTTCTGCTCCGAGCCGTCATCACCCTGTGCCAAGCTGCTGTCCAGCGGCGTGGTGCTGCTGCGTCCTGAAGAGGCGGTTCTGGAGACCGCGTTGGGTTGCTGGATCATGCAGATGGAGTCGCGGAACCTCACCGCGGACTACATCGAGGACTCTCGTGGTCGTCGGAGCTGCTGGCAGGGCGCCGGGCGCGGACGGTGCGCGGTCTGCAGAACCAGATCGGCCGATTCCTGAGCTAACTGCTCGACCCGGCGTACGAGTGGATCGACGTGTGCGAGCACTACTTCGGCACGCACCCGGTGCAGATCTGCAGCGAGTGGAACACCATCCGCCAGCACGAAGTCGGTGACCACCCGGGGCCACGCCCTTTCACCCGCACCGAACTCACTGACTTCTTCGACTTCTGCGACACGCGAATCGACCGCGCGCGGCGCGCCCGCAGGAAGGGGACGCTGACCGCGGCCCGGGACGCGGCCATGTTCAAGGCCCAGTACGCCCGGGGGCTTCGCCGCCGGGAAGTCTGCCGCCTGGACTTGATCGACGTGGTGGAGAACCCGCGGCACCCGGAATTCGGCCGGGCCGGGGTGCTTGACGTGCGCTGGGGCAAGGGCAGCAACGGCAAGGGGCCGAAGCGCCGCCCGGTACTGACGGTCATGCCGTGGTCGGCGAACGCGCTGATCCAGTACATCGACGTGGTCCGCCCCTGCTACAAGCCGGGGCCGGCGCTGTGGGTGTCGGAGCGTGCGAGCCGGGTGTCGTTGTCGTCGTACAACGACCGCTTCAGCGAGTACCGGGAGGAGCTGAAGTTCCCGAAGGAGCTCGCCCCACACGCCTTCCGCCGCAGCTACGTCACCCACCTGCTGGAGGACGGGTGGGACCTTCGCTTCGTCCAGAAGCAGGTCGGCCACGTCCATGCCACGGCGACCACGATCTACTCGCACGTCAGCGACGACTTCATGACCTCTACGCTGAACGACGCGCTGATGGACGGCGCGCCGGAGGACCTGTGGACGATGGGAGCGGCACCGTGACGGAGCCTCGGGCGGAACGCAAGCAGACGGCGAACTACCACTGGCGGCTGGGCCGGCTGATGGAGGAGCGGGGATTGCGTTCGACGGTCGAACTGGGTCCGCTGCTGGCCGAGCGCGGTGTGGTGCTCTCGGACGCCCAGGTCTACCGGCTCGTGCAGTACATCCCGGAACGGCTGAGCCTGAAGACGCTGTCCGCGCTGTGCGACATCTTCGAGTGCACACCGAACGACCTGGTCATCCCCTACATCGAGGGAGCCGTGCAGCCGGTGCGGGCCGTGGCCGGCCCGGCTAAGCGCCCCCACCCGGCGCCTGAGTCCGAACCTGCCGTAGCGGAACTGCCCGAGCAGTTCGCGCCGGTGAAGGCTGACCTCGGGCCGACCCGACGACGCCCGTGAACGCCAAAGGCTACGTCCTGCCGAGCCACCCTTGCCCCTTCTGCGGATGCCTGGCACCCACCCACAGCCACCTTGACGTCAACGGCGCCCGGATACCCGCGTGCAGCAAGTGCTTCTCCAAGCCCATCGGTGTGGGCACCGGGTGCGGGAAGACCGGCGCTCTCTATGGCACCCGGCAGCGCGTCCCGCTCGTGTGCGGCTTTTGCTGGAACGCCCACACCGGAGCATGCGCGACCTGCGGCGCCCAGAGCAGGCTGATCCCCACCGGCGAGGGCCCACCGTCGATCTGCGAGGCCTGCTACCGGCCACGCGCTCGCCGCTGCGGCAGCTGCTTGAAGACCGGCGGCCGCATCAAGGTCGTCGCACGCGACGGCGACCCGGACCTGTGCGAGAACTGCTGGCTCGGCCCCCGCACCACCTGCGTCGTCTGCGGCCGCGAACGCCGCTGCCCGACCGGGCAGAAACCGGGGACCCCCGCGTGCGCTGCTTGCGTGCCCCGCCGACCTCAGCCTTGCCGAGCACGCGGTCGCACCGACATGCCGTTCGCTGTCCACGACGGAACGGTGATCTGCTGGCCCTGCCATCGTGCCGAGTACGACACCCCACCCCCGTACTCCTGCACCAGGGTTCCGCAGCCGTCCGGCACGGGTCGCCGGAGACCTGAAGCGCCCAGCCGGCTGGAAGCGCGACTACGGCTGCCACGACTGCCGTGCCCAGCACCCGCGCTACACCTACGGCCGCTGTGACCGGTGCGCCCTCGCCGCCGTCTTCGACCACCTCACCCCGTCTCCGGAGGCTCGACGCGCACTGGCCCCACTCCGCGACGCACTTCTGACCGGTCCGCGGCCGGCTAGTGCGTTGACCACGAACGTTGCCGGGGTGCTGGGGACGCGCCGGTCGATGCTCGCGGTGCCGGGTGTGTAGGCCTCATCCTCGATGTCG
>NZ_JBVHMR010000048.1:0-45430 GCF_055558375.1 Streptomyces sp. NPDC025793 | reverse complement strand
GCTGGTCACACTTCCGTAGACACAGCCAGGCACGAGCCCGCCGCTCCCACTACAAACGTCGAGGGCACAACCCCCAGATGCGGTTGCAGTACTAGCACCGGGCAGTGCGCGTGCGCCGCCACCATGACGCTGACGGAGCCCAGCACCGCCTCCGTCACGCTGCTGCGGCCACGGCAGCCCATGACCACCGCGAGGGGCCCTCCGGCTCTCCCGCACGAGCGCGTACTCCGGGGCCTCAGGAGGCAGGTCGGTGGCGACCCGCACATCCGGCCGACGACGACGGACCCGGCTCTCGGCGGTGGCGACGATGTCCTCCCCCGTCACGTCCTGCGACGGCTTGCCCTCGTCATGTGCGAAGAGCCCGCCCTCATGGCGCTCCCACAAGGACGCGTACACCAGTCGGAGCTCCGCTCCGCGCAGGGCGGCCTCCTCGGCCGCCCAGTCCACCGCTCTCAGGCTCGGCTCGGAACCGTCGACGCCGACGACGATCGAGAGGTCCATCCTGCTCACGTCCCTTGCGGGATGCGTCAGCCGTGCGCGACGACGGCGACGGGGGCGGTGATGTGGTGCAGGGCGGCATGGGTGACATGGCCGATGTGCGTGCCGAAGGAACCGGTGCGGATGCGGCGGCCGACGACGGCCAGGGAGGCGTCGCGGGCGGCGTTGACGAGGACCTGCGCGGCGCTGCCGCACCGGCTCGCCTCGATCACTTCGACGGCCGGGAACTTCTGCCGCCAGGGGCGCAGGGCGTCGGTCAGGGCTGCGGCCTGCTCCCGCTCCAGCGAGTCGTAGAGTTCGGCGTCGCCGGGGAAGCGGTAGAACGAGGTGGGCGGCTCGGGCCAGACATGCACGGCCCGCAGAGGCGCTTGCCTGCGCGCTGCGGCGTCGAAGGCGAATTCCAGCAGCGTGTCGTCCGGGTGATCGACGTCGAGGCCGAGCACGACAGGCCGGAAGGGCGTCGCAGCGGACGGCACACCCGCAGGGTCGGTCCTGTGTTCGTCGGCGGCCTGTTCCCCGGCCCGCACGAGCACCACCGGCCGTTCCGCGCGCGCCACGACGGCCAGGCTCACCGAGCCGACCAGGAACCCGCCCACGCCGCCGAAGCCGCGCGAGCCCAGCACCAGCAGATCGGCGAAGCCGGCCGCCTCGCACAGGATGTCGGCCACGGTTCCGGTGAGCTGCTCGGTGCGCACCTCGATGCCCGGGTGCTGGAGACGGACGCCTTCCGCGGCCTGGACCGGCAGCTGTTCGCTCCAGCGCCGGTGGGTCTCGGAACCCGGCGGCGGGGCCTGGGCCACGTGCCTGGGCAGTGGCTCCTGAACATGCACGATCTTCAACGGCAGGCCGCGCAGCAGCGCTTCGCGCGTCGCCCACTCGACGGCGGCCCGGCTCTCGGGCGATCCGTCGAGACCGACGGTGACGGTACGGGACATGGCCTCCACCTCCCGGTGAGGATTCGGTTCCAGCGTGACGACGTGGTCGCGGCTCGGGTCATGGGCCGGACGACCCTGAACGGGACCGATCGACCTACGGGGCGAGGAAGGCGCGGAGGCGGCGGCTTGCGAGGTCCGTGCGACGGTGGATCCTGGGAGCGAACGGCGGAGGACGAGCGCATGACCGAGGGCTCGGGCAGACGGTTGCCGGGGAGGGCCTCCCTGATGCCCCGGCTCGGCACGCTGTGCGTCCGCCCACGGGGTGGGCTCAGAGGTGATCTGATCGCGGGCGTGACGGTGGCCGCGTACCTGGTGCCGCAGGTCATGGCGTACGCGGGCGTCGCCGGCCTGCCGCCGGTCGCCGGGCTCTGGGCGATCCTTCCGGCGCTGGCGATGTACGCGCTGTTCGGCTCCTCGCGTCTGCTGTCCGTCGGCCCTGAGTCCACGACAGCGCTGATGACGGCCACGGTGGTCGGCCCGCTCGCCGGCGGCGCTCCCGGTCGCTACGCCTCGCTGGCGGCGGGCCTCGCCGTCACGGTGGGGATGTTGTGCCTGGCGGCCCGGACGGTCCGGCTGGGTTTTCTCGCGGATCTGCTCTCGCGCCCGGTCCTGATCGGCTATCTCGCGGGCGTGGCGCTGATCATGGCGGTGGACCAGTTGCCCCGGCTCACGGGCGTGCGGACCAACAGCTCGGAGTTCTTTCCGCAGCTGTGGTCGTTCTTCACGCACCTGTCGCAGATTCACCCCGCGACCCTGATCCTCTCCGCCACCGCGCTGGGGTTTCTCGTGGCCGTGGCCCGCTTCGTCCCCGGGCTTCCCGGACCCCTGATCGCCGTGATTCTCGGTACGGCGGTCGTCGTCGCCCTCAGCCTCGACCGCCGGTACGGCGTCGAGGTGATCGGTACGGTGCCGTCCGGTGTTCCGTCCCCGGCCCTCCCCGACCTGACCGTGTTGCCGCGCCTGGTGCTGCCCGCCCTCGGCGTGCTGCTCGTCGCGTACACCGACTTCATCCTCACCGCTCGGGCATTCTCGGATCCCGGCGGCGCGCCGGGCCCGCTCGACGCCAACCGCGAGTTCCTGGCCCTGGGCGCGGCCAACCTGGGCGCCGGCGTGCTGCACGGCTTCCCCGTCAGCAGCAGCGCCAGCCGCACCGCGCTCGCTTCTTCCGCGGGCGCTCGCAGCCAGGCGTACTCACTGGTCGCCGGTGCGGTCGTCCTGGCCGTGCTGCTGTTCCTCAGCCCGCTGCTGACCCGTACCCCGGCGGCTGTCCTCGGGGCACTCGTCGTCTATGCCGCGGCGCGCATGATCGACCTCGCCGGCTTCCGCCGACTCGCGTCGTTCCGCCGCCGCGAGCTGCTCCTCGCCCTCGGCTGCCTCGCGGGCGTGCTCGCCCTGGACATCCTCTACGGCGTGCTCGTCGCGGTCGGCCTGTCGGTCGCCGAGTTGCTGACCCGGGTGGCCCGGCCGCACGACGCGATCGAGGGGCTGGTGCCCGGGGTGGCCGGCATGCACGACGTCGACGACTATCCGCAGGCGCGCACGATCCCCGGCCTGCTGGTGTACCGCTACGACTCGCCCCTGTTCTTCGCCAACGCGGAGGACTTCCACCGCCGGGCGCTGGCCGCCGTTGACGAACAGACCGAGCCGGTTCGCTGGTTCGTCCTGAACACCGAGGCCAATGTCGAGGTGGACATCACGGCGCTGGACGCCGTCGACGCCCTGCGCCGCGACCTCACGGGCCGCGGCATCGTGTTCGCCCTCGCCCGCGTCAAGCAGGACCTGCTGGACGACCTGGAGGCGTACGGCCTCGCCGAGTCCGTCGGCGCCGACCGCATTTTCCCGACCATGCCGACGGCGGTGGCCGCGTACCGGACGTGGTGCCGCGACCACTGACCATCGCCCATGTCCGGGCAGCCGGACGTCGCGAAGTCGCACGGCTCGCCCGGGTCGGATGGCCCCTGGCCGCCACTCCCGCTCCGGCACAGGCTGGTGATGGCAGGGCCGACGCAGAGCTCATGGAGGGATCATGTACGGCACCCCGCACATCGTCAGCGACGTCATGACCCAGACGGTCGCCGCCGTCGGCCGACGGGCTCCCTTCAAGGAGGTGGCGCAGCTGATGCAGGACCGGCAGGTCAGCGCTCTCCCCGTGATCGAGGGCGAGGGACGGGTGGTGGGTGTGGTGTCCGAGGCCGATCTGCTGACGAAGGAGGAGCTCCGGGACGACCCCGATGCGGGCTACCTGCGGCTGCGTCAGCCCGTCGACGTGGCGAAGGCCGACGCCCTGACCGCGGGCGACCTCATGTCCTCCCCCGCTGTCACGGTCCGGGCCGGCGCCACCCTCGCCGAGGCCGCGCGCATCATGGCGCGGGCGGGGGTCAAGAGACTGCCCGTGGTGGACGGGGGCGGTCTGCTGGCGGGCGTCGTCAGCCGGGCCGACCTGCTCAAGGTCTTCCTGCGCGACGACGAGGACATCGCCGAGGAGGTCCGGCGCGAGATCGTGTCGTACCTGTTCCCCCTGCCGTCCGCGGCCGTGCAGGTGGAGGTGCACGACGGTGTCGTCACCCTGACGGGCCGCGTCCGTGACAGCGCTCTGGTCCCGGTGGCAGCGCGTCTGGTGCGGGCCGTCGAGGGCGTCGTGGACGTTCAGTTCGACGTGGTGCGCGACGACCGTGGGGTGGGTGGAGGAGCCGGTCGGCCCTAGCTAGGGCCTGTCGTCAGATTCCCGCCTGCCGTGCGACGTCTGGCACGCGGCCCGCCCTTCGGGCGGACGACGGGAATATGACGACAGGCCCCAGTGTGTGCGGGCGCGTGGTGATCGTCCGAGGGACGAGAGGAACACGCGGAGCGGGTCCTGCTCTGGCCTCGACATCCGCCTGCCCGGCAGCGAGGGCTGATCGCGGGGAGGGAGCGGACGGCGGTCGAGGGTCAGACGGCGCTAATGAGGTTCTTCACCTCGACGACGTCGGCGATGTTCTCCACCTCTGCCACCAGCCGCGCCGAGCCGGCCGGAGGCATCCGGCCCGTCAGCTCCACGATGCCGTCGTGCACGGCCACCGACACGGCCTCCCGGTCGCCCGGCGGACAGCAGGCCTCGATCCTGGCCTCGACCTCCGCCCGGATTCCGGCGTCGTCCCTGATGAGGGCCTGCAACAGTGCATTGCGGCGCACGACCCCGACCAGACGGCCCTCGCGGTCAGTGACCGGAAGCCTCTTCAGCCGGGACAGGGCGGCAAGCCAGGCGGCCTCGGCGACGGTCGCACCGGGAAGCACCGTGATCGCGGGGCTCGTCATCAGGTCGGCCGCCGTCTCGCCGCGGGCCTTGCCTTCCAGCCGTCGCTCACGCAGCCTGCCGATACGTCCGACCCGGTGGCCGGAGGCCTCGAAGGCGACCTTCGCGAGCAGATCGGACTCCGAGACGACGCCGATCACCTGGTCCTCGGGATCCACGACCGGGGCGGCCCCGACCTGTTCGCGGGCCAGCAGGCGGGCGACCTCGCGGTACGGCAGGTCGTCGGGCACGGAGGCGGCGGGCACGTCCATCACGTCCCGCACCAAGGGGATCCCTGCTTCGGGCGGCGAAGGCGGTTGCGGGGGCGAGGCGGCCACCGGCGCCGGGCGGGCGGCGGCGTCTGCCGGGGCCTGCCCCTCGGCGCGTGCCTGTGCGGCCGCGGCGGCGGCCACGGCGCCCAGGTAGCGGATCAGCATGTCCTGCCGCGCCGTCTCGCCGGGGCTCCAGCGGCGGGAGGGCAGGGCTCGCCGGGCCGCTGCCTCCGCGGCGAAGTTCTCGTGCTTGTTCACGGCGGCCTCCCGACTCCGTCGCATCGCCTACCGTCCCAGTCTTGCTCTCCTGCCATCCCTGCCAAGAGCCGAACGGCCCTGGTGGAACGGCGTGACGGCCCCTTCCGGTGCGAAGCGGGGCGGGAACGGCGAGACTGAAGGAGCAGCCGACCGCGGGAGGCCGCCGATGAGCCTGCGGGACTTCTTGGAGCGGTTCCGTCCGGCGGGGACACCAGGTGCGTCCGCCACCGGCGTACCCGCCGACCGTGCGGCGGAACGCGCCGCCGAACTGGAGCCCGCCCTCGCGCAGCTGACGGATGCGCAGCGGGAGGCGGCACGGATCCGGGCCGCGGCGGACGAGGCGGCCGAGACCGTGCGGCAGGATGCCGCACGGGAGGCGGCATGCATCGTTGCGGCCGCTCAGGAAGGTGCTCCCGAGGTCCGCCGCCGAGCCGCGGAACCCCGCCTCCGCGAAGCCCGGACGGAAGCAGACGCCGTACGCGCCGCCGGAGAACGGGCCGCTGCGGCGGTCAGGGAACGGGCCCGGCAGCGAATGCCGGGTCTGGTGGACCGTGCGGTGGCCGACGTGCTGCGCCTGGCCGGCGGCCGGGGCACAGGCGAGGCGCCGTGAGTGCCGGGTGGGTCGCCGGGGCGGTGCGGGCCAAGGCTCTCGTCGTCCGGTACCCGGGTGCGGCCGGAGCACGGGAGATCGCGTCTTGTCGCACGCTCGACGATGCGCTGCGAAGCTTGGCGGCGACTCCGTACGCGCGGTACTCGCGGACGGCGGTCGGCCTGCCCGGGGCCCAGCGCGCGGTGACCGCCACTCTGGTGTGGCATCTGCGGGTGCTGGCCGGCTGGCTGCCCCGGGGCGGTGCCCGCCTGCTCATTCCGCTGGCCGCCGGATTCGAGATCGCCAACGTGGTCTCCCTGCTGCCCGCGCTGTACGGTTACCGCGCGCAGGCTCCGGAGCCGTACCGGCTCGGGGCGCTGGAGACTGCCTGGCGGATTCTGGAGCGCGCCGGGACGCCGGCGGAACTGAGGGCCGCACTCACCTCCTCGCCCTGGGGCGATCCGGGTGGTGACACGTCATGGGCCTTGATCACGGGCCTGCGCATGGCCGCCGCGAGGCGCACCGCCGTCGCCGTACCGCCCGCACGCCGCTGGGCCCAGGGTCGCGCGGCGTTGCTGACGGCCCGTGAACTGTTCGTACATCAGCGCTCCCTGCCGGGACCTGTGCGGCGTGACGCGGCACGGCTCCTCGGGGCGCGGGCGTCGACCGCCGCCTCGTATCGGCAGTTCCGTGAGCATCTGCCCGCCGCGGCCGGTTGGGTCCTGGCGGACGTGGCGGAGCCGGCCGCGCTGTGGAAGGCCGAGGCCCGCTGGTGGCGGACCATGGGCGCCGACGGCGCGACCATGCTGCGCGACGGCGGGTACGGACCCCGAGTCGTGGTCGGCGCGATCGCGGTGCTCTCCGTGGACGCCTGGCAGGTGCGGGCGGCCCTGGAGTCGGCGGCCCGGGGAGGACGGCTCGGGGAGGCGTTCGATGCCCTGGTCTGAGGCGATGACACCGGTCCGGATGCGTCGGGTGGCGGTGATCGTGCCACAGGAGGCTCTGCGTGCCGCCCTGGTGCGGATCGCCGAGACCGGTTGCGTGGAACTGGACCGCGTCGAGGAGCCGGTTCCGGGCGCGGCGGCGATGCGACTGCGGCGGCTGTGCGGAGCGGCCACGACGGGCGGGGCCGAAACAGCCGCTTCGGCCGCACTGACCGCCACCGCGCCCGACCTCGACCTGCTCGAACAGCGCCGCGATGTCGAACTGCTCGCCGGGGAGGCCCAGTTGGAGGAGCGCGCGGAAGGCGCCGTACGGCGCGGAGAGGTGGCCGCGCTGGCCGGGTGGTGCCCCGCCGCCGAAGTACCCCGCGTCGCCGGCCGACTGGCCGCCGCGGGTGGCGCGCTGCTGCCGCTGCCGCTCCCTCGCGGCACCGATCCGCCGACGCTGCTGCGGCCGGGCCGGTCCGTCTCCTTCACCCCGTTGGTGACGACCTACGGCACACCGGCGTACGCGGACCTGGACCCCTCGTGGCCGGCGGGTCTCTGCTACGTCGCGATGTTCGGAATCATGTTCGGCGACGTGGGGCACGGGGCGCTGCTGTTGCTCGGCGCGCTCGGGCTCCGCCACGGGTGGCCCCGCCGCCTGGCCGGGCTGAGGCGGCTTTGGCCGTTCCTGGCGGGCGCGGGTGTCGCGTCCATGCTCGCGGGCGCCGCCTACGGGGAGTTCTTCGGCCCGACCGGGCTGCTGCCGGTGCTGTGGCTGAGCCCGCTGACCGATCCGGCCCGCCTGCTGGCCGCCGCCGTGGTCTTCGGGGCCGCACTGCTCGCCGCCGCGCATGCGGCCGGCGCGGCCAACCGTGTCCGTGAGGACGGTTGGGGGGCAGCACTGTTGGCAGCCTCGGGCTGCGCCGGCCTGCTGTTCTACCTGGGGCTCGCCTCGGTCGCGGCCGGCCTGCTCCTGCACCGGCCGGCGGCGGCCCTCGCCGGGGCCGCTGTCGCCCTGGCCGGGCTGACGCTGGTGGCCCTCGGACTGTTCAGGGCCACGGCGGGCGGCGGCGCGGGATGTGCCGAGACGGCGGTCCAGCTGTTCGACGTCGTCGTGCGCACAGGTACCAACACTCTGTCGTTCGCCCGGCTCGCGGCCTTCGGTCTCACCCACGCGGCGCTCGCCGGTCTGGTGTGGCGCGGCACCGCAGGGCTGGCCGGGCGCGGCGCCGCGGGAACCGTCGGCGCCGTCCTGCTGTTCACGGTGGGTACGGCCGTCTCGTTCGGCCTGGAGGCCCTCGTGGCCGGTGTGCAGGCCCTGCGGCTTGAGTTCTACGAGCTCTTCTCCCGGGTCTTCGGCACCGAGGGCCGTCCCTTCCGTCCCTGGCACGTTCCTCCGGCGGAGCCCGCCGCCCACGCTGCGAAGGTGATCCCATGCTCACCTGGCTGATCGTCCTGCCGGTCCTGGTCGCGGTGCTCGTCGCCTCCCGGCTCCTGCGGCGGCGCCGGGCCAGACACGCCTTCCGCTGGCTCCTGGCGACGAACCTGGCCCTTCTGGTCGGCGCCGGTGTCGTCCTGGCCACGGCGCTGGCGAGCCCCGCGCGGGCGTCGGCGCAGGCTGCGACGTCCGGCGGGGTCAACGGGTCCGCGCTGATCGGGGCGGCCATCGCGGTGGCCGGGGCCTCGATCGGGGCCGCCATCGCCGTGGCCTACACGGGCGCCGCGGCACTGGCGGCGCTGAGCGAACGCCCCGAGATGTTCGGTCGTGCGATGGTGATCGTCGGTCTGGCGGAGGGCATCGCCGTGTACGGGCTGGTGGTCGCGATCCTGTTGATCGGAAAGGCCTGACGATGGGCACCGTGGCCGCCATCGGGGCATGGACCAGCGTGTGCGGGCTGGCCCTGGCAGGAGTCGACGTCCTCGTCGCGGAGGATGCGCAGGCCGTCCGGCAGGCTTGGCGGGGGCTTCCCGGCACGGCCGGCCTCGTGATTCTGACCGCGGAGGCCGCCGAAGCGCTGGGGGCCGGGCCCATCGGCCCTGCCCCGTCGCGGCCGCTGACGGTGGTGATGCCCGGATGACCGCGCCGGTGGACGCGTTGGACCCCGTGCGCGCGCAGTTGCTGCGTGCTGCACGCGCCTCGGCCGACGCCGTCCGGGATCGTGCACGGGCCGAGGCGGACGAGACCCTGCGCACCGCCCGTGCGACGGCTGAGCAGGTGCTGGCACGGGCGCGGGAACTCGGCGAGGGCGACGGCGCCGCCGCAGCGGAGCGGGAGCGGGTGCGGGCGGTGCGGGAGGCCTGGGCGGTGGAGCTCGCGGCGCGAGCCGAGGCCTACGCGGAGCTGAGGACCTCGGTCCGCGCCGGCGTGGGTCGGGCGCTGGCGGAGGACGCCATGCTTGAGGCCCGGCTCGCCGAGACGGCACGAGCCGTACTGGGCCCGCACGCACAGGTCTCGGTTGCCGCGGAGGGCGGGGTGACCGCCGAAGTGCCCGGCCGCCGGGTCGATCTCTCGGCGGACGCCCTCGCCCACCGCGCCCTGGACCGGCTGGGTGCGCGAGCCGAGTCACTGTGGGCACCGACGTGACCACACGACGCGGCCACGGGGCAGACGCACGGCCCCCGGGCACGGGACCGGCGCCCTCGCGGAGCGACGACGCATCGCACCCACGGATCCTTCGGGTCGCCGGCCCCCTTGTGGAGATCGTCTGCCCCGCCTCGGTCGCCATGCACGACCTGGTCACGCTCGGCTCCGCCGAACTGCCGGGCGAGGTGGTCGCCATCCGGGGCGACACAGCTACCGTCCAGGCGTACGAGTACACCGGCGGACTGGCCCCCGGACATCCTGTGCAGCCCCAGAGACGACCGCTGTCGGTTCGGCTGGCCCCGGATCTGCTCGGCGGCGTTTTCGACGGTCTGCTGCGCCCCCTGGCCGAGGCCGGTGACTTCCTGACGGGTGGACCGAACACCGTGCGGGACAGGCGCACTTGGCCGTTCACTCCCCGGGTGGCCGAGGGGGCACAGGTCTCGGCCGGGGACACGCTCGGAGAGATCGGAGCGAGTGTGCCTCTCCGCCTCCTGGTACCTCCCGGCCTCTCGGGCACGGTGAACCGGATCACGGCAGCGGGCGATCACCGCCCGGAGACCGTACTCGCCGTGGTGGACGGACACGAGGTGGGGATGGCGCGGTCCTGGCCGGTGCGCAGGCCGCGGCCGGTCGCGGCACGGTTGGCCGCGGAACTGCCGTTGCACACGGGGCAGCGCGCCGTCGACCTCCTCTTCCCGGTGGCCCACGGCAGTACGGTCGCCGTGCCGGGCGGCTTCGGCACCGGGAAGACCATGCTGTTGCAGCAGATCGCCAAGTGGTGCGACGCCGACGTGATCGTCTACGTCGGCTGCGGCGAGCGCGGCAACGAAATGGCGGACGTCATAGCGGAGTTGGCGGGACTGATCGACCCCCGCACCGGAGGACGGCTGGCCGATCGCACGGTGACCATCGCGAACACCTCGAACATGCCGATGATGGCCCGCGAAGCGAGCGTGCACACGGGCGCGACGGTCGCCGAGTACTTTCGCGACATGGGCCTGGACGTCGTCCTGATCGCCGATTCGACCTCCCGCTGGGCGGAGGCACTGCGCGAGTTCGCCTCCAGGATGGGCGAACTCCCCGCCGAGGAGGGCTACCCGGCGGGGCTCGCCTCCCAACTGGCGGCCTTCTACGAGCGGGCCGCCGCGGTACGCACCCTGGGCGGTGCGACCGGCTCCGTCACCGTGATCGGTGCCGTGTCCCCGCCGGGCGGCGACCGCACCGAGCCGGTCACCGCGCACACCGAACGCTTCGTACGGTGCCTGTGGAGCCTGGACCGCGACCTCGCCTACGCACGGCACTACCCCGCCGTCTCCTGGGCGGACTCCTTCTCTCGGGATGCGCCCATGCTCACCGCCTCGCAGGCCCGGGCCGGTGACCCCGAACGGGCCGAGCGGCGTGGGCGGGTGGCGCACCTGTTGGCGGAGGCGGACCGGCTGGCCGATCTGGTGGAACTGGTGGGCATCACGGCGCTGCCGCCCCGGGAACGGATCAGCGTGCTCGCGGGGCGGCTGCTGCGCGAGGCCGTGATCCAGCAGAACGCACTGTCACCTGCCGACGCCTACAGCACCCCCGAGAAGACCGCCGCGCTCGTGGAAGCCGCGCTGACGGTGATCGACCGCTGTCTGGAACTGGTGGGTTCCGGTGTCCCGGCGGACGCGGTCGAAGCGGTGGACTTCACCCCGCTCCTGCGTGCCCGCGAGGTCGCGGGCCCCACCGAGACGGCACCGGTGGCGGCCGCACGGGACACCGTGCTGGATAGGCTCACGGGGGTGACATGAGCGGCACGGACAACGTGGTGGGCGTCGAGTACACGGGCGTGCGGGAACTGCGCGGGCCGCTCGTGGTCGTCGAAGGCGTGCGGGGAGTGGGCTGGGACGAGTTCGCGACGATCGTGCTCGACTCCGGTGAACGACGGCACGGGCTGGTCCTCGAAGTGGACCGGGACCTCGCCGTGGTGCAGGTGCTGGAGGACACGGCCGGCATGGACCGCACCGGCACGCGGATCGCCTTCGCCGGGACGCCGCTGCGCATACCGGTGGGCACCGCCTGGCTGGGACGGGTGTGCAACGGGCGCGGCGAACCGGCCGACGGCGGGCCGCCGGTGCTGGGCGACGCCTACGCGCCGGTCGGCGGCGCGCCGATCAACCCGGTGCGCCGGGAACCGCCGAACGAGCCGGTGCTGACCGGAGTCGGTGTCGTGGACGTGCTCACCACGTTGGTACGGGGCCAGAAACTGCCGGTGTTCTCGGCGGCCGGCCTGCCGCATCTGGAGCTGGCGGTGCAGATCGCGGCCCAGGCGACGTGCGGTGGTGAGCCGTTCGCCGTCGTGTTCGCCGGCCTGGGACTCACACACGCCGACGCGGCGTTCGTGCAGGACGGGCTGGCCGCCCGCTCCGCCGCACGAGAACTGGCCCTCCTCGTCAACACGGCCGACGACCCGGTGATCGAGCGTTTGCTCACCCCACGGCTCGCGCTGACCATCGCGGAGCAACTCGCCTTCGCGGAGGGCCATCACGTCCTGGTCGTGATGACCGACATGACGGCCTACGCGGAGGCGCTGCGCGAAGTGTCCGCAGCGCGCGGCGAAATACCGGCGCGCCGGGCGTACCCCGGATACCTGTACAGCGACCTCGCGTCCCTCTACGAACGCTGCGGCAGGGTCAGGGGCCGCCCCGGATCGGTGACCGTCCTGCCCGTACTCACCATGCCCGCGGGCGACATCACGCACCCCGTGCCGGACCTCACGGGCTACATCACGGAGGGGCAGATCGTGCTCTCCGCCGAGGTTCACGCCTCCGGCACGTATCCCCCCGTCGACCCGCTGGCTTCACTGTCCCGGCTGATGCGCAAGGGAACGGGGCCGGGGCGTACTCGTGCGGATCACCCTTCCGTCGCCGCGCAGTTGATCGCCGCCCTGGCCCGCTCCCGGCAGGTGCGGGAGCTCGCCGACCTGATCGGACGGCCCGCGCTCAGTCCGACCGACGTGCGCTTTCTGGACCTGGAGGACGGCTTCCGGCACCGGTTCCTCGCCCAGGGACCGGACGAGAACCGGTCGCTGGACGAGGCCCTGGAGCGGGCGTGGGAGGTCCTGTCGGCCCTTCCTGCCGGCCAGCTGGGCATGATCCCCGCCGAGCTGGTCGACGCCCACGTGCCGCCGCGGCACAAGGAGCCGACGTGAGCGAGCGGGGACGCCGGGCACCGGCGGGACGCGCCGGCCGACTGCGGCTTCGCCGCAGCCTCGCCACCGCGCTGCGCGGAGCGGATCTGCTGGAACGCAAGCTCCGGCTGCTGCTGGACCGGGAGCGCGTGGAGCGTCGGGCGGCGGAGGAA
Organism: Streptomyces sp. NPDC025793; assembly: GCF_055558375.1. Lineage (NCBI taxonomy): Bacteria > Bacillati > Actinomycetota > Actinomycetes > Kitasatosporales > Streptomycetaceae > Streptomyces > Streptomyces sp. NPDC025793. The sequence continues at coordinate 32,764 of NZ_JBVHMR010000048.1, read as the reverse complement.
GCCGGCCGCGCATGGCGGGAGCGGCTGGCCGAGGCCGATGCGTGGCTGGTGCGCGGGGTGCTGCTCGGCGGTGAGCGAGCGCTGGCCGAGGCGGTTCCCGAAGACCGGGCCTCCGTCGAGGTCCGATGGGACGCGCTGATGGGTGTGCGCCATCCCGCGGCCGTGGCCTGGACCGCCCCCGTTCGCTCCGCCGCGGAGCCGACACCCTCCAACACGGCGCTGGCGCACGCCGAGGACGCCTACCGTGCTGCTGTCGGCGCCGCCGCGGAGCACGCCGCGCACGAGGCGGCCGCCGAACTGCTCGCCGCCGAAGCGGTACGGACCCGGCAGCGGGTCCGCGCCCTGCGCCACCACTGGATCCCCCGGCTGGAGAGCGAGCTGTCGTCGGTGGAACTGGCCTTGGAAGAAGCCGAGCACGAGGAAGCGGTGCGGCGGCGCTGGGCCGCCGCGCACGGAGGCGGGTGACCGCCGCCGAGCGCGCGCCGACGGGCCCGTGACCGGGCCCGCCGTGTCCAGCCGGCTCCGGTCAGCCGCTGTGCTTGATCTCGACGTGCTTGGCCGACGGCTTCTCGGCGCCCATGCCCACGCGGACCGTGAGGATGCCGTCGGCGTAGTCGGCCGTGACGTCGTCCTCGTCGGCGCCGGGCGGCAGCGTCACGCTGCGGCTCATCACGCCGTACCGGATCTCGCTGTGGTTCTTCGCCACGTCCTTCTCGGTGCGTTCGGCCTGGACCGTGAGCACCCCGTCGCTGATGAAGACGTCGATGTTCTCGGGCGACATGCCCGGAAGCTCCGCCCGCATCACGTAACGGTCGTCCTCCGTGTAGTCCTCGACGCGAACCGTGTACAGCTCGCCCATGGTGGGCATCGCGAACCGGGCGGGGAGGTTCTCGAACCAGTCCGGGATGTCCGGGAACGGGAACCTCTGCGCGCGTCTCAGTGTGGCCATCGCGGTACCTCCTCGATGTGGTCGCCGATGCCGGCACCTCCAGTCCAGCGCGCCCGCGTCCCGGTTGCTGAGGCCGAACGGCCCATGCCGGGGTCCCTCCCGTCCCTTTCGCCCAGTCCGCCCGTGGTCAGACTGGAGACCGAGGGACGACCACGCTCGGCGGCGATCACCATGTCCGACGTCACGACCACCGATCTCTACGAAGTCACCATGGCTCTGTCCTACCTCCGGGAGGACATGTACGCACCGGCCACCTTCAGCCTCTTCGTCCGCGACCTGCCACCCGGCCGGGGCTTCCTCGTCGCCGCGGGTCTGGAGCCGGCACTTGACTTCCTGGCCGACTACCGCGTGGAGCGGAACGACATCGAGGAGTTCGCGGCCGCCCTGCACCGCCCGTTGCGGGATGTCGAACCGCTCCTCGGACTCACCTTCGAGGGCGAGGTGCGGGCGGTGCCGGAGGGGCACACGGTGTTCGCCGGAGAACCGCTGCTGGAGGTGACCGCCCCGCTGCCGCAGGCCCAGCTCGTCGAGACGTACCTGTTGAACCAGGTCTGTCACCAGACGGCCGTGGCGTCGAAGGCGGCGCGCTGTGTCCTGGCCGCGGCCGGAAGGTCTGTCGTGGACTTCTCGCTGCGGCGGACGCACGGTCCGTGGGCCGGCTGTCAGGCGGCCCGGCTGGGAGCCTTGGTGGGCTTCGCCGGTACCAGCAACGTCGCCGCCGCCACCGCCCTGGGCATCCCGGCGTCGGGCACCATGGCCCATTCGTACATCGAGGCCTTCCCGAGCGAGGAGGCGGCCTTCCGTGCCTTCGCGCGGAGCCATCCCGGTCCGGTCACGTTCCTCGTCGACACCTACGACACCGAGGAAGGCGTGCGCGTGGCCGCCCGGGTCCTGACCGCTCTCCGGCTCGGCCCGGGCTGCGCCGTCCGCCTGGACAGCGGCGACCTCGACGCGCTCGCACGGCGGGCGCGGGAGATCCTGGACTCCGCCGGGCTGGCCGGTGTACGGATCGTGGCCAGCGGCGGACTCGACGAGTACGGCGTGGACCGGCTGGTACGCTCCGGCGCCCCGGTCGACATCTACGCGGTGGGCACACGGGTGGGCGTGGCCGCGGACGCCCCGTACCTGGACGCCGCGTACAAGCTCGTCGAGTATGCCGGCCGCCCGGTCATGAAGCTTTCCTCGGCAAAAGTCACGGCCCCGGGCCGCAAACAGGTCTTCCGGTGTGCCGGCCGACCCGACATCATCGCGCTGGCAAGCGAGGAACCGCCGGACTCGGCGCGACCACTACTGCACACGGTGATGGCCGGCGGCCGGCGGACCGGTCCGCCGGACCGCCTGCAGGACGCCCGCGAGCGATTCCGCGAGGACATCGCGGCACTTCCCGAACCGGCACGCCGGATCTGGGACCCCGTGCCGGTCCAGCCGGTCCGGTCCCGGGCTCTTGAGCGGCTGACCACCTCGGTGCGCTCCGACATCGAAGCCGGACTGCCCCGTCACACCGCTGTTCCCCCCTCCCCCGGGTCCCCGGCCCGAACCGCTCGACGGTGAAGTCAGGGTCCGGACGCGACGGCGAGGCGGCTGTGTCCATCATCGCTCCGAACAGTGTGGAGTTACTCGCGCTGCGGCCGGAACGTCACCGGCCGCGGCCGTGGTGGGTCCTCGCGGTCAGGCAGTGCCCCGGCCCTGGCGGATCTGCTGCAGGATGTCGCTCCAGAACCGGGCCCGCTCGTGCAGAGCTTCACGGACTGCGTGGGTGCACTCCTGCCACTTGCGGTCGTCGTCACCGCACAGGTCCACCAGCATGCGCATGGCCATGGGGGTGTGCTCGTCGGCGTCAACCTCGATGTGCCGCCGAAGGTAGTCCTTGAACCTCGCCAGCATGCCGTCGCCGTCATGGATACGGATGACCTGTTCGAACATCTCCGGGATCAGATCTTCGCGCCCGAAGGCGAGCACCGCGGCTTGCACGTGCACCGGAGCGGTCTCGATGACGTGCCAGGTCGCGCCGACGAAGTCCCGCACCGGCTGCGGTGCGCCGGCGTCCACGAGGGCTCGTGGGACTGGGGTTCCGGATTCGATCAGGGCCAGGAAGGCATCGAGCGGTTTGGGGTCGGCGCCGGCATCGTCCATCGCCGCCCGGTACAGCTCGAAGTGGGAGATGAATCCCTCGCCCAGTTCGTCACTCTCCTCCACCAGCGTGATCTCGTTGATCAGGCGGCGGGAAGCGACAGGGCCCTTGGGTACCCACGGCACGCTGGTGCAGGTCAGCTGCTGCTGGAGGCTCTTCAGCAATGACATGAAGTCCCACACGGCGAATGCGTGGTGCTCCATGAACACCGCGACGTCGCGGCGGCTGCCGAAGCTCGTGTAGATGGGGTGGCTGGTCACACTGGCGCGGACCGGCGCGATGTTGTCCTTGAGCGTGGTGACGCCGAGATGGTCGACGGAGGAGTGATAACGGGACACCGCCATGGGATGCTCCTGGTTCGGGTTGGCCGGCGACTGGGCGGAGCGTCCCCGGAACGAGGGCTCGGGCCGCCCGCGCAGCGGCTCCGAGGACGCTTCCGCCCAGGAGCGTCCCAGGCCGGACAGCGGAAGAAGAAGGGCCGGAGCCAGGCGTACGGAAGCCGAGGAGCGGCCGGGGCGTACCCCAGATCGGACAGAACGGAAAGCACGTCAACTGGTTGCCCAGCAACCCCTGTCCGCCCCTCGCCCGGTGTTTCGTCCCACAGGCTCCCGGGCAGATACACCGGTCACGGCGCCAGGGCAAAGGCGCCGATCGGAAGCGCCCAGGACACCGGCAGCGTGCATTGCTGCGTGATCGTCGGCAATGCCGTCGCCTCCGTCGAGAGCGGTGAAACCGACTGGAACCTGCCCGGCGCGGCCCTGGAGGCGGAAGTCCACCAGTGCACGGCCGAGTTGGCGACCGAGTCCGAGGGGCAGCCGGTCCCGTCGGGCTGACCGCGCGGCGCGTAAACGAACACCGCGACGGCGTCTCTGTGTGGGCAGATGGATGGGGTACATGCGAAGGTGCGGCTCGGCCAGGCGCAGTCGTGCGTACTCGTCGTGCTCGGGATGCGGCTGGACGGCACCGAGGAACTGATCCGCGCCGGCCTGACCTGCTGCGCGACTGCCTCCGGCGCGGCATGCGGAACCCCGAGCTGAGGGTGGGGGATGCACCTGACGCGCCGCCCCGTGATCGCCGTTCCGGCCACAGCCTCGCAGGACAAGGCAAGTCCGCTCGGCCCCGTGTCAGGCCCGGTCGGCCCCTGCCCCGGAGCGACTCGCAGAGCACAGGCTGGTGGCGGGAGCTGTGCCCGGCCCGGCGTCCGCGGCACGGGCAGCGGTCTCCCCGGGTGGGACCAGCACGCCCCGCAGCGAAGGGAGGCCGCCGTGTCTGCGGAACCCGTTGCCGAACGCACCGTCAAGGCCCTCGTGGCAGACGCCGCTGCGGGCGGCGGCCGCCGTACCGGGGGCCGGGGCCGCTCGTCCAGGTGCTGCCCGACCCGGCCGGCACGGAGTTCCCCGCCGTTGTGGGCGAGCGTCCCTACGACGCGGTCGGCGCCGAGGGGGCGCACCTGCTGTTCCCGGGGGTCTGGCACGTGCGGCCGGTCCTGGAGATGGTGCGAGACGCCGAGGGGTGGGAGTCGCTGGACCCCACGGATTCGTGTGGAGACGGCGCAGTGGACACTTACGCAGCGTCGGCCGGCAGAGGGCCGACGGACGGCATCCCGGCCGAGGCGTTCGGCCCCGCCGCACGGGGTACCGCCGCTCTCGTTCGTGACGTCGCCGTCGGACGGCCGATGCCGGGCCGTGCCTGGGCGTCCTGCGAAAAGCACCCGCAGATCGCCCTGCCGGGCACGACAGGTCACGGGCCCGCGGACCGGCTGCGTGCCGGGCGGGCGCTGGAGCGGGTGCTGCTCCGGGCCGCCGTGGACGGGCAGGTCACCGCGATGATCTCCCAGCCTCTGGAATGGGCGGACCTGTGGTGGGCGGCACGCGACCCGCTGTCGGCCCCGGCCCGTGTGCAGAGGGTGCTCCGGCTCGGCTACGGCCCCGAAGGCCGGCCGAGCCCGCGCCGACCGGTCGACGGCGTGCTGGACGCGTCTGAGGCCGTCCGTCGGGTCCCTGGCGCAGCCGGGCGGTCCGGGCCCGGACGGCGAGGAGGAGTCACATGAAGGTCTCCGAGGTGATGACCACCCCGCCGGTGTGCGTCACGCCCCACGTCTCCCTGCGGGAGGTGACCGGGCGGATGGCCGACTGCGCCGTCGGCTCCGTCCTCGTCGTGGAGGACGACTCGTTGCGCGGCATCGTCACCGACCGCGACCTCGCCCTGCGCGGCATGGGCGGCGGTCTGGCCCCGGAAGCACCGGTGGACGCGCTGATGTCGACCGAGGTCGTCACGGTCGATGCCGACGACGACCTCCAGGTGGCCTACCGGGCGTTCCGCAGCACCGGGGTGCGCCGCCTCCCTGTTCTCGACGGGCGCCGGGTGGTCGGTGTGCTGACGATCGACGACCTCTTCCTGGACGTCTTCCGGCGGCTGGGTGACCTCCTGGGAGCGGTCGCCTGGAGCGTGCTGCAAGAGCCGCCCGGGCCGTCATCGGCGTCCGGAGGTCCGCATGTGCCCTGATCGGGCCCGCCGGGCCACGGCCGCGCTGCGCGAGAGCCGCCCACCGGCACATACCGCGGTCCAGCCGGGCCGCTGCGGGACCCGCCAGGTGCCCCGCTGGACCCGTCCCCTCGCTGCCGGTGCCGGGAAGTCTTCGCCGCTCTGGAAAGTTCCCCGCGTGGTCTCACTCCGGCCGAAGCCGCCGCACGGCAAGCCCGATACGGCTCCGACGAACTGCCCGCCGCAAGCCGCGGGCACGTATGGCGGAGGCTGGTCGCCCAGTTCAGCGACCTCTTCGCCGTGGTCCTGCTCGTCTCCTCGGTGATCACCTTCCTCGCGTACGCCCCGGAACACCCCAGGGATTCGGCCACACCTCAGCCGGCGCTCGCCATCCTCGGCGTGGCCCTGCTCGACGCCGGCATCGGCCGACTGCCGACTGGTCGAGGCACATGAGGTCGCCGTCGACAACGCGGCGCCCACGGGCGAGAGCGATGCCGTCGCGCGGACCGGTGCCGACCGGACCGTCGCTTCAGGTGCGCAACTTCGTGTTCATGGGCACGGACGTGGTGGCGCGCACGGGCAGGGCCGTCGTACGTGCCACCGGGACGGCCGCCGAGCTCGGGCGGATCTTCCGGCTCACCGCCGCGGCACCCCGGCAGAAGACCCCGCTGCAACGTCAGGTCGCGGTCATGGCCCGCCGAGTGGCGGGCGCCGCGCTCGCCACCGGGGCCGCCCTGTTCGCGGTGCGCCGGCCGAGCGGGCAGCCGTTCGTGGACACGTTCGTCTTCTCGCTCGGTGTCATGGTGGCGCTCGCGCCCGAAGGTCTGCCGGCCACGCACTCCGTCTCCCCGGCCATCGGCGTCCGCCGCATGGCCCGCCGACACGCTCGTCGAACGACTGCTCGCGGTGAAGGCGCTCGGCTCGACCAGCGTGGTGTGCACCGACACGACGGGCACGCTCACGCAGGCCGAGATGACCGTCGTACAGCTGTGGTCGAACGGCGGCCGCACGCCGTGTCCGGGGTGGGGCACGCCCCCGTCGGGAAGATCGCCGATGCCGGACCGGTGCGGGAACTGCTGCGGACGGCGGCTCTGTGCAGCAACGCCCGGCTGGTGCCCCCGGCCGGCCGGGACGGGTGGCGGGTGCTCGGCGACACCACCGAGGGCGCCCTGCTGGTGACCGCCATCAAGGCGGGCGCGGATCCGGCGGTCGAGGAGGCCCGTACGCCAAGGGCGGCGGAACATCCCTTCGACTCCGCCCGCAAGCTGATGAGCACCGTGCACCGCGCCGGAGACGGCACCTACTTCGCGTGCGTGAAGGAAGCGCCGCTGGAGCCTCTCGCTCGCTGTGACGCCATGAACGGGGAGGGCCCGCCGGGCGCGGTCTGCGCGTGCTGGCGGTCGACCGGCGGCCGGTCGCCGGTCCGCACCCACGGACCTGTACTCCTGGCGCGTGCGGGCGCGCTGACCTGCGACCTCGTCATCGCCGCCGCCGGCCGGGACGAGGCCGACCTCGTCATCAGCCTGCTGGCCAAGCGCCAGTTCGGGGTGGCACGCGTGGCCGCGCGCGTCAGCGACGCGGAGAACGCCTGGCTCTTCGAGGGGCGGTGGGGAGTGGACACGGCAGTGCCCGCGGCCACCCCGCCGATCTCCCTGATCGAGGAGGCCACCGGTGCCACGGACACGGTGGCGCTCCCGCGGCTGCGCAAGGCGGGTGTCGAGGTCATCGAGACCGCGATCACCGAGGGCTCCCGGGGCGGCGGACCGCGCGCTGGGCGAGATCACACTGCCGGCCGGCACCGTCGTGCGCGCCGGACGTCCCACGGTGCCGAGCCCCGACGTGAGGCTCCTGCCGGGCGACGAACTCCTGCTCGAATCGCACGAGGCCACCGAGCAGGAGATCCACGCTGCCTTCCAGTGATCCCTCCGAGCGGTCCTACCGTGATTCCGCCGGGGGCACCCGGGCCTCGGCGGAAGGCTCAGGACGGCTCGGCGCGCACGATCACCACCGGGCAGCCGGCATGCTGCGACACATGCTGGCTGACCGAACCGAGCAGAGCGCGGGCGAAACCGCCTCTGCCCCGGCTGCCGACCACCAGGACCTCGGCGCCCTCGGAGGCCCGCAACAGGACGTCGGCGGCGTTGCCGTGCACCACGTGCGTCCGTACGGTGTCCGCCGCGTTCTCGCCGAGCACGTCGGCCAGTTCCTGCCTCATCTTCTGCCTGGTCTCGTCCTCGTCGACGTCCATGTCCACGGCGGGCGCCGACCAGCCGTACAGGCCCGGCAGCTCCCACACGGCGATCGCGTCCACCGCGCCGCCCACGAGGCCCGCGTAGCGCACGGCCCAGCGCAGCGCCGCGTACGAAGACGGCGATCCGTCGACACCGACCACGACCTTCGGTCCGGAGACGTCCTTGTCCATCTGGTCCACCTCTCCCATGGCTCTCACGCCGCTCGGGCGGTCGCGCCTTCGTCTCCCACGCTGCGCGAGGCGCGGCAACAACGCCAGACCTACGCCACTGAGCGCATGGCCGCACGGAGCCGCGCTCAGCTTCGACGACGCGCCGTCCACTCGGGCTCGACGCGTTCCCATTCGCGGGTCCACAGGACCGCGCGGCGGCGTGCGAGGCACCGTCCGACGGCCCACCGCGTACCGCACGCGCCGGCGACGACCGCGAGCGCGGTCCCACAGCCCACCGCCACGCCGACGGTCGCCGCGACATCCCGCCCCTCCGGCGGGGCCGCGATGACGCCGCGGGCGTCCAGCCACACGGCCGCGGTAGCCCCCCGGTGGCTCCAGGGCCGCACCGGCGCCACTCCTGTGTGTGCGCCGTTGTGGTCGCTCCAGCGCACGAGCGCGTGGAAGCCCGACTGCGCGCCGGGACGGTCGCTGTCGGACCGCGCGTCCGTCAGCAGACGCCCGGTGACGGGATGCAACCGGGCCAGCTGTGTCCGTCGTACATGCATGTGGTGGCTGTAAGTCGCCTGTCCGGCACCCCACACCGCGGGTGGCAGGGCCAGCAGGGCCAGCGCCGTCAGGAAGACGCGAAGCCTGCGTTCCAGTCTGTCCACCGGCCGTTCGAGGGGGTTCCGGCCATCGTCACGCCCGTGCGGGGCTCCCTGACCGGGCGAACCGAAGGAGGGCTGGTCGCCGGGGAGATCCGGTGTCCACATGGCACGGCCCTCCGCTCCTGATTCGCCGGTTCCGTACGTCTTCCACCGTCCAGTGCCGCAGATCAGCGCGGTAGGGGCCCCACGGTCCCCGTGAGTGCCGTTCGGCCCCCAAGAGACAGGGGGCTCGGGGCACTGTCCGGCGGGCGTGTCGTCGACTGCTTCGACCCGTGCCTCTCGTTCTCGGCCGAGCAGACTCCGCACACGGATCGTCACGACGCGCCGCAGGCAGCCGGGTGCCGCGGTTGCCGCGCGCAGCAGGCAGGGCGACTCGCGTTCGCCAGGCGTGTACCGCGTCCAGGGCGCCACCGCGCACCTCGGCCTCGTGGAAGAGGAGGGCGTACGCCGGCCTCCGCACCGCGCTGCGCCACGTTCCCGTCCAGCTACGGGACCGACGAAGTGGTCTCAGCACTGCCGGCCCGTGGAAGAGCCGCTCCGGCGAGCCGTCGCCCGTCGGGAACGCGCCCCCGTCGTCGTCTCGGCCGCGCGATGGCCCCGGGCCTGAGCCGTCCGGCCACGAGCGAAGGCCGTTCGACCCAGTGTGGCCGGCGCGGCCGGGACGGAGGCTCGAAGCAGACCCGAGGGAAGGAGGATCCGGCATGCCGTGGGAGACCATCCAGAAGGGCACCCTTCCTCCCGTCGCCCCCAATCTGGGCGACTACGACAAGGAGTGCGCGGGCTTCTCGTGGTCCGACGCGCGGGCCGGACTGCAGGGACTGCCCGGCGAGCGCGGACTGAACATCGCGCACGAGGCCGTGGACCGGCACGCGGCGTCGGCCCGTGCGACGGTCATCGCGCTGCGGTGTGTCGGGCGGGACGGCTCGGTCACCTCGGTGACGTACGAGGAGCTGGCCCGTTCCACGGCACGGTTCGCCAACGTGCTCCGTGGCCTCGGGATCGGTCATGGCGACCGGGTGGTGACGCTGCTGGGCCGGTGTCCGGAGCTGTACACCGTGGTCCTGGGCACTCTGAAGAACACCAGCGTCCTGTGCCCGCTGTTCTCCGCCTTCGGACCGGATCCGGTCTTCCAGCGTGTCACGCTGAGCGACGCGCAGGTCATGGTCACCACGGCTGATCTGTACCGCAAGAAGGTCGCCGGGCGACGCGGCGCACTCGCCGGTCTGCGCCACGTGCTGATCGTCGGCGAGGGCGCGGACGAACTGCCCGGCACCGTGTCGTTCACCGCGCTGATGGCCGACGCGGCCGACACCTTCACCATTGCGCCGACCTCGCCTCACGACATGGCCCTGCTGCACTTCACGAGCGGCACGACAGGCATCCCCAAGGGCGCGGTACACGTCCACGAGGCCGCCGTGGCGCACTACACGTCCGCGCTGTACGCCCTCGACCTCCACCAGGACGACGTGTTCTGGTGCACCGCCGATCCGGGCTGGGTCACCGGCATGTCCTACGGGATCGTGGCGCCGCTCATGCACGGCGTGACGGTCGTGGTGGACGAGGGCGACTACGACGCCCGGCGCTGGTACCGGATCCTCGCCGAACAGCGGGTGAGCGTCTGGTACACGGCGCCGACGGCCCTGCGCATGCTGATGCGGACGACACCGCGGACCGGGCCGTACGACCTGCCCCGCTCCTTCGACCTGAGCGCACTGCGGTTCATCGCGTCGGTCGGTGAACCGCTCAATCCGGAGGCCGTGGTGTGGGGCCGGGACGTGCTCGGTCTTCCCGTGCACGACAACTGGTGGCAGACCGAGACCGGCGCCATCATGATCGCCAACTTCGCCGCCTGCGAGATCCGCCCCGGTTCGATGGGACGGCCGCTGCCCGGTGTCGAAGCGGCGGTGCTGCGGCGCGGGGAGGACGGCCGGGCCCGGGTCGTCGGCGGTCGGGTCACCGTGCTGGAGGAGCCCGGTGTGGAGGGTGAGCTGGCGCTCCGGCCCGGCTGGCCGTCCATGTTCCGCGGCTACCTGCACGACGAGCCACGTTCGGCAGCGGCCTTCGCGGACGGCTGGTACCTCACCGGCGACCTGGTGCGGCGCGACGCGGACGGTTGGTGCTGGTTCGTCGGGCGCGCCGACGACGTCATCAAGTCGGCAGGACACCTCATCGGGCCGTTCGAGGTCGAAAGTGCCCTGATCGAGCATCCGGCGGTCGCCGAGTCCGGGGTGATCGGCCGGCCCGATCCGGTCGCCGGGAACATCGTCAAGGCGTTCGTCACGCTGCGGCCGGGCTTCGAGGCGACCCCCGAGACCAGGCGGGAACTGCTGGCGTTCGCAAGGCGCCGGCTGGGGCCTGCCGTGGCCCCCCGTGAGATCGACTTCGACCGTCATCTGCCGCACACCCGTAGCGGCAAGGTCATGCGCCGCCTGCTGCGGGCCCGTGAACTCGGTCTGCCCGAGGGCGACATCTCCACCCTGGAGGACTCCGCCTCGGAGGACTCCTCCACGGAGAGGACGGAGCAGTCCGCATGAGCACCACCCGCGCCCCGCGCACCGCGCGGCCCGCCACCCGGCCGAACCGCCAGGCCGCGCACCGTCTGGCCCTGCTGGAGTCGATGCTGCGCGTCCGGCGGTTCGAGGAACGCTGCGTGGAGCTGTACAGCGCCGCCCGCATCCGGGGCTTCATGCACCTGTACATCGGCGAGGAGGCCGTCGCCGTCGGCGTCAACGAGGCCCTCACGGACGACGACGCGGTCGTGTCGACGTACCGCGAACACGGTCACGCGCTCGCCCGCGGTGTTCCCGCCGAGGCGATCATGGCGGAGATGTTCGGCAAGGTCACCGGGTGCAGCCGGGGCCGCGGCGGCTCCATGCACCTCTTCGACGTCGGCCGTCGCTTCTACGGCGGCAACGCGATCGTCGGCGGCGGGCTGCCGCTCGCGGCCGGCCTCGCGCTCGCCGACCGCATGGCCGACCGCAACCGCGTCACCTGCTGCTTCTTCGGCGACGGCGCCTTCGCCGAGGGTGAGTTCCATGAGACGGCCAACCTGGCCGCGCTCTGGGGACTGCCCCTGCTGCTCGTCTGCGAGAACAACCTGTACGCGATGGGTACGGCTCTGGCCCGGCACCAGGCTCAGACCGACCTCGCGCTGCGTGCCGCCGGGTACGGCATGGTCTCCTGGGCCGTCGACGGCATGGACGTACTCGCCGTCGAGGACGCCGCCCGTCGGGCCGCCGAAGGGGTACGTGCCGGTGGCGGGCCGCACTTCCTGGAGATGCGCACGTACCGCTTCCGCGCCCATTCCATGTACGACTCCGACCGTTACCGCGACAAGGGGGAGATCGAGCACTGGAAGGAGCGGGACCCGGTCGAGGGGCTCGCCCTGCGGCTGCGGGAGGCCGAGGAGCTGACCGACAGAGCCCGTACGGCTATGGAGGACCGCTTGTCCGCCGAGATCGACGCTGCCGTCGAAGCCGCCGAGCAGGCTGCGGAAGAGCCCGTCGGGGATCTGCTGAAGTACGTCACCAGCCCGGTGGAGGCGAGCCCGTCATGACCGCGACCCACACGCGTTCCGCCGGACCGACGGCCCCCTCAGAGCGCAAGACGACGTACCGGGAGGCGATGCGCGAGGCCCTGCGTGAGGCCCTGCGCACCGACGAGCGGGTGTTTCTGATGGGTGAGGACGTGGGCCGGTACGGTGGCTGCTTCGGCGTGAGCCTCGGTCTGCTGGAGGAGTTCGGGCCCGAACGGATCCGGGACGCCCCGCTGTCGGAGTCCGCGTTCGTCGGCGCCGGCATCGGTGCCGCCCTGGCGGGCATGCGGCCGATCGTCGAGATCATGACGGTCAACTTCAGCCTGCTGGCCCTGGACCAGATCCTCAACAACGCGGCCACCCTCCTGCACATGTCGGGCGGCCAGCTGTCCGTACCGATCGTGATCCGCATGACCACCGGGGCGGGACGCCAGCTCGCGGCTCAGCATTCGCACAGTCTGGAGGGCTGGTACGCGCATATCCCGGGCCTGCGGGTCCTGGCCCCGGCGACCCTCACCGACGCCCGGTACATGCTGGCGCCCGCGCTCGCCGACCCCGACCCCGTACTGATCTTCGAGCACGGCAGCCTGTACAACGCGTCCGGCGACCTGCCGGCCGGCGCCGGCCCGGTCGACATCGACCACGCGGCCGTCCGCCGCCCCGGCACGGACGTCTCCCTGATCACCTACGGCGGCTCTCTCCCGAAGGCGCTGGCCGCCGCCGACGACCTCGCGGGCGACGGCATCAGCGCCGAGGTCGTCGACCTGCGTACCCTTCGTCCCCTGGACGACACCACCATCGGCGGCTCGGTCGCGCGTACCCATCGCGCGGTCGTCGTGGACGAGGGCTGGCGCACCGGCAGCCTCGCCGCGGAGATCTCCGCGCGCCTCACCGAACGGCACTTCTACGATCTCGACGCCGCTGTCGAGCGGGTCTGCAGCGCCGAGGTGCCCATACCGTACGCACGCAGGCTGGAGGAGGCCGCGCTGCCCCAGGTCACCGGAATCGTGGCTGCCGCACGCCGAGCCGTCGGCGAGCCCGTACCCGGCGGAGCCGATGCGGCGCTCCCGCAGCCGGTCACCGGGAGGGCGGGCTGAGATGGCCGAGTTCACGATGCCCTCGCTGGGGGCGGACATGGACCAGGGTGTGCTCCAGGAGTGGCTCGTGGGCCCAGGGGACCGTGTACGCAAGGGCGATGTCGTGGCCGTCGTGGAGACCGACAAGGCGGCCATCGAGGTCGAGTGCTTCGAGTCGGGCACCGTGGGACGGCTGCTCGTGTCACCGGGGACCCGGGTACCGGTGGGCGCGCCGCTGGCGGTGATCGAGGGCCGGCGGGCGAACGGCTCGCCCACGCGTACGAAGGCCGGTCAGAGACCGGCCGAGCGGCACGAACACCCGAATCGTCGGGGGAAGGAGGTCGAAGAGCCCCAGTCGGTCCTGGAGACGGTACGCGCGGAAGCGAAGGCGGAGCCGGACGGGCCGCGGGCACACGCGTCAGCCCGTTCAGGCCACTCCCCGATGAGTGTCTCGGCCGAGACCGACGCGGCGCTCGGGGCCGGACCGCTCGTGCGGCACCTCGCAGTGCTGCGGGACGTCGACCTGACGGCGCTGCACGGCACCGGGCGAGGAGGACGGATCACGCGCGCCGATGTGGAGAACGCCCGGCCGGAACGGGCCCCCAGAGTGCGGGCCACTCCCTACGCCCGGCGGCTCGCCCTCGACCTGGGCGTCGACCTGACGGCGGTACGCGGCACGGGGGACGGCGGAGCCGTCCGGGCGGCGGACGTACGTGCGGCGGACGTACGTGCGGCCGTTCCGGCGCGCTCCGGGCCGCATGGACTCGGGCGTCCTGCTCCGCGGCGACGGGACGCGGAAGAGCGCTCCCGCATGGCAGGAGCGAGCGACAGCCGGGGGGATCAACGTACGGACGCCATGCGCCGTGCCGTCGCCGACCTCGTGAGCCGCTCCACGCGGGAGATCCCGCACTACTACCTGTCCACCACCATCGACCTCATGGCGGCCATGGACTGGCTGCGCCGGCTCAATCGTGGCCGTCCACCCACACACCGCCTCGTCCCGGCCGCTCTGCTGCTGAAGGCCGCCGCCATGGCGGCGAGGGAGGTACCGAGTCTCAACGGCTACTGGCAGAACGGCGGATTCGTCCCCGGCCCCGCGATCAACCTGGGCGTCGCCGTGTCCCTCCGACAGGGCGGACTGCTCGCGCCCGTGATCGCCCACACCGACGCCCTGTCGCCCGACGCTCTCATGGCCCGTCTCAAGGACCTGGTGCAACGGGCGCGCCGAGGACGGCTGCGCGGCAGCGAGCTGTCCGGCGCCACCCTGACCGTCACCAACCTGGGCGATCAGGGCGTGGAGGCCGTGTTCGGCGTCATCCATCCGCCCCAGGTTGCCCTGGTCGGCTTCGGCACGGTCGTCGAACGGCCCTGGGCTGCCGACGGCAATGTCGGCGTGCGTCCCGTGGTGACCGCGACCCTGGCGGCCGACCACCGCGCCACGGACGGTGCGGTCGGCGCCCGTTACCTCACGGCGGTCGACCGACTGCTGCAGAAACCCGAGGAGTTGTGAGTGGGATGAAGCCCTTGGACGATGCGGAAGCTCTGTCCGTGGTCAAGGAGTCGATCACCCTGATCGTCCCCGACGCGGACTTCACCCGGGTCGAGCCGGACGACAAGTTCCGTGACGTGCTCGAACTCGATTCGCTCGATTTCCTCAGCCTGGTGGAGCAGTTGCACGAACGCACGGGGATCCGGATCGACGAAGAGGACTACCCGGAGCTGACCACACTGTCCGACGCCACGCGGTTCCTGGTCGGCAGATCGAGGGCGAGCGCCGGCCCTGCGACGTGAGGGGCCGCGAAGGGGAGCCGTATCGAAGAAGAGGAGGAGCGGCCATGTCACTGCCCCAGGTCCCCAGCACCGTGAAACCCGAGAGCATCTTCGACCGCCAGGCAGAGTGGGAAGCGCTCGTCGACTTCGTCGGCGACCTGCGACCCGACACCCGGCTGGGCGTGGTGTCGGGCCGTCTCCGGCAGGGCAAGACGCTGTTGCTGGAAGCCCTCAGCTCCGCCTTGAACGGTTTCTACTTCGACGCGCAGGAGATGACACAGGCCGAATCGCTGAGCCGCCTCGGCGACGTGCTCGCCCGGTTCACCGGAGCACCCCCGCAGCGCACGTGGCACGGCTGGGAGGATGCCGTCGACGCCCTGTTGGCGCTGGGTGACACGCGAAGCGTGCCGGTCGTCCTCGACGACTTCCCCGAACTCGTACGGCAGAGCCCGTCGTTGCCCTCCGTCCTGCACCGCGCCTGTCGGCGAAGGCATGAAGCGGGGCTGCCCAACCGTGCACGCCTGCTGCTGAGCGGCAGTTCCCTGCCCATGATGCGGCGTCTGTTCGGCGCGTCCTCGCCATTGCGCGGACTGGCCGATCTCCATCTCTCGGTCCGCCCTTTCGACTTCCGGCAGGCAGCACGGTTCTGGGGCATCCGCGACCCCGCCCTCGCCCTGCTGACGCACGCCGTGGTCGGTGGCACGCCGGCGTATCGCCGGGCATACGTGTCGGACGACTCGCCCAGCGGGCCGGACGACTTCGACGCGTGGGTGTGCCGGAGCGTACTCGATCCCCGCACCCCCTTGTTCCGGGAGCCCTATCACCTGATGCAGGAGGAGATCGACCACGCGGACCGCGCGGTGTGCCACTCCGCCCTCGCCGCCGTCGCCTCCGGCTGCGCGACCCAGGGCGAGGTCGCCGACTGCCTCGGCACCCCGCTGACGGACACCGCACGCTCGTTGGCACTGCTGCGGGACGTAGGTCTGCTGCGCGGTGAGCCTGACGCGTTCCGGCCCAACCTGATCCGGCTGCGGGTCTGCGAGTCGCTGCTCGCCTTCGAGCACGCGGCAGTACGCCCGCACCGGGCCGAGTTGGAGCAGCAGGCCACGGTGGACGTCTGGAAGACGATCCGCCCGGCCTTCGACGACTCCGTGGTACGGCCGCACTTCGCGCAGATATGCCGGGACTGGGCCGTCGGCTTCGCCGGCCCGGCGGTCTTCGGTGCGCGCCCCGTGGTCGCGTCCAAGGGGTCGTTGCCCGACCCCAAGCATCCGGACGGTGTGGACCTGGCCGCGGAAGTGGTCGTCAGAGGTCACGACGGCGCCTCGCCGGGGGTTCTGCTGTCAGTGGGTCAGGCTTGTTGGGACGAGGTGATGAATCAGAACCACCTGCAACGGATCCGCTACCTGCTCTCCTTGCTCGCCGACCGCGGCGAGGACGTGACGCACACCGTGCCCGCGCTGTACAGCGGCGCCGGATTCAGCGCGGAACTGCGCGCCGATGAAGCCGCCGGGCACGTGCTCCTCGTCGGCCTCGACCGGCTGTACGGAGTTCGGTAAGGGGGCTCGGGGCGCCTTGAGGCAGCCACGATCGCGGACCGAGCGGCCCCTCGAAGGGGACGAGCCGTCGCGCGGTCAGGTTCCCGGGGCTCGGCGGGCCGCCGTGACACCGGGCGCCGCGGCCGGGCCGGGCCGGCTCTGGTGGCTGTGCACCGGGCTCGTCCTGGTGGCCGCGGGTTTGGTCGCGCTCTCCCGGCGTCACGAGCTGGTGGAGGCGTACCACCTGATCACCCGGGTACGCCTGCCGGGCCTGGTGGTCGCCGCAGTGTTCGAAGCGATGTCCGTCCTGTGCTTCGCCGCCGTGCCCCGCTGGCTGCTGCGGACGGGGGGCTCGCGGTGGAGCATGGGCAGGACGGCGTGCACCACGATGGCCGGCAATGCGGTGGCGGGCGCGCTGCCGGGTGGTGCGGCGTTCTCGGCCGCCTGGATGTTCCGGTACTTGTCCCGCCGAGGCGCTGGTCAGGCGCTCGCGGCCGCCGTCCTGGTGACCGCGGGCGCGTTGTCGGCCCTGAGCCTGTTCCTGTTGCTGGTGACGGGTGTGCTCGTGGCGGGCCCGAGCGGTCCCGACGCTTTCGTTCGTCCCGTGGTCGGTGGGCTGGTGGGGGCTCTTGTGTGCGGTCTGGTGATCCTCGGTCTGTCGCGCTTCACCGGCTTCCGCCGTGTGCTGAGAGGTGTGTGGGCCCGCACGGGTCGGCGGTCCAGGCGAGTGGTGAACGCCGAGGACGCCCTGATCCAGCTGGCGGAACAAGTCCGGGACGTGCAGCCCCGGTTGCTTCCCTGGCTGCGGCCGTTCACCTTCGCCGTTCTCAACTGGGTGCTCGATGCAGCATGCCTGGCCACTGGAATGTGGGCGCTGGGCGTCGGCGTACCCTGGCACGGACTGCTCTTCGTCTACGCGCTGACACAGATCGCGAGCACCTTGCGCCTGACCCCTGGAAACCTGGTCATCGCCGAAGTGACTCTGTCGGCGTTGCTCGTCGTGTACGGCATGCAGCCCGGACAGGCGATCGCCGCCACGTTCTTCTACCGCGTCGTCAGCTACTGGGCCTTGCAGCCGATCGGCTGGGCCTGCTGGATCGGCCTCACGTTCGAATCCGCCCTTGAGGGCCGGAAGGTCAGACCGCGGGCTCGCTGGCTTCGCTGAGGTTCTGCTGGGTTCGCTCGCCGCGCAGAACGACTTTCAGGGCTCCCGAGACGGTGCCGCCCGCGAAGACCTCGTAGGCGTCTTCCATGCGGTCGAGCCCGAAGGTATGGGTGACCAGGCCGGAGACGGGCAGGCGTCCGCACCCCATGAGCTCCAGCAGCCACGGGGTGGACGACGTGTCCACCTGCCCCGTGCTGATCGTCACGTTCTTGCGCCACAGGGATTCGAGATGCAGCGTCGCCGGTCCGCCGTGCGCACCGATGTTGGCGATGTGCCCTCCCGCGCGGACGGCACGGGTGCAGAGCACGAAGCCCTCCGGGTCGCCCGAGGCCTCGATGACCACGTCGGCGCCCGGCCCCTCGGCCAGCTCGGCGATCATTGTCCCCGGCGATTCGGCGGCATCGGCTCCCACACGGAGCGCGGTCTCCAGCCGGGCTCGGGCCAGATCCACGACGATGATGCGGCGGGGCGAGTACAGGCGCGCGACGATCACCGTGGCAAGACCGACAGGTCCCGCACCCACCACGACGACGGTGTCTCCGGGGCACACGTGTCCGTTGCGCACTCCGACTTCGTAGGCGGTGGGGAGCAACTCGGCGAGCAGCACCGCGTCGTTGAGCGACAGGGCGGAGGGGCGTCGGGTGGTGGAGTGGTCCGCGAAGGGCACCCGGACGTATTCGGCCTGCGTCCCGTCGATCAGGCTCCCCAGTATCCATCCGCCGCCCCCGCGGCACTGTCCGAACCTCGCGTCACGGCACTCCGGGCAGCGGCCGCACGAAGATACGGACGACACGATCACCTGATCCCCGGGGCGCAGACGGTGCACTTCGTCACCGACCTCGACGACCTCACCGACGGCCTCGTGGCCGAGGACGGCCCCCGGCTTCACCTCCGGCAGGTCTCCCCGCAGGATGCGCAGATCACTGCCGCAGATGGTCGTGGCGTCGACGCGCACGACGGCATCGGTGGCCTCCTCGATCCCGGGGTCCGGGACGGCGTCCCAGGAGATCTGTGCCGGTCCGTGATAGACGAGCGCTCGCACGGTACTCACTCCTCGCTCCCCACCTTCACGGTCACCCCCGAGCGCAGACCGGGCAAGCCCGAGCCGGCAGGCCGCGTCGGCCGGTCCTTCGGACATGCCCCCGATGCGCGCGGGAGGACTCGCTGCATGGCGGCGGTCTCCGTCCCGTACGAAGCTGGAGACGACCGCGCACAGGTCCGAGGAGCACGCAGGACCGAGCGCCGGTCCGGGCCTCGCCCGCGTCCCGGGCGTGTTGCGGTCTCCGCCTCGGGGATGGTCCTGCTCCCGGCCGCGGCGCACAGGTCCTGGGGCGGAGGAGCCGGAGGCCTGTATCCCGGGCGAGAGGAGAGGGGTGCGGTGACGATACCCCTGGTGGTCGGCGTCGACGGATCCGAGGCGAGTCTCGATGCGGTCGGCTGGGCGGCTGACGAGGCGGTCCGGCACGGCGTGCCGCTCCACCTCCTGCACGCGGCGGGCGGGGAGCGTGACGCGTCCCAGGTGATCAGCGCCGCCACCGCACGTGCCGAGCAGAGATCACCCGCGGTACGGCTGTCCAGCGAGGTGTCGTACGAGGACGCGGCCACGGCCCTGGTCGGCGTCGGGCGCAACGCCTTCGCGCTGGTGTTGGGATCCCGCGGGCTCGGGGACCTCACCGGCCTGCTCCTCGGCTCGGTGAGTCTCGCGGTCGCGGCACGGGCCGACTGTCCGGTCTTCGTGATCCGCGGCGCGGCCGAGCACCGCGAGGCCCGGTTCGGGAGCATCGTCGTGGGTGTCAAGGATGAGAAGACCAGCGGCACTGCCGTGCACGTCGCGTTCCGCGAGGCCCGGGCTCGGCGGTGCCGGCTCGTGGCGGTACACGCCTGGAGCGCACCGTCCGGGGCGTGTACGACGGCTCAGGCCCCGTCGTGGCCGCTGGAGGCCCACCGGCGCCCGCCCGCACAGGTGCTCGACGACGCGCTGCGCGGCCCTGCCAGACAGTACGCCGACACCCTGGTGAGCAGGGAGGTGATCGAGGGCCCGGCTCGCCAGGCGCTGCTGGAGGCCGCGTCCGGGGCGGATCTCCTGATCGTGGGCGGCCGTCGTCGGCTCGGGCATCCGGGTCTGCAGTTGGGCTTGATCAATCACGCCGTACTCCATCACGCGCCGTGTCCGGTCGTGGTCGTGCCCCAGCTGTGACGGCCACGGGAAAGAGGCACCTGGCGCTCTAGCGTCGGCACGCCCACTCCCGAGGGGATGACGCCCATGGCCGTCGGCCGGGTCCGCGAAGTCCGCCGGTCCCACCACCGACCGCGCGCGACACCTCAGGTGTCATCGACGGAACTCCGCGCGTCGTCCGTGCGACACGCGATGCGGCCGCCGACCGAGACAACGCCGTCGACGCCACGGCACAGCTGTTCGATGACGGGAATCAGGCTCTTGTACTCCACGGTGCCGCCGAGGGTGACCCGTCCGTCACGCACCTCGACCGACACCTCTCGTGGATCGAGTCCCATGGTTCGGCGCAGGAGATCGCCGGTGATCTCCTCACGGATGGCATCATCACGACGCAGGAAGACCCGCAGGAGATCACCCCGGCTGACGATGCCCAGGAGCCGGTCCGCCTCGTCGACCACGGGCAACCGTTTGACGTGCTGGGTCTCCATGAGCCGCGCGGCCTCGACCACACTCCACTCCGGACGCGCGCACACCGCGGGAGCCGACATCAGCTCCTCGGCGCGGGAGCCCTCTGCCTTGGCCCGCTCCCACGCCTCCAGATTCGGCACGGGAGTCCTGCCCGACGGGTCTGTCTGATCGGCGCTCTTGCGCAACAGGTCGGCCTCGGACACCACCCCCACGGGGCGGTCCAGGTCGTCCACCACGGGCAGGGCGGTGACGTCGTTGTCCGCCAGGAGTCTGACGAGTTCCTTGAACGGCGTGTCGCGCCGGGCTCGGACGACGTCCCGGGACATGAGCTCCTCGACCGTTCGGTGGTGCATGGTGCCTCCCGGATGCGGGCCGCCCGCCTCGCGGACACGGGGCTCGCGGCCCCCGTGCGACGGTGTGTCCCGCGTGGCAGGTTGGATACAGCACCATTCTGAGCAGAGGGCGGCGATCATGCGAGCTCACCTCGGCGACCAACTCGTCATCGACAGTACGAAGACCGGCACGGCCAGGCGCGACGGCGAGATCGTCGGCCTCCACCACGAGGACGGAACACCGCCCTACGACGTGCGCTGGTCGGACACCGACGAGGTGACCCTTGTGTTCCCCGGGCCCGACGCACACATCCACCACCTTGAGTCCGCCGAGCCCCGGTCCAGGCGCGAGTCACCGCCGGACGCGGGTGAGGCGCAGATCGCGTCCGCGGTCGCCCCGCCGACCGGGACGGCGGGCCCCGGCGACATCGGCCGGCGCGTGGCCGTCGAGCGCCGCAGGCAGGGGCTCAGCCGGGAGGAGACGGCCGGCCGCGCCCGGATGTCCCCCGACTACCTCGCCTACCTTGAGGAACGTCCCGCAGATCCGACCTTCGCGACTCTCATCAGGCTGGCCGACGCGCTGGGCACCTCCGTGGCCGCTCTGCGCGGCGGCGGCATGGATCTCCCGCCAGGCCAGGGACACGCGCTCTTGCACCCTCGGCTGCGGGATCTCAGCCCGGAGGAATGCCGCACCCTGCTCTCGACGCACGGCGTGGGGCGCGTCGCGGTGTCGGCATCCGGCGGTCGCCCTGCCGTCGTCCCGGTCAACTACGAGATCGTCGACGACGCCATCGCCTTCCGGACCGCGCCCGGCTCCGTGGCCGCATCAGCCGCAGGCAGGGAGGTGGCCTTCGAGGTGGACCATGTGGACGAGGACATGAGCCAGGGCTGGAGCGTACTCGCCGTCGGCCCCGCGAACGTCGTGACAGAACCCGAGGCCGTACGCCGGCTCACTCACCATGCACACACCAGGCCGTGGGCGGGCGGCGAGCGCGAGATGTGGGTGTCGATCCGCCCCGCGACCCTCACGGGCCGTCGGATCACACCGGCCGATCAGTAGCCCGCCCCCAGCCATGGGGCACCGGCCACGCCACCCGCGCCGACAGCCGGTCGGTGTGTCGCAGGGGTGCGCGGACCGTGCGACGGTATTCACAGGTGGTCTCTCTGCAGCCCGACGGGGAAGGCGGTGGCGGCGATGGAACTCCCGCTGGTCGTGGGCGTCGACGGATCGGACTCCAGTCTGCTGGCCGTCGACTGGGCGGTGGACGAGGCGGCACGCCATGGGCTGCCGCTGCGTCTGGTCCACGCCTCCTTGTGGGAGCGCTACGAGGCCGTCCGGCCCTCCTTCAGCACCGGCCGTCCCGCCGAGGAGGTCATGGCGCAGCACATCATCGCTTCCTGCCTGGAACGTGCCCGACTTCGCAACCCCGAGGTCAAGGTGTCGGGCGAGGTACTGGCCGATGACGCCGTCCCGGTGCTGCTGCGGGCGGGAGCCGACGCGTCCGCCGTGGTCACCGGCGTTCGTGGGCGTGGCCAGATCGCCGGAATGCTGCTGGGTTCGGTCAGCCTCGCTGTCGCGGCCCGCGCCGTGTGCCCGGTCGTCGTGGTCCGTGGCGCGGAGCGCAACCGCGAGGGGATGCTCGGCCGGATCGTGGTGGGGGTCGGGGATTCGACAGGCAGCGCGGGTGCCGTGCGGTTCGCCGTCCGCGAGGCCGAGGCACGCCGCTGCGGCCTGACCGCCGTACGGTCCTGGCGCACCCCTGCCGCCGAGCCCGTGGACCACATGCTGATCGCCGACGACGCCGCCCGGCTGCGCGAGGAGCGGGCCTCGGCCGGCCTTGAGGAGGCACTGCGCGCGGCCGTACGGGCAGACTCTCAGGTCGTCATCCGTCGCCAGACGGTCGAGGGCCCAGCCCACCGCGTCCTGCTGGACGCGACGGCAGAGGCCGACCTCATCGTCGTCGGCGCGGTTCGCCGACACGGCCGCTTCGGTCTGCAGCTCGGCAGAGTCGCCCACACTCTGCTTCATCACTCGCAGTGCCCGGTCGCCATCGTGCCCCAGCCGGTCTGAGGCCGACCGAGCGGGGCTGAACCTCCACGTCCTCTCCGGAGGAGAGGGAAGGGTGGCGGATGTCAGAGTCGGAGTGGACGTGGGAGTGGACGGGTTACGACCCCGCCGGCGAACGACTGCGTGAATCGCTCTGTACGCTCGGCAACGGCTACTTCGCCACACGAGGAGCGTTGCCCGAGTGCCGGGCCGGCCTGGTGCACTACCCGGGAACCTACGCGGCCGGGTGCTACAACCGCCTGGAGTCGACCGTCGCGGGACGGCACGTGGTGAACGAGGACCTGGTCAACCTCCCCAACTGGCTGCTCCTCCGATTCCGGCCGCGCCGTGCCGAGGGGGACTGGGGTCCATGGCTCTCCCCCCAAACGCACGCCCTCCTCGACCACCGCCACACCCTGGATCTGCGCCACGCCACGCTCACCCGCGCCTCCCGTCACCGCACCGACGAGACGGGCGTGCTCGGCGTCGAGCAGACCCGCCTGGTGCACATGGAGGATGCCCACCTGGCCGCGCTGCGGACGCGCTTCACCGCTGAGAACTGGTCAGGAGAGATCGAGATCGAGAGCTGCCTCGACGGGGAGGTGATCAACGGCAACGTGCACCGTTACCGCACCCTCAACCGCCGCCATGTGACCCACGTCCGGACCGGGACACACGAGCCCCGGACGGTCTGGCTCAGCTGCCGCACCAGCACATCCGACATCGCCGTCGCCCTGGCCGCGCGGACGAAGGTGGTCACCGCACGGGTTCCGACCTCCTCGGAGCTGCGTCCGGCTCGTCACCGTGCCGTCCACCGCGTGGTCGTCCCGATCTCGCCGGACCACCCCGTCGCCGTGGAGAAGATCGTGGCACTGCACACCTCGCGCGACACGGCAATCAGTGACCCACTCGGCGCAGCGATCGACCGAGTGAGCACGGCAGGGGACTTCCCGGCCCTTCTGGAGTCCCACGCCGCCGCGTGGGAACGTCTGTGGCGGCGCACGGACATACAGGTGCCCGGCGAGGCCGGCCGCATCCTGCGCTTCCACCTCTTCCACGTCCTGCAGACACTGTCACCGCACACCGCGGACCTGGACGTGGGCGTGCCCGCACGGGGGCTGCACGGCGAGGCGTACCGAGGTCACGTCTTCTGGGACGAGCTCTTCGTCCTGCCGTATCTCAATCTGCACTTCCCGGACGTCTCCCGGGCGCTGCTCAACTACCGCTACCGGCGCCTCCCACGTGCTCGCAGAGCGGCGAGAGCAGACGGCCGGAACGGGGCGATGTATCCGTGGCAGAGCGGCAGCGACGGCCGCGAGGAGTCCCAGGAGTGGCATCTCAACCCCGCCTCGGGCCGCTGGCTGCCGGATCACTCCCGCCTCCAGCACCACGTGGGCTCGGCGATCGCCTACAACGTGTGGCAGTACTGCGAAGCCACCGGCGACACGGAGTACCTGCACACCAGGGGCGCGGAGATGCTGCTCCAGATCTCCCGCTTCTGGGCGGACCGCGCCGACTTCGACCCCGGCCTGGGCCGCTACCGGATCCGCGGTGTCGTGGGTCCCGACGAGTACCACGACAGGTACCCCGGCGGCGATCGGCCCGGGCTGGACGACAACGCGTACACGAACGTCACCGCCGCCTGGGTCCTTGCCCGCACCCTGGAACTCCTGCGGCGCCTTCCTGCCTGGCGCCGCGAAGAACTGCTCCGGCGAACCGGCCTGGACGCCGGCGAACTGCCCGAGTGGGAGGAGGTCTCCCGCCGCTTGCGGATCCCCTTCCACCAGGGCGTCATCAGCCAGTTCGCAGGCTACGACGACCTGGCCGAACTCGACTGGGACGGCTACCGAAGGCACTACGGCACCATCCGCCGCCTGGACCGGATCCTTGAGGCCGAGGGCGACACGGTCAACCGCTACAAGGCGTCCAAGCAGGCCGATGTCCTGATGCTCGGCTACCTGTTCTCCCCCGCCGAGCTGCGGGCTCTGTTCCGGCGTCTCGGGTACGGCCTGGACGACGACGTGTGGCGCAGGACCGTGGACTACTACCTGCGGCGTACCAGCCACGGCTCCACCCTCAGCGAGCTTGTGCACGGCCTCGTCCTCGCCAGAGCCAGACGGGCGGACGCATGGCAGTACGTTCATGAGGCCCTGGAGGCCGACATCGCCGACATCCAGGGCGGCACCACCGGCGAGGGCATCCACCTGGGAGCCATGGCCGGAACCCTCGGCCTCGTCCAGCGCGGGCTGACGGGCCTGGAGACCCGCGAGGACGCCCTGTGGCTGGACCCGGTCCCTCTTCCGGCGCTCTCCGAGTACGGCTTCACCCTGCACTATCGCGGTCACTGGGGCGTCGGCGTACGACGCCGGAGCGGGCATCTGGAAATCGCCGTACCCGACTCGGAGGAGTCACCGATCCGCGTCGTGCTGGCCGACCGCGCGGTGACCATCGCCCCAGGAGAGACGTGCACGCTCGTCCTACCGGAGACCTGACACGACGACGAGCTCCCGTCCGCCCTTGATGGTCCCAATGGACCTGCTCCTTGGCCCTGTCGGCTCAAGACGGGCTCCACGGAGCGGGGGGACAGTCGGAGACGGTCAGGAAAGCCCGAGTGCGCCCGATGGTCCCGCCTCTGGCGCGTCGAGGAAGTGAACGGTCGTGATGTTCTGGTACGACCACGATCCCGGCTGGTGGGGATGGCTCGGTACGTCCATCGGCGTGATCGTCTTGTTGGCTCTGCTCATCACCTTGGGAGTCCTCCTTCACCGCTCCCTGGCACGGCTGAAGGGAGATCGACACGGCGGAGTCTCAGCACCGCCTGGCACTCCTCACGGAAGGCACCGGTGAGCACTCCGGCGCCGCTTGCCGACGGTGGCAGTACGGCGGCCGCCGAGGAACTCGCGGGCGCCGACGGGTATGCCTTCCACAAACACGTGGTGGAGCAGGGGGAGACGGCGAGTCGGAGGCGGCGTGCGTGGGCTGCGAGGCGGGCCGGAAGGTGACAGAGGCACAGGCGATCGTGTCCGGCCCGGCGTCTTCGGGGCCGTCCTGGTCATGCAGGGTGAGCAGCCGCAGCCAGGTGTCCATCGGCGGCGAGGTTCGCGGCGAGCATCCAGCCCGTGTTGATCTGCCACCGCTGTGAGCGGCAGACCTGCCAGGCCCATGGCCTTGCCGGAACGGATCGTGGACAACGTCGGAGGTGAACAACACCTTCCACCGATCGAGGCTGCGATCTTCAAGAGCGAGTGACACGCGGGTCCTCTCCGCCCCGGCGTGGCCGGGCCCGGCCGGGCATCGATTCGTCGTCGGCACGGCACCGCACTGGAAGTACGCCATACGGGGACCAGCCCTCAGACGACTCCTGGTGGTTCAGAATCCGATGGCTTCGCGCAGCAGCAGGACGGTGCCACGCCCGGGCTGCGGCTCCGTGTTGAGGACGAGCAGACGGTTGACCGCGCTCGGCTGGCCGTAGACCGCCTGGGCGCGCGCGGTCTCCAGCGGAAGGGCGTGCTCCTCGACCCGGCGCAGAGCGCTGCTCAGGTCGGGCACCACCTTCTGCGCCCCGACGACCCAGATCGCCCTTGCGGCGCCGCCGGCGGAGGCGGGCAGCTGGCTGCCGCTGCCCGAGGCGATGACGAGCGAGCCGGTCTCAGTGACGGCCGCGACGCTGGCGACGAAGACGTCGGGGGTGGCCACCAGCCTGCGGATCTGGTCGAACTCGGTGGCGCGGTCCATCGTCAGCACGCGCGGCCGGATGGCCTGGTAACGGTCGCCCGTCTCGATGTCCTGCGCGATACCGGAGAGCCGAAGCGTCTCGCTGGCCCCGGTGAACACGCCCGCGCCCTCCGGTATCAGATCCTTGACGCGGGCGCGGGCCGCCGCGGCGTCGTCGAGCAGTTCGGTGGTGAAGCCGTTCGCCCGCAGCGCCGCGACCGCCCGGTCCAGCCGCTCGGCGGACGCCGGTGCGTCGAAGTCGTCGGCCGCACCCGTGGCCGACGCGTCCGCCTCACCAGCGCCCGGCGCCCGGCCTGCATCCTCGGGCTCACCGGAGCCATGCCCCTGAGCGTCGGGGCCGGGCGCCGAACCCCGGAGCGGGGTGGTGTCGACGTACCTGACCTCGTAGACCCGCTCGGTGAACTTCCATCCCTCCGGTGTACGCCGGTAGGTGTCGTGGTAGACGGCGAAGTTCAGGCCCGAGCGGCCGTCGAGCACCCGCGCGATCTCCTGCATGTAGGTGCGCCCGGTGGCGGTGTCGCCGTCGATGCGGATCGTGCCCGGGTGGCTGTTCTGCACGAAGAAGTCCCACTGGCTCTGCAGGCGTTCGCCTCCCGTCCGGATCTCCTCCCGGCCGATGAGCTCGACCGGGACGTTGGGCATGCGCAGAACGCCGTCGGGGGTGAACAGCGCGGCGAGGCGGGCACGGTCGCGCATCATCGCCGCGTCGGTGAACTCCCCGCGCAGCGCCTCGATCTCGACGCGGTCGGCGATCTCCTGGAAGTCGTTCATACTCAGCGTCCTGTCCTGTGGCTGGTGCGCTCCTCTTGACCAGTCCGACGACGCAGCCCCGCCGAATGTGAGGCGCACCGCCGACCTCACATTCCGCCGCTCTGATTCGTCGTAAGGGAGAGGGACCGTGAACGAGGGAGCCGGAGAGCGTATGACCACCCCGTCGGAACAGACACAGCGGCAGACGGACGAGCAACAGGACCCGGGGTCGAGCACGATCATGAGCGAGCGGCGACAGCTGCTCAATCTCGCCTACCGGCTGCTCGGTTCCCTGGCCGACGCGGAGGACGTCGTCCAGGAGACCTACACCCGCTGGTACGCGATGTCCCGGGCGCAGCAGGAGGCCATCGAGTCGCCGGGTGCCTGGCTGACGAAGGTGGCCGGCCGCATCTGCCTGACCCTGCTCGGCTCTGCGCGCGCCCGGCGGGAGACCTACGTCGGAGAATGGATCCCGGAGCCGCTGCCCGACCCGGCCGAGTGGATCGCCGGGGCGGCGGGCGCCGCCGGCGTGGACCCGGCCGACCGGATCACCCTCGACGAGTCGGTGACCATGGCCTTCCTGGTCGTGTTCGAGTCGATGACCCCGGCCGAGCGCGTCGCGTTCGTGCTGCACGACGTCTTCCGCTACCCGTTCGCCGAGGTGGCCGGGATCGTCGGCCGCAGCCCGGCGGCGTGCCGTCAGCTGGCGTCCTCGGCCCGCCGTCGCATCGCCGCCGCGCGGGCCGGGGCGAGCCCGAACGCGGCCCGGCAGGCGAGCGTCGTCCGGCGGTTCAGGGCGGCCTGGGAGGCACAGGACATCGAGGCCCTGCTCAACCTGCTCGACCCGGGCGCCACCGCGATCTCCGACGGCGGTGGCCGCGCCATCGCCCACCTGCTGCCGATCGAGGGCGCGGAACAGATCGCCCACCTCTACCGCACGATCGCCCGGTACGCGCCGCCCCGCACGGTCCTGGAGCGCACGGTCAACGGGCTGCCGGGCCTAGTGGTCGAGTCCGAGGGCCGGATCGAGACGGTGTTCGCGTTCGAGGTCTCCGACGACGACCGGATCACTCGCATCTGGGCAGTACGCAACCCGGACAAGCTCCACCCCTGGCAGCTGTCCTGACCGTGCCCACGGGCCGACGACGGTGTTCAGGGTTCAGCGGCGACAGGTCAATAACCCCGTCATCCGGATCTACGAACGCCGAAGCCTCCCGGCCTTCGCCGACCTCGCCTCCATGGGCGCCTGTCCTTGGGTGACGACACCCTTCAGAGGTCCGCAGGGCCGCGGCCTCACCCCGACCCGGCCATCCGTCAACTGCACGCTGTCCACGGCGGGCACACCGGTCGAGCGCAGCGTCACGTGACCGAAGTGGCGGCGGAGTCTCCATGGCTTGGTCAAGGCTCCGCCTGCTCCCAGGCGTCGTCGGCTGCGTTCTTGGCGAGCAGGCCCAAGTCGTCCTTGTGGAACCGGATTTCGGCGTCACGGCACGGAACGCTGAAGAATGCCTCGCTGGGCTTCGGCAGGATCGCAGTTCAACAGGCCCACGGTGCCGAACACGGCTTCCGCCACATCCGGCAGGCATTGACCGACCCGGTCCCCACCGCCAAGGCCCGCAGGCGGGACCCGGCCGAAGTCGTCGGGGCTCTGCCGGCCGAGGAGATGCCGCTGACCTCCCCACTCACCGCAGGCGGGCCGTGTTTCCCGCGGGCAAGCCCCCGGCCGGCCGCACGAGTGCCGTGAGGCGATCAGTCGATCACTGCCCGTGATATCGGCGATGTGTGGTGAGACGGCGTTACTTCACTCGTCCTCGCACGTGTCCATGCCCGGGCTCCGCCCGCGCCTCTACCCGCGTCCCTGATCGTCACGGGACATTGCGCGTAGAGGGTGCTTGCGCGGGACCTTCGTCGGCTACCGGATGCGGAGGCACCTGGCCGCTGTCTCGTCGGCCCGCGCGCTTGGGTTGACCGAGGACAACTCCGGCCAGGACCAGGACCAGTCCGCACAGTTGCTGAACAGTCAGCGACTCTCCGGCGACAGCTGTGCCGAGCAGGACGCCCGTGACGGGGTTGAGCAGTCCGATCAGCCCGACGGTGCCCGCCGGCAGGTGCCGCAGTCCGGTGAACCAGGCGGTGAAGGCCAGCGCGGTGGCGACCAGGGCGACGTAGCCGAACGCGAGGAGCGTCGGCGTCGAGAGCGCGGGCGGAGGGCCTTCCACCGCGGCGGCGACCGGGAGCAGGAACAGACCACCGGCGGTCAGCTGCCAGGCGGTCGAGGCGAGCACATCGACACCGGCACTCCACCGTTTGGCCAGGATGTGCCCGAAGGACGACACCAGCATGGCGGCGGTCGAGGCGAGGACTCCCGGCACGCTCACCCCCTGCGTCCCGGTGAGCAGCATGAGGCAGACCCCGGCGAGTCCGATCGCGGCGCAGGCCAGGTGGGCGGTCCGGGGCCGTTCGGACACCAGGGGCCAGGCCATGAGCATCATCGTCAGCGGGGACACCGCCATGACGGTCGAGGCGACGCTTGTCGGGAGCAGCTGGGAGGCTGCGTAGACGAGGACGAAGAACACGCTCATGTTGAGCAGCCCGAGCACCGCCGACCGCCACCACCACGCGCCGCGCGGCCGCTGTCTGCGCAGGGCGAGCAGTACCAGGCCGGCGGGCAGCGCCCGCAGGGCAGCCCCGTAGAGCGGGCGGTCGGCCGGGAGGAACTCGTGCGTGACGAAGTAGTTGGTTCCCCAGGCCACCGGTGCGACTGCGGTCAGTGCCACCCAGCGCATATTAGCTTCCATGGAAGTTAATATAACTTCCTGGGAAGTTATCATGGGGTGCATGGAGCACGGCGAACCGATGGACCGCGTGGCCCGCATCCAGGCGGACTGGCGCCGCGAGCGCCCCGACGTCGACATCACCCCACAGGGAGTGATCGGACGGCTGCACCGCCTGGCCGACCGACTCACCGAGGAACTCTGCCTCGTCTACGGCCGCTACGGCCTCAGCGAGGGAGAGTTCGACGTCCTGTGCGCACTGCGCCGCGCCGGGGATCCCTACGAGCGGGCGCCCGGTGAGCTCGCCGCGCACACCATGGTCACCACCGGCGCGATGACGAAACGGATCGACCGCCTGGAGCGAGCCGGACTCGTCACCCGCCGCCGTTCCGACGACGACCAGCGCGGCCGGATCGTCGCCCTCACCAAACCCGGACGTGAACTGATCGACCGAGCGTTCACCGACCACATGCGCAACGAACGCCGTCTGCTGGATCTACTGACACCCGCCGAGACCGAGGCACTCGAAGGGCTGCTCACGAACTGGCTCTCCCGCATGGAGCATCCGCGTCCTTCCCGCGGCGAGTGACCCGCCCGCCCGGGGTCTGCGACCAGCGCCTTGTCGGCTCTGACGGAAGCCCTCAGGAGCAGAGCAGGACCCGCTTGCGCAGGAGACCGGAGCCGGCGCGGCCGAAAATCTCCCGCTTGACCATCTCCGAGGAGAAGTCCACAAACTTCACCCGGAACTCGTGGACACCGACCTCGCGGATCTCAGCCGCTACCTGAGAGAAGCATTCCTCGCCTCCGGCGGCGAGCAGAGCCTGAGCGATGCCCTGGACGCCGTACACGTGCCGCCCTGGGCCATTCCCGCGGCCCTTTCGCCCAGAGCGGCGACTACCTCTGGGCCGACACGGTCCGCCAACACCTCACCATGAGGGCCACCGACCACGCCCTCCGCCTGCCCCGCACGGCCGAGTGCGCCGAGGCCACACCACGAGAGCGGGACGCGGTCCTGGCACTGCTGGAAACCTGGGCACCATCCACCCGGCCACGAACGCCCGGCCCAGCGTGCCATCCGCCTCTACCAGGTCTCCTGCGGGCGCGACGACGCGGCCCGGCACACCCGCACCCGCCTGGCACGACACCTCAGCGACCTCGGCCCCGGACCCGAGCCGGCCACTCAAGCTCTCATCACAGCCCGGACCCGCCGGACACGGTGATCAGTTCGCCGTGGCCAGCTCCACCGCCGACACCACATCGGCCCGGGTCGGCGCACCGGAGGCGCGGCGCACGACCCGACCGGCGCGGTCGAGGACGAGCACCGTCGGCGTGCGCATCACCTCGACGCGACGGACCAGGTCGAGCCGTGCCTCGGCGTCGATCTCCACCAGGCGCACGCCGGGCGTCTCGGCGGCCACGCCGGCCAGCAGTCGCCGGGTGCCGGGGCAGGTGGCGCAAAGGGCTGTCGAGAACTGCACCAGCGTCGCCCTCTCGCCGAGCGCCGCTCCCAGCTCACCGGCGGACAAACGCAGCGCGTCGCCCCGGCCACCGTCGCGCAGCCTGCCGTCGCGACGGACGCGGACCAGCCCGAAGACGGTCGCGGCCACCAGCACGACGGCGGCCACGATCAGCCCGGTCGGATCGCTCACGGCCGCCTCACCCCTGGCTCAGCCGGGCCCGGCTGCGGACCGCGAGCAGGTAGAGCTCGCAGCCCAGGCAGTAGCCGAAGGCGGCGTTCAGGAAGGCCGCCGCGAGTGCCGCCGCACTCGCGGCGATGCCGAGCCAGGCGGCACCGGACAGGTAACCCGCCGCCCCGACCACCGCGAAGCCCAGGCCGACGGCCTGCGCGAACCGCGGCGGCCGCTCGTCCTCAAGCTCCTGCGGCGGCCCGAGTCGGGGGCGCACCAACCGACGGTAGAGCCAGCCGTACGGGGACCAGCGCAAGCCCAGAGCCGCGCCGACGGCGAAGACGACAGCCTGCGCGGCGAGCAGCACACCGCTGCCGGTGACCAGGACCAGAAGCAGAACGAGGGTCGTGAGAGCGGCGGCGAAGCGCGGCGCACGCGGGTCGACGCGGACAGGCACACCGGGGGTGCGGTCGGGCATGAAGAACTCCGGGACGGTAGGGACGGATTCTGGTAGGTGGGGCGCGCGGTCAGCGACACGCGGCGGACCACACGCGACCGAAATCGATGTGCGCCCTGATCACCAGGAACGTCGCGGAGAACATGCCGTCATTGCAGCAGTCACCCGCGCCGCGGTCAATCACCGCCCACCTGCCGGACACACGGGGGCCGACCGACGGGGGTCGGGAACGGCCCTCACAGCACCGGGGTGAGCTGTAACCGGTACGCGTGCCCGAGCAGCAGTCGTTTCCGAATTGGAATAAGCCGGTATCCGATCGTTCAGCGAAAGGAATTCACCTGATGACGCCCTCGGCCACTCCTGCCCCCGCACCATTCGTCCAGCAGCCGCGGAGGAGAGCCCTCGGTCCGCCAACCCACCATGGTCACGGCTGCCGTTGCGTCCGCAGTCATGCGAGTTCCAGCGTGATCGCCCGGACAGCTCCAAGTATTGCTTCATTACGTCGAGTGATCTCACCTGGTGGCGGGCATCTTTGTGGTGTGAGGCTGGGGGAAGTGGAACGGCTCCGGGGTGAGTTGGCGGAGTTCGTAGCTGATGTTTTCGGGTCGGTGCCGCGGCGGGATCAGCGGCGGTGGGGCGAGTGTTATCTGCGGGGTCTGATGCTGGACGGCCGCCGGAAG